>JABMNR010000192.1 GCA_013203465.1 Alphaproteobacteria bacterium
CTCCAGGAAGATCTGACCGTCGGTGATCGAGATCACGTTGGTCGGAATGTACGCCGACACGTCGCCGGCCTGAGTCTCGATGACCGGCAACGCCGTCAGCGAGCCCGCGCCATTGGCGTCGTTCATCTTGGCCGCGCGCTCCAGCAGGCGTGAGTGCAGGTAGAACACGTCGCCCGGATACGCTTCACGGCCCGGCGGCCGGCGCAGCAGCAGCGACATCTGCCGGTAGGCGACCGCCTGCTTGGACAGATCGTCATACACGATCACCGCGTGCATGCCGTTGTCACGGAAGAACTCACCCATCGTACAGGCGGTATACGGCGCGAGGAACTGCAGCGGGGCCGGCTCCGACGCGGTAGCGGCCACCACGATCGAGTATTCCATGGCGCCATAGTCTTCCAGCGTCTTAACGATCTGGGCGACCGTGGACCGCTTCTGGCCTATCGCGACATAGATGCAGAACAGTTTCTTCGTGTCGTCGTCGCCGGCGGCGTCATTCACCGATTTCTGATTGATGAAGGTGTCGATGGCGATCGCGGTCTTGCCGGTCTGTCGGTCGCCAATGATCAATTCACGTTGGCCACGGCCAATCGGGATCAGGCTGTCGATCGCCTTCAGGCCGGTCTGCATCGGCTCATGCACCGACTTGCGCGGCATAATGCCGGGCGCCTTTACCTCGACGCGCATTCGCTCGACATTCTCCAGCGGGCCCTTGCCGTCGATCGGATTGCCCAACCCATCGACCACGCGACCCAGCAGGCCCTTGCCGACCGGCGCGTCGACGATGGCGCCGGTGCGTTTGACGATGTCGCCTTCCTTGATGTCGCGATCGTCGCCGAAGAGCACGATGCCGACGTTGTCGCTCTCGAGGTTCAGCGCCATACCGCGAATGCCGTTCGGGAACTCTACCATCTCGCCGGCCTGGACCTGATCCAAGCCGTAGACGCGGGCGATTCCGTCACCGACAGACAATACCTGTCCGACCTCGGCAACCTCGGCCTCAGCCCCGAAATTCGCGATCTGTTTCTTCAGAATACCGGAAATTTCGGCAGCGCGGATATCCATCAGCCAATCCCTTTCATGGCGAGCTGCAGGCGCTGCAGCTTAGTGCGTAGCGAGCTATCGAGCATACGCGAGCCGACGCGCACGATCAGTCCACCGATCAACGCCGGATCGACGGACACATTCACGGAAACCTTCTGGCCGACCACCTTGCGCAGCGCATCGGTGGCCGCTCGGACCTCGTCGTCGGACAATGCGACGGCGGAGGTGATCTCGGCCGCCACCTCGCCCCGGCGATGCGCCAACTCAGCCAGAAACGCGGCAATCATATCGGGTAGCGCGAACAATCGGCGGTTGGCGGCCAGAACACCCAGGAATTTGGCGGTCAGCGCCTGGGCTCCGGCTTTTTCGGCGACCGCCAGAACGCCCTTGCGTTGATCGCCGCGCGACAGCACCGGCGAGCGGATCAATCGCGCGAAATCCACGCTCTCGGCCATCAGCTGTCGAAAAGCCGCAAGGTCGGCGGCAACCTCGTCCAACACCTTCTCATCGTCGGCGAGCGAGTACAGCGCCAACGCATAACGTGCGGCGAGGCCTTGGGATTGGGATGCCACGATGGGTACGCCCCTTCGTCTCGATCGGCGCGGCGCGCCCCGTTTTCGACCGGGGTCCGCCGGCACGCCACATGAACACATGACAGGCCGCGCAGAGCTCCCCCCTAGCGGCGCGGCGCCTGACTAGCACATGGATTGGGGGGGTGCAAGCGGACCCGACACGTTGACGTGCGCGGTTTATCGAGACCCGGAAACCTAACCGCTCCACATTCCTATTCGGGTATCCCGGCAAGCGCCCGATCAATGTCTGACAAGGCGCCACACCATCCCATGGAGCGGGCCAGCGCCTGCGCCCGGCGCAACGAGGCCACCACGGCCTCTTCCCGCTCACCGCATGCCCAAGCCGCCAAGGCGCGCGCCCGCATGACCACCAACTCGACCCATATGCCCCCCTCGCCGCCGACATAGCTCTCGAATGCGGCGGCGTGACGCTCGGCCTCGTCCCACAACTTCCAGGCAAGGCAGGCATCGATCGCCTCGCGACGGAAGAAATAGTGGTTGTGGGCCAGCGCGCCGGCGGACAGCAGCGCCTCGCCTCGCTCAAGGTGGCCGCGCATCGCCTCCACCGTCGTCGCGATCCGCGCCTGAACCCCGAAGATCCAACCACCGGCAAAAGTGAGCGCGGATTGCTCGGCGACCACCAGCGCCTCGTCCACATAGCGCCGGCCAGCGTCGTGATCACCCGCCAGGAGCGCCGCCAAGGCGCACATGTTCAATCCATAGGATTTCAACCGGCCGGCGCCCAGGCGATCGCTCAACCGCACGATCGCCTCGGACGCCTCGATCGCCTCCTTAACCTGACCTCGGTCGACGAAAACACAGGACGTGGCGTTGTACGCGATCGCCGCCGCGCGGTCGCTGCCAACCCGTTCAGCCAGCGCGATGGCTTCCTCGGCCAAGCGCAGCCCGGTGTCGTACTCGCCCATCAACACATTGGTCCACGCCACCATCGGAAAATTGGCGACCTCCACACCGGCCAAGCCATGGGCGCGCGCGCCGGCGACACAGCGGGTGAAATAATCCTGCGCGCTGCGAATACGGCCCTGGGCATAGGCCGCGTCCGCCAAACCGCCAAGTGCCTGTGTCTCAAGCGCGAGCTCGCCCGACCGCCGGGCATGCTCCAGCGCCTGCTCATGGGCGTGTCGGCAGGCCTCGTGACGGCCGAGCGGGAAATTAAGATTGCCGCGAAGATGATAGACCCGCGCGCGTTGGGCATGATCGGTCTCGGCGGTGATCGCCTCCACCCGCTCCAGCTCGGTGAATGCGCCGTCGTAGTCGTCAAGAATCCGCATGCCGCCGGCGCGGCCCAACCGTGCACGGGCCTCCTCCTCCGGGTTCCCGGCGAGATCGAGCGCTTGGGTGTAAACGATGATCGACTCCGCGTTGTCACCAAGGAGTCCCAAGATCTCGGCGTTGGCGCAGGCCAAGGTAAACCGCTCGGTCCGATCAGTCGCCAACGCTCGGCCCCGCTCGACCAGCGGCAGTGCCCGGTCATAGCGGTAGGCCGCACGTTGTTCATCGGCCGCCGCAAGATAGGCGGGTGCCGCCATTGGATCGCCGGCTTCATCCAGATGCCGGGCATAAAGCGACGTATCGCGATCCCGATACCATGCCGCCGCCCGGGCGTGCAGCGCCCGCCGTCGATCGCGCCGCATCGACGCGTATATGCCGTCGCGCACCAAGGCATGGGCGAACAGATATCCGTCCCCTTCCGGCCGCGCCAGTTGATGGCCGACCAGCATCGAGCAGTCATAGGCGGCGCTCTCGATCACAAAGCTCACCGCGTCCGGAGCAAAGCGTTGACCGAGCACCGCCGCCGCTTGCAACGCCGACCGATCACTGGTTGAGAGTGCGTCGAGCCGAGCCTGCACGATGCTTTGAATTGAACCGGGCACCCCAGCCGCCTCGCCGTCTTGCGTGTTCGCTTCGGCGTCGCGCAGCAATTGATCAAGGAAGAAAGGGTTCCCCGCCGCCCGGTCGACGCAGGCGCGGACACGACGATCGTTCATGTCGAGGTAACGTTCCGCCAACGTCATGGCCTCGTCCTCGGGCAACGGGCCAAGGTCGATCGTGGTCATCGGACAGTCCCGCACCAGAGTACGCCAAGCGCTGTCAATCGGGTCGCCGTCGATCCGCGTCGTCATCACTAAAATGACCGGAACCGTCGCGATGACCCGGGCGATCGCGGCGAGCTGACCCAACAGCTCACCGTCGGCCCAGTGTATGTCCTCAACCCGCAGCACCAGCGGCGCCCGGCGCCCGGTCTCGGCCACTAAAGTGGCGATCGCCTGCGCACGCCCGGCAATCCGCGCGCGGTTGTCCATGGCGCCATGGATCGCCCGCAACGTCTCCGGCTGCGGCAGATCGAGCAGGGCGTTTAAGTGCACCATAGCGTCCGCCGGCAGCCGGCCATCGGCTTGGGATCCCTCGGCGGCGGCACGCCGTGCCTGCTTGCCGGAACCCAACCGGATATCCAGCAGGCTCCGCACCAGGGCGGGCATGGCGTCGCGGCCCTTTCCAACCCCGAAATCAAGCACCAACCCAGTGTGACAGACGGCGCCGGCTTGCTCCGCCTCGGCTTGGAACCAGTCGACCAGACTGGTCTTGCCAATGCCTGGTTCGCCTCGGATCAACACTGCCTGACCGGCGCGGCCCTCCAGACACTCGGAAAGTACCGCCGCGAGTTGCCGTCGCTCGCGGCTTCGTCCGACGAACGGCCGATCCGGGTCGGTGACGGAACCCGCCGTCAACGCCAACACCGACCAGACAGCCACCGGCGCGTCGATGCCCTTGAAGCCGATCTCGCCTAGAGCCTCGCAGCGAACCAGCTCACCGACGACCGCGTGAACCGCGCCGGAAATCAGTGTCTCGCCCGCCCCGGCTCGGTCCTGCAGCCGCGCCGCCAAGTTCACCGCGGCGCCGGTGACCGTATACTCCTCCAGATGCGCGCTGCCGGTACGGTCGGCCAGAACCGACCCACTGGCGATGCCGATATGCGCCGTCAGCGGTGGATCCAGATCGGCCAGGGCACGATGGATGTCGAGCGCCGCCCGGACCGCGCGCTCGGGATCGTCGGTATGGGCGACCGGCGCGCCGAACAGCGCCATTGCCGCGTCGCCAATGTGTTTGTCGATCGTGCCGCCATAGGCACGGACCGCCGCGTCGACGACGCCGAAATAAGTGGCCAGCACATGGTGCACCTCCTCGGCGTCCATGGTGTCCGTCATGCGCGTGAAACCGGAGATGTCGGCGAACATGATGGTCACCTGTCGCCGGTCGCCGGTCGGGATGGTTTTTTCGGCGGGCGGTGTCGCCGAGACGGGCGGAGGATCGGTGTCCGCCGGGGCGTCCGTCCTTCGCCCCACCGCACGCATCAAGCGCTTGCGATCACCCAGCGACAGCCCAAGCTCCTTGAGGTCACCCTCCGTGAGCTCGCCCAGCACATCGAGATCGATGTCGTTCGCGACCAGGACCGCGTGATGCTTGTCGAGGCCGATCGCGCGCAGCCAAGCGACGAAATCCGTCATGGAGCTCCCCAGGTCACGGCACGGCCGAGCGTTCGTCCCTGGCGCCCCGTTCTTACGGTATGGGCTGGGTGGGCGGCCGACGCAACGCTCCCCACCCGGCTATCACATCACAAGAAGCTGTAAGGGTCCACGTCCACCCCGAGCCGGACGGCGTTCTCCAATTTGATCGGCGTCAACCAGTCGCGCAGCACACGCTGTATATTGACGTCCCGTCTGGTTTTGACCAGCAGACGGCGGCGGTGCCGGCCGCGCAACAGAGCCAAGGGCGCCGGCGCCGGGCCGAGCACCTCAACCCCCGCCAGACGTGGTGCCGCCCGGGCGACGGCCCGCGCCGCCGCATCGGCCCGGGCGGCGTCCGGGGCGGAGATCACAATGCCGGCCAACCGACCGAAGGGCGGCATCCCGGCCTGGCGCCGCATCAGAGCCTCCTGTTCGAGGAAACGGTCTCGATCGCCGGCCACCAGGGCCTGCATTACCGGGTTCTCAGGCACATGGGTCTGCAACAGTACACGGCCCGGACGTTCCGCCCGCCCGGCGCGGCCGGCGACCTGATGCAGCAGCTGATAGGTCCGCTCCGACGCCCGCAAATCGCCGCCCGCCAGACCAAGGTCCGCGTCGACCACGCCAACCAAGGTGAGCCACGGGAAATTATGACCCTTGGCGACCACTTGAGTGCCGATGATCACGTCGACCTCGCGCGCCCGCACCGCGCGGAGAAAATTCGCCGCCTTGTCCGGCCCAGTCAAGGTGTCCGACGACGCAACCTGAAACCGGGCATCGGGAAAGCGCGCCGCTACCTCCTCGGCCAGACGCTCCACACCCGGCCCGCTGGCCACGAAGCTGTCCTCCGCCTCGCAGGAAGGGCAGCGTTTCGGTAGCCGCCCACCAAAGCCGCAATGATGACAGATCAAGCGGCCCAACAGTCGGTGCTCGACCAACCAGGCCGTGCAGTTCGGGCATTCCAGCCGATGGCCGCAACCTCGGCACAAAGTTAGCGGCGCATAGCCCCGGCGGTTCAAGAACAACAGAACCTGTTCACCTTCGGCCAAGGTTTTCTCGACCTCCTCAACCAGCGCGGGGGCAAGAAAACGGCCCCGCTCCGGCGGGTTCTTGCGCAAATCAATCACTCCGATCTCGGGCAGGGTGGCCAGGCCGGGCCGGGCGGTCAAATGCGCCGCCCGGTAGCGCCCGGCACGCACGTTCTCGACGGTCTCAAGGCTCGGCGTCGCCGACACAAGGGCGATCGGCAGATCCTCGATGCGGGCACGCACCACCGCCATGTCGCGCGCTTGGTAGGCGACGCCGTCCTCCTGCTTGTAGGCGGCCTCGTGTTCCTCATCGACGACGATCAGGCCGAGCTCGGTGAACGGCAGAAACAGCGCCGAGCGAGCACCGACCATGACCCGCGCCGTGCCCTCGGCCACCGCCCGCCAGGTCCGGCGCCGAACGTTCGGCTTCAGGTCGGAATGCCAGACCGCCGGCCGCACACCGAACCGGGCCGCGAAGCGATCGAGCCACTCGGCCGACAACGCGATCTCCGGCAACAAGATCAACGCCTGACGACCCAACCGAAGCGCCTCGGCGATGGCTTCGAAGTACACCTCGGTTTTACCGGAGCCGGTCACGCCGTCCAACACGGTGACCGCGAAGCGCCGATCCCGCACCGCCGCCCGCAAGCTCTCAGCGGCGCCCTCTTGCTCAGCGGTCAGGGGGATCGTTGCACGCTCCGGATCCGGCGTCTCGAACGGCGGTGGCGGCGGCAAGGCATGACGCGCCAGCATCCCGGCCTCGATCATGCCCTTGATCACCCCGGGACCGACCGCCGCCTCACGCGCCAGATCACGACCCTCCAACGCCGGGCCATCGGTCAAGGCCGCCAGCACCCGTTGCCGGGTCGGAGTCAGTCGGGCGTTCACCGCCCAAGCACTCTCGGGCGCAACGGTATGCACCACGGTCGGCGCTGGAGGATCGAACGCCGCCGGCACGCTGATCGCCATGCGCAACACCTGGCCCGGTGCCGCCAAGGTCCAGGCGGCAACCCATTCGACCAGATCCAGAACACTGTCCGGCAGCGGCGGCACGTCAAACCGCCGGAGCACGTCGCGTAACCGCTCCTCGGCTACCTCCTCGCCATCGGCCGCGCCGCCCGGTCCAAGCACAACCCCCACCACACGCCGCTTGCCAAGCGGCACCTCGACAATCGCGCCGCGTCCCAGCGCCATGCCTGGATCGGCCTTGTAGTCGTAGGGCCCCAACGGCAGAGGCAGCAAAACGCTCACGCGCTCGAAGGCGCCGTCGAGGGGGAACAGATCGTCCAAGGTCGCCGTCGTCCTAAACCGGTGGGTCGGCAGTGTGCCGCCCCGCGGGTGTCGCGACAACGTATGGAATACATCGGCCCGAACGACGGTCGCCGGTGGCCGAAACCCTGGGGATGGGGTAGACTCGGAATTGTGATTCGCGTAGGGCTCCGGCCTCTTCGACGAAGGAGACGAGTGGCCATGAAGTTCTTCATCGACACCGCCGACGTGGCGGAAATCCGCGACCTCGTGACCACCGGCATGGTGGACGGTGTGACGACGAATCCGTCGCTTATCGCCAAATCCGGCCGGCCGATGGCCGATGTCATCGCCGAGATTTGCGGCGTGGTGGACGGTCCGGTCTCGGCCGAGGTGACGGCAACCGATGTCGATACCATGCTGCGTGAAGGGCGCTACCTCGCCGGTATCGCCGGGAATGTCGCGGTCAAAGTTCCGATGTCGATCAATGGATTGAAAGCCTGCAAGGCGTTGTCGGGCGACGGCACGCCGGTCAACGTCACCCTCTGTTTCTCGCCGGCTCAGGCGTTGCTGGCGGCCAAGGCGGGAGCGGCCTTCATCTCGCCCTTCGTCGGCCGGTTGGATGATATCGGCGCGGTCGGCATGGACCTGATCGCCGAGATCGCCGAGATCTATGCCGCCTATCAGTTCCAGACCGAAATCCTGGTCGCCTCGGTGCGCGGGCCGCACCATGTGGTTGAGGCCGCCAAGCTGGGCGCTGACGTGGCGACCATCCCGCCGGCGGTGCTGCGGCAGCTATACAGGCATCCTCTGACCGACAAGGGGCTGGAGGCCTTCCTCGCGGATTGGGCCAAAACCGGCCAGTCCATCCTGCCTGTGGAGAGTGATGCGGCATGAATGACAAGGGCCCCGCACCCCGCGCCAGACGCGGCGGCAAGCCAAACTCTGGCGACGATCTGACCGCCAGACGGGTTGCCGAGTATCTGCGGGATCATCCGGACTTCCTGGTCGACCATTCCGATCTGCTGGCGGTGATGAATACGCCCGGTCAGTCGGCCGGAAACGTGGTCGATTTTCAGCACGCCATGGTCACCCGGCTGCGCGACGAGAACGACAAGCTGCGCGCGGCCCAGGATTATCTGCTGACCAACGCCCGCGCCAACCAATCGATCCAGGCACGGGTGCACGACGCCACACTGTCGATCCTGCGCGCGTCCTCGTTCGAGACCATGATCCAGACGGTAACCGCCGACCTGGCCGTGTTGCTGGACGTGGACGCGGTCACCATCGGTGTCGAATCCGGTGACGTGCCGATCCCCAAGGCCTATGCCGCCGGTATTCGGGCGCTGCCGCAAGGTTCGGTCGACGCCATGCTCGGCGCCGGACGCGACGTGCTGTTGGCCGACGACATAAACGGCGACCCACGCCTGTTCGGCGCCGCCGCCGGCTTGGTTCGCAGCCAAGCGCTGGCCCGTCTCCGGGCCTCCAGTCACGCGCCGGTCGGCCTGCTGGCGCTCGGCTCGCGCAAGTCGAACGGCTTCGGCCCCGGTCAGGGAACCGAGTTGCTCGGCTTCCTCGCCCGCACGCTCGAAACCATGATCCGCCAGTGGCTGAACCTGCCGAGCTGATTGGCGCCGTCACCGCCGATCTGGCGCGCCAGATCGATGCCTGGCGCCGTTGGCTGCGATCCGAGAAACGCGTGTCCCCGCATACCCGTGCCGCCTACGACGCCGACCTGGGCGCGTTCCTGCACTTTCTCGCACGCCATCTTGGCGGCCCCATCAACCTTGAGGCGCTTGGCGACCTACGCCCGGCGGACTTTCGCGCCTGGTTGGCCAACCGGGTAATGGCGGGGTTCGAGAAGAGCTCAACGGCTCGCGCTCTGTCGGTGGTGCGGGGGTTCTTCCGGTTCCTCGACCGCCAAGGGGAGGTGCACAACGCCGCCGTCGGTGTCGTGCGCGGCCCGCGCGTGCCACGGTCGGTGCCCAAGGCGCTGACCGTTGGCGAGGCGGCGGACGCCCTCGATGGTATTGCCGAACTGGCATCGGAGCCGTGGATCGGCGCCCGCGATACCGCCGTTCTAACATTTCTTTATGGCTGTGGGTTGCGGATCGGCGAGGCGTTGGGTTTGGATCGGCGCACGGCGCCGCTGGGTGAGACCCTGATGCTGACCGGCAAAGGCGGTAAGACCCGCATGGTCCCGGTGCTGCCCGCCGTCCAGCGTGCCGTCGACGACTACCTCGCGCGCTGTCCCTACCAACTTGATCCGGACGACCCATTGTTCGTCGGTGCCCGCGGCAAACGGCTCAACTCCCGGCAGATCCAGGGCGCGGTACAGCGCCTGCGCGGTTGGCTCGGTCTGCCGGAGAGCGCGACGCCCCATGCGCTGCGCCACTCCTTCGCCACCCATTTGTTGGCCGGCGGCGGCGACCTGCGAACGATCCAGGAACTGCTCGGCCACGCCTCGCTGTCGACCACCCAGCGCTATACCGACGTCGACGCCGCCCGTCTGATGGACGTCCACCGCGCCGCCCACCCGCGCGACCGTCGATAGTTCACTTGCGATACGGCTCAGCCATCGGACAGCATGACCCGCCAACCGCCGGACGTGGTCAGGGTGGCATCGGCGGCTTGGGTGCGCAGCATGGCATAGGATGTGGTCGGCACGGTCGCGATGCCGGCAAGCTCCGCCGGACAGGCCACATCGCAGATCGCCTGCAGGGTCAGGTTCACACTGAGCCGTTCCCTGCTCGTGCTAACCGTCAGCACCGTGCCATCGACCGCCACTTCCCCCGCGTCCAAATGGGTGACGATGCCGCCTAGCCGCACGTCGGTGATCAGGATGCCCAACACACCCACAGTCGTGACCTCCAGGCGCAAGGACTCCCCCGCCTTGACGTTGTGGACTTGCAGATAGAAGCGTTTTTGCACCGTCCCAGCCGCGGTGTCGGTAGCCGTGGCCGCCAAAATTATCATCGCGGTCGCTAGCAATAGCGCCGCCCCCAAGCGTCTGATCATGTCGCTCTCGCGTTCGGAATCCGTGCCGGATCACTGACAGCCTAGCAGAATCCGGCCGCAAAGAGAACACGGGGTCGCCGCAAACAAGGGGTTGCGCGATTTACGCCAGTGACCGGTGGTCAAGCATGGATCTGCCGGCCATCGACCGCCAGCGCCGCTTCCTTGACCGCCTCGCTCAAGGTCGGGTGGCCGTGGCAGGTGCGGGCCACATCCTCGGCCGAGGCGCCGAACTCCATCGCCATCACGATCTCATGGATCAGCGTGCCGGCGTCCGGGCCCAAGATATGACACCCCAGGATCGCGTCGGTCTCGGCGTCGGCCAGGATTTTTACCTGTCCTTCGCTGTCGAGGTTTGCCCGCGCCCGGCTGTTGGCGGAGAACGGGAAGGTGCCATTGCGATATTTCACGCCCGCCTCCTTGAGCGCCTCCTCGGTCTTGCCGACCGACGCCAGCTCCGGCCATGTGTAGACGATGCCCGGAACCAGATTGTAGTCCACGTGGCTCGCCTGTCCGGCCATGATCTCGACGGCGGCGACGCCATCCTCCTCGGCCTTGTGCGCCAGCATCGGGCCCTCGATCACATCGCCGATGGCATAGATGCCGGCCACGTTGGTCTGATAGTCGGCGTCGACCGTCACCCGGCCGCGCGCGTCGATCTCGACCCCGATCTTGCTCAATCCCAAGCCATCGGTCAGTGCGCGGCGGCCGATCGAGACCAGCACCACATCGCCCTTCAGTTCCTCGGCCTCACCGCCCTTGGCCGGCTCGACCGTCAGAGTGACTTGGGTCTTCGTTGTCTTGGCGCCCGTGACCTTGGAGCCGAGCCGGAACGCAATGCCCTGCTTCTCCAGCACGCGCTTGAACCGCTTGGCGATATCGCCATCCTCGGTCGGCACGATGCGATCGAGGAACTCGACCACGGTCACCTCCGAGCCCAAGCGCCGCCAGACCGAGCCAAGTTCTAACCCGATCACCCCGCCACCGATGACGATCAGATGCTTCGGCACCTTGCTGAGCTCCAACGCTCCCGTGGAGGTAACGATCTGTTTCTCATCGACCGCGACGCCCGGCAGCGGCATGGATTCCGAGCCGGTGGCGATCAGGATCTTGTCGGTCTTGAGGGTTTGCTTTTTCTTGTCGGCCGCCAACGTGACCTCGACCGTGCCCGCGTCCTTGATGGTGCCGGTTCCCTGAATCCAGGTGACTTTGTTCTTCTTGAACAAGAACGCGATGCCATCGGTCAAACCGGTGACGATCTCGTCCTTCTTGGCCATCAACTTCTTGAGGTTCAGCTTGGGCTTACCCACCTCGATGCCGAAATCGCCCAGATGATGCTCGGCCTCGACGAATTTCTCCGAGGCATTCAGCAGCGCCTTCGACGGGATGCAGCCGACATTCAGACAGGTGCCGCCAAGAGCGTCGCGCTTGTCGACGCAGGCCACGGTCATGCCCAGCTGGGCGGCACGGATCGCGGCAACGTAGCCACCCGGCCCGCCGCCGATGACCACGAGATCGTAAGTGTCGGCCATGTCTGTCTCGCTTATGTCTCTAGGAAATCGCGCGATCACATATCCAGCAGCAGGCGGCGCGGGTCCTCGATCGCCTCCTTGATGCGCACCAGGAAGGTCACCGCCTCGCGGCCGTCGACGATCCGGTGATCGTAACTCAGCGCCAGATACATCATCGGCCGCACATCAACCTTGTCACCGATCGCCATCGGCCGGGGTTGTATTTTGTGCATGCCAAGAATGCCGGATTGCGGCGGGTTGAGAATCGGTGTCGACATCAGCGAGCCGTAAACCCCGCCGTTGGAGATGGTGAATGTGCCGCCCTGCATCTCAGCCAGCGACAGCTTGCCGTCGCGCGCCTTCAGACCAAGCCCGTTGATCGCTTTTTCCACGCCGGCAAAGGACAACTGATCGGCGTCGCGCACGATCGGCACCACCAAGCCCTGCGGCGTGCCGACGGCAACCCCGATGTCGTAGTAATTTTTGTAGATGATGTCCTCGCCGTGAATCTCGGCGTTGACCGCCGGAAGCTCCTTCAGCGCCGAGATTGCCGCCTTCACGAAGAAGCTCATGAAACCGAGTTTGACGCCGTGCTTCTTCTCGAAACCGTCCTTATGCTCGGCCCGCAACGCCATGACGCTGCTCATGTCCACCTCGTTGAAGGTGGTCAGCATGGCGGCGGAGTTCTGCGCCTCTTTCAGCCGCCGGGCGATCGCCTGGCGCAACCGCGTCATGCGGACTTTTTCCTCGCGCGGATCCTCCGGGCGGGGCGGCAGCGGCCCGACGGGAGCGGCCGCGACGCCGGTCGCCGGGGCGGTACCATAGGAACGCTTGGCGTTACCGGCGATAATCGCCTTCTGGACATCGTCCTTGACCAGGCGACCATCCTTGCCGGTCGGCTTGATCTTGGACGGATCGAGGTCATTCTCGTCGACCAACTTGCGCACCGCCGGTGACATCGGCTTGGTCTCATACTGACCGGACGGACCAGCAGCGGTGGGCACAGAGGGCGCCGGCTTCGGTGCCTCTGGCTTAGCCGCGACAGGAGCGGGAGCGTCCGCTTTCACCGGAGCGGCGGGCTTTTCCGTCTTGGCGGGAGCGACAGCGGTCGCCGTCTCGTCGATTACCCCGAGGGTGGCACCGACCCCGACCTCGGCGCCCTCACCGGCGGTGATCTCCTGCAGCACGCCGGCCGCCGGGGCGTTGACCTCGAGCGTCACCTTATCGGTCTCAAGTTCGACCAAGGGTTCGTCCGCCTTGACCGGGTCGCCGACCGCCTTCATCCACTTCGCGACCGTCGCCTCGGACACGGATTCGCCGAGTACCGGTACCGTGATCTCCGTCGCCATGCCTGTTGGCCCTCTTCTCCGTTCGTGAGTAGCGGTCTGCTCGCGGCCGTCACCCGTGTCTCATTCCATCTCGCGACCGAGCGGTCACTCCGCGGCGATCCGCCCCTTGCCCGCGGCCACCTTGGCGTTACCGACGCTCAATGCCTCGTCCACCAGCTTCTGTTGCTCGCGCACGTGACGCCCGTGGTTACCGGTGGCCGGCGAGGCGGCCTCGGCCCGACCAACATAGCGTGGCCGGGTGCACGCGCCGTCCAATTCGATCAGCACATCCTCCAGCCGCCGATCCACGAAGGTCCAGGCACCCATGTTCTGCGGCTCTTCCTGGCACCACACCACGTCGGCCTGCGGGAAGCGCGAGAGCTCCTGTAACAGAGCCTTGCGCGGGAGCGGATAGATCTGCTCCAGACGCAGAAAGAACACGTCCTTGATGCCGCGTTTGGTCCGCTCTTCGTACAGATCGTAGTAGACTTTGCCCGAGCACAGCACGACCCTCTTCACCTCGGCGTCGTCGCACAACATCTCGTTGTCGTACATCACCCGGTGGAAGGTCGTCCCAGGCCCCATTTCGGCGAAGCTCGACACACAGAGCTTGTGACGCAACAACGATTTCGGCGTCATGACGATCAACGGCTTGCGGAAGTCGCGTTTCATTTGCCGACGAAGAGCGTGGAAATAGTTCGCCGGTGTGGTGCAGTTCACCACTTGCATGTTGTCCTCGCCGCAGAGCTGCAGATACCGCTCCAACCGGGCCGAGGAGTGTTCCGGCCCCTGACCCTCGTAGCCATGCGGCAGCAGCATCACCAACCCCGACATACGCAACCACTTGGCCTCGCCCGAGGAGATGAACTGATCGACGATGACCTGGGCGCCGTTGGCGAAATCGCCGAACTGCGCCTCCCACAACACCAAGGCGTTCGGCTCGGCTTGGCTGAATCCGTACTCGAACCCCAGAACCCCAGCTTCGGATAGCGGGCTGTCGATCACCTCGTAGGCGGCCTGACCCTCTTTGAGATGGTTCAGGGGGATATAACGTTCCTCGGTCTTCTGGTCGACGTAGACCGAGTGTCGCTGGCTGAACGTACCGCGCCCGGAATCCTGGCCCGACAAACGAACCGTGTCGCCCTCGACCAGCAACGCGCCGAAGGCCAAAGCCTCACCGAAGGACCAATCAACACCCTCGCCGGTCTCGATCGCCTTCCTGCGGCCGGCGGTGAAACGCTCGAGCTTGCGGTTCAAATTGAAGCCGTCTGGAACTTCGCACAGCCGGTTGGCGATGCGGTTGAGTTCATTCGCCTCGACCGACGTCTCACCACGCCGCTCATCGCCCGACGCGACCTTGAGGCCAGACCATTTGCCTTCCAGCCAATCGGCCTTGTTCGGTTTGTACGACAGGCCGGACTCGAACTCGACGGCGAGGTAGGCGTTTTGATCGGCCAGAACCTTGTCGGCCTCCTCCTGGGTCAACACACCCTCCGACACCAGCTGCGCCGAATAGAGCTCGCGCGTGGTCGGATGCTTGTCGATCTTGTCGTACATCAACGGCTGGGTGAACCGCGGCTCGTCGCCCTCGTTATGACCAAAGCGGCGGTAGCAAATCATGTCGATGACCACGTCGACCCCGAATTCCTGGCGGAACTCGACGGCGATCCGGGCCACGTGGATCGTCGCCTCGGGATCGTCGGCGTTCACGTGGAAGATCGGTGCCATCACCATCTTCGCCACGTCGGTCGGGTAGGGCGAGGACCGTGAGTAATGCGGGCTCGTGGTGAAGCCGATCTGATTGTTGACGATGATGTGGATGGTGCCGCCGGTCTTGTAGCCGCGCAGGTTGGAGAAATCGAACGTCTCGGCCACCACTCCCTGACCAGCGAACGCGGCATCGCCATGCAACAAGATGCCCATGACCTTCTTGCGCTCGGTATCACCGCGCTGAGCCTGCTTGGCCCGCACGCGTCCCAGCACCACGGGGTTGACGATCTCCAGGTGTGATGGATTGGCATTCAGGGTCAGGTGCACGTTGACGCCATCGAACTCACGATCGGCCGACACACCCATGTGATACTTCACATCGCCAGACCCACCAGCATCCTCGGGGTTTGCGGGATTGCCGAGGAACTCCGAGATGATCGCCCGGAACGGCTTGTCCATGAAATTGCACAGCACACTCAACCGGCCGCGGTGGGGCATGCCCAGCACCACTTCCTCAAGGTCGAGTTGACTGCCGCGCTTGAGGATCTGCTCCAGCGCCGGAATCAAGCTCTCGCCGCCGTCGAGACCGAACCGCTTGGTACCGACGTACTTGACGGCCAGAAACTTCTCGAAGCAGTCGGCGGCGGTGAGCCGGTCGAGAATCGCCTTCTTGCCGCGTTCGGTGAAATCGGTCTGATTATGAATGTTCTCAATGCGGCGCTGGATCCAGGCCTTCTGATCAGGATCCTGGATGTGCATGAACTCGACACCGATCGAGCCGCAATAGGTCGCCTGCAGCCGCTCCATGATCTCGCGCAAGGTCGCCGTTTCCAGCCCCAGCACGTGATTAATGAAGATCGGTCGGTCCCAATCCTCCTCGCCGAAACCGTAGCTCGTCGGGTCCAACTCCGGATGCGGGGTTGGCGCCTGCAAGCCCAGAGGATCAAGTTTCGCCTGCAAGTGGCCGCGAATCCGATAGGCTCGGATCAGCATGATCGCCTGCAGTGAATCCAGTGTCGACGCGCGCACTTCATCGCTGCTAAGCGGTACCGCGACGGCATCGTTGGCTTTGGCGGCGCCCGCCCGCTTGGCATTTTCGTTGGCCGGATCGGCGGCGCCGATGATGCGGGTGCTGCGCGGCGCCCAGCTGGCACCGTCGGCGTCATGCCGCGCTTGACCGGCTTCGTCCAATAACTGGTCGAAATAGACACGCCAACTGCCGTCGATGGTGGCGGGATCCTCCAGATAACGAGCGTAGAGTTCAGCCATGAAAGGCGCGTTGGCGCCGTTCAGAAAGGTCAGATCCTGATAGTCCGTCGACATGAGCGTTCATCGCCTCCCGTCATCGCCGGATCGGCTCCCCTCCTCCAAGGCGCCGGCCGGTTACCCGGCTCTGCCGGGCGTTCCCCTAACCCAACCCGCCGGTAATTCCGGCGATCTTGGTCATTCATGGTCCCCGCTTACCAACCTAGGATCAAGATTTGGTTAACGCCTGAAATAATTGAGGCGGGACCGTTCGTCGATCCCATCCCACCTCACGATCCGTTCATCGCCTCGATCATCGTTTCACCCAGACGAGCCGGCGACGACGAGACCTTGATACCGGCCGAGCGCATGGCCTCCATCTTGTCCCCGGCCCCGCCCTTGCCACCGGCGATGATCGCGCCCGCGTGGCCCATGCGTCGGCCCGGCGGCGCCGTGACGCCGGCGATAAACCCGGCCACCGGCTTCTTGATCTTGGACGATTTGAGGAATTCCGCGGCTTCTTCCTCGGCTGACCCGCCGATTTCGCCGATCATGATGATGCCCTCGGTCTCATCGTCGGCCAGGAACATCTCCAGCACGTCGATGAAGCTGGTGCCGTTGACCGGATCACCGCCGATGCCGATACAGGTCGATTGGCCAAGCCCCGGCGCCGTGGTTTGCGCCACAGCCTCATAGGTCAGGGTGCCCGACTTCGAGACAATGCCGATCTTGCCGCGTTTGTGGATATGCCCCGGCATGATGCCGATCTTGCAGGCATCCGGGGTAATGACACCTGGGCAGTTAGGCCCGATCAACCGCGTCTTGGAGCCCACCAGCACGCGCTTCACCTTGACCATGTCGAGCACCGGAATGCCTTCGGTGATGCAGATCACCAACGGCACCTCGGCGTCGATCGCCTCCAGGATCGAATCGGCGGCGAAGGGCGGTGGGACATAGATCACGCTGGCATTGGCGCCGGTCGTGTGCACGGCCTCGGCCACGGTGTCGAACACCGGCAGGCCGAGATGGGTCTGACCACCTTTGCCCGGGGTCACGCCACCCACCATCTTGGTGCCGTAGTTGATCGCCTGTTCGGAATGGAAGGTGCCCTGGCTGCCGGTGAACCCCTGGCAGATGACTTTTGTGTTCTCGTCGATCAGAACCGCCATCAGGCCGCCTCCCTCACCGCGTTGACGATTTTCTCCGCGGCGTCCCCTAGATTGTCCGCCGACACGATCGGCAGGCCGGATTCCGCCAGGATTTGCTTACCCAACTCCACGTTGGTGCCCTCCAAGCGCACCACCAGGGGTACGTGCAAGCTGACCTCCTTGGCGGCGGCAACCACACCTTCGGCGATCACGTCGCAACGCATGATGCCGCCGAAGATGTTGACCAGGATGCCCTCGACGTTCTTGTCGGACAGGATGATCTTGAACGCCGCCGTGACCCGCTCCTTGGTGGCGCCGCCGCCGACATCGAGGAAGTTCGCCGGCTCGCCACCATAAAGTTTAATGATATCCATGGTCGCCATCGCCAAGCCGGCGCCATTGACCATGCAGCCAATGCTGCCGTCGAGCTTGACGTAGTTGAGATCGTGCTTGCCGGCCTCAAGCTCCATCGGGTCTTCTTCGTCCTCGTCGCGCAGCTCGGCCACGTCCTTATGACGATAGAGGGCGTTGTCGTCGAAGTTCATCTTGGCATCGAGCGCGATCACGTCACCCGCGCCCGTCACCACCAGCGGGTTGATCTCCATCAACGACACGTCAAGGTCGACGAACGCTTGATACATTGAGATCAGCAACTTGGCCGCGGCCCCCACCTGCTTGCCCTCCAGGCCGAGACCGAAGGCGATGCGTCGGGCGTAGTGGCCGGACATTCCGGTGACCGGATCGATCGCCACCGTCATGATCTTCTCCGGCGTGGCGGCGGCGACCGCCTCGATGTCCATGCCGCCCTCGGTCGAGGCGATCACGGTCACCCGGCTGGTCGACCGGTCAACCACGAAGGAAAGGTACAGCTCACGGGCGATATCGCTGCCTTCCTCGACATAGACCCGCTTGACCTCCTTGCCCTCGGGGCCGGTCTGGTGAGTCACCAAAGTCATGCCCAGCATGCGCTCGGCCTCGGCGCGAACCTCGTCGATCGACTTGACGACCTTGACGCCGCCACCCTTGCCGCGCCCGCCGGCGTGAATTTGCGCCTTGACCACCCAAACAGGGCCACCCAGTTCCTCGGCGACCTTAGCCGCCTCATCCGGCATGAAAGCCACGCCGCCGCGCGGCACGGCCACGCCGAATTTAGCCAAGAGCTGCTTGGCCTGATATTCGTGGATATTCATGGTTCCCCGCTCGTCTTGGACGCCCGCCGCACGACGCCCCCGGCGTCGCACGAAGCCGGGGCGCCCGTTTCACGCTGATCGTCGTCGGATGGGCACTCGTTGGCCATCTCGCTCGTGCTCGGCTCGAAGGGTATGTCACTCTAGGCGCGAGGCCATCCAGAGGCAACCGGTAAGCCTCTGATTTCGAGCGATATCCACGCAATGGTGATCGATCAGCCTGGCAGGTTGGCTACAACCTCGTTTAGCGATCGGACATGCGTGACCGAATGGTCGAACATTTCCTGCTCACTGGCGTTCAACTCGATTTCCACGATCTTTTCCACGCCACCCGCGCCGATCACCACCGGAACGCCGACATACACCCCGTCGAGGCCGTACTGACCGTCGCAATAGGCGGCGCAGGGCAACACGCGCTTCTTGTCGCGCAGGTAGGATTCCGCCATCGCGATCGCCGAGCTGGCCGGGGCGTAGAACGCCGAGCCGGTCTTGAGCAAGCCGACAATCTCGGCACCACCATCGCGGGTCCGCTGAACGATGGCGTCGATCTTGTCTTGGGCCGACCAGCCCATCTTGACCAGATCGGGTACCGGAATGCCGGCGACCGTGGAGTACCGAACCAGCGGTACCATGGTGTCACCATGACCGCCGAGCACGAACGCGGTGACGTCCTCGACCGACACGCCGAACTCCTCGGCCAGGAAATACCGGAACCGCGCGCTGTCCAGCACACCCGCCATGCCGACCACCTTGTTGTGCGGCAGCCCGCAATATTCGCGCAGCAAACCAACCATGACATCGAGCGGGTTGGTGATGCAGATCACGAAAGCATCCGGACAGTTCGCCTTGATCCCCCCGCCGACCGCCTTCATCACCTTGGCGTTGGTGCCGATCAGGTCATCGCGGCTCATGCCCGGCTTGCGCGCGATACCGGCGGTAACGATCACCACATCGGCGCCGCGCAAGGCCGCGTAGTCGTTGGCACCGGTGACGTCGGCATCAAACCCTTCGACCGGCGACGCCTCGGCGATGTCGAGCGCTTTGCCCTGAGGCACACCCTCGACGATATCGAACATGACGATATCGCCCAGTTCCTTCAGTCCAGCGAGCAGTGCCAGCGTGCCGCCGATGTTTCCGGCGCCGACCAGCGCGATCTTGTTGCGAGCCATGGTATCCCCTGTCAAAGCGGTTGCGGGTGCCGCGCGCGGCATACCCTGAAACGTCGGTAGGAGCAAGACGACCGACCGCAACCACCGCCCTAGGATGTTGCGAGACAAGGATAACGGTCAGGTGCGGTGGAGAGTGTAAATCCGCATGTCTTGGTTTGGGAATTGATACGAGTCAATTCGTCGGTCCGTGCCCCAGTGTATCGTTTGGTTAACGGGGGAGGGACGGCAACAATCTACCCTAGGAGAGCATCATGGCGAAGGAGACAAAGCAGACAACCGACTGGACCAAGGCCAACGACATGAGCGTGGCCTCAATGGCATCCCTCAACGGATCATTGGTCGAAACGATGTCGGAGACGTTTCAAGGTTATGTGAACGGTTTGTCAGCAGTCCATCAGGAGATGACCGACTTCATTTCCGGCCGGTTGCGCCGCGACGCCGCGTTTGGCCACATCTTCTGCTCCTGCAAGACCTGGACAGAAGCGGCCAGTTTGCAGCAGGAATGGGCGCAACAGGCGGCCCAAGACTATCTTGAGGAAACGCAGCGCCTGACGGAGTTGGGCCAGAAGGTCATGCAGGAGAACAGCCAGACCTTGGCGGAGCGAACCCGGCCCCTGGCGACCAGGAACGGCAGCCAAGCGCCGTCGGAGTGACCATTCGCTAACCGATCAATAGATGGTCGCCCGGCGAGCCGTTCGGAATTAGATTCTGTTGTCGAATTTTGGTGCGCGGCGTTCCGTCGCCCATAGTTCATCCAGCCCCGGCTTGAGGCTGACGCTGATGAACTCAAGGCGCTTGTCGGGGCTACCGCCACCGTTTGGGAACTTGGCCTCCCACTCGTACACTTTGACGGTAAGGCCGCATAACACCTCGCCGAGTGAGCGCTGGTGCTTGGCAATCAGCTCACGCACGCCCTTGAAGGTATCGAGGTTCACTCGATCCCAATGGACGACGGTCTGGTTGTCGAACCCGTCGAACCGCTCACTGATCGACCGGGTAAGGTAGGTGAGTACATCCTCGACCTGCTTGAACGTCTTGAGCGGAGCGACGTCGCTCCGCAGAATTGAGCTGTCCTCAATCTCGCGCATCCACGCGATGATCTGGTCGACGACCGGCAGGGTGTAGCGGAAGTACCCTCGGTAATAAGATAATGCGAGGTACGTGTCGCCGTAGTCCTCCAGCATGTTGGGCAGTTTCTCGATGGTAGTGTCCAACCGCCGCGCCATGACGTGAAGGCGTTCGCGTATCTGCGGTGTGTCAGGTTCAACCACCAGCCCGATCAGCTCCTCAAGATTGGTTGGATCAACCTTGTCGCCGCCATAGATGTGGGCGAGCAGTGGCCGGGTGATGCTCGTCATCAAGGGGAAAAGCTCGGCTTTCTTGGCCGACGACAGCTCAAAGGCTTCGAGCGCCAGCACATCAATTCCAGCTTGACGCAGGCCGATGCGAAGCGTGTAGGGATCGAACGCCGGCAGCAGGCCAAGCTGGCGCAACAGCGTCAAGTCCTGCTCGAGCCCCACCTCCTCGCCGCCAAAGAAATCCGGAATCTCATCAATCGCGATCTGGCCGGAACCTACCCCAGCTTCACGGAACAGCTCGACACGGGTTTCCAAACGCACGTTCTTGATCAACCGCGCCTTACGCAACGCCGTGTTGCGTACCGGCACAACCGCGATCGGCATTGTATGTATTGAATCACGGTCGTAATCCGTGATCACCGCTCCGGCTCGCGTCGCGTCCGGCATCATTCCCCGCGTCCCCGGTTTTGGTGTGCTGTTATTCCGGGTTCTCTGCTGCGATTTATCGGCGTTTTACGCGTATTTTAGCGACTCGGCAACCGATGGCCGATTCGGATCACGTTTCTGTGTTCAGGGCCGATGCGGCTCGGCGAAGTAGTCGGCCGACCGCATTTCCATCAGGCGGGAGGCGGTGCGGTCGAACTCGAAGCCCCAATCGCTGCCGGCGTAAAGCCGATCAGGCTCCGCTTCGGCCGAGCAGATCAGCGACGAGCGACGCTCATACAGCGCGTCGACCAGCATCATGAACCGCCGGGCCTGATCGCGTATGGCATCCGTCATGCGCGGAATATCGTCCACCACCAGGGCTCGATAGCGCCGGGCCAACGCCAGGAAATCTCCCGGCCCGAGCGGCTGGGCGCAAAGCTCCGTGAAGCTGAACCGGGCGACGCCCTTGACCGCATGGGTGACCTCCAGCTCGCGGCCATGCACCACCACGGTCTCGGCCTCGACCTCGGCACCCCCGGTCAGCTCGGCGAACAGCCGGTCGAGCCCGGCGCGGGCGGTGGCGTTGTTCGGGGTCAGAAAGATCGGCTCGCCAATCAGGCGATCCAGCCGATAATCCGTGCCATCTCCCAAATCAATAACGTCGACCCGGTCTTTCAGCAGCTCGATGAACGGCAGGAAACGGTCGCGGTGCAACCCCCCCTTGTACAGATCGTCCGGCGGCCGGTTGGACGTGGCGACCACCACCACCCCCTTGTCGAACAGGGCGGTGAACAGACGCGCCAGGATCATCGCGTCGGCGATATCGCGCACCTCCATCTCATCGAAACACAACAACGAGACCTGCTTGGCGATCAGCCCGGCCGCCCGCTCGATCGGGGTCACACCCCCGACCTTCTCGCTGCGTGCCCAATGCACCAGACCGTGTGTCTCCTGCATGAATTCGTGGAAATGGACACGCCGCTTGCGCTCAACCTCAGCGGCGTCGAAGAACAAATCCATCAGCATCGATTTGCCCCGTCCAACGGGGCCGTACAGATACAAGCCCGTCGGCGCGTCGACGGGCTCCGTGCTCGACCGGCCGAAGGCAAACCGCGCCATCCAGCCGCCGGTTGTCTTGCGCGGCTGCCACCCAGAAAGCACTTGGGCCAAGGCGTCGAGCCGGGCCGCCGCCGCCGCCTGCGCCGGATCGGGCTTAAGCTCGCCGGACTCCGTCATTGCCCGCCAGCGCACAAGTGGGCCTCCGGCGGTCGTAACCGCCGTCTCCGGGATCGTTCCTGCCGTCACCGACATCGCCGCCCCGATCAGCGCCCGCCGTTGACGTTTAGTATCGTGCTGGTGCAATAGCTCGCAGCATCGGACAACAGCCAGACCACCGCCTCGGCGATTTCCTCCGGCGTGGCGGAACGGCCGATCGGCACGGTGGGTCCGAGCCGCGCCGAGCGATCCGGGGCGCCGGCCGAGGCGTGAATATCGGTGTCGACCATACCCGGCGCGACCGCATTGACCCGAATGCCGTCGCCCGCCACCTCGCGCGCCAAGCCGAGGGTCCAGGCATCCACCGCCCCCTTGGAGGCGGCGTAGTGCACGAACTCGTTCGGCGAGCCGATGCGCGGAGCAATCGACGACAGATTGACAATGGCGCCGCCCGATCCGCCCCGCTTGGTCGACAGCCGTTTGACCGCCTCGCGATTGGCGATCATCACCCCCAACACGTTCACGTCCATGACATGGCGCATCGCCTCGGTGGTCATGTTTTCGACCCGGGTGATCGTGCCGGTGACGCCGGCGTTGCAGACGATCCCGGCGATCGGACCAAGTTCCGCCTCGGTGGTCGCGAACAGCCGGTTGATATCTTCCTCGTTCGCCATGTCGCCCTGAACGGTGATCGCCCGGCGTCCCGCCGCCCGAACATCGTTGGCGACCGCCTCGGCGGCGGCGGCGTTGCCGGCGTAGTTCACGACCACGTCCCACCCGTCGGCGGCCGCGCGGCGGCATGTGGCGGCCCCAATGCCTCGTGAGCCTCCCGTGACGATCAGAACCTTGCCGGTCATCATGCGTCTCCCCGTATATGATGCGTTGCCGTCATTCGGCTGCCCGCGCCGCCAGATGGACCCGAGCAACCAGATGCACCTTCTCGGCTCCCGCCAGCCCGCCCGCGCCTTGTGAGCCGTCACTCCTCGCCATGGCGACCATACCCTCGCGCATCAACCGCGGTTGCGGTTGAAAGTCCTGGGTGAAATCGATCAATCGTACGCGAAACTTACGATCGCTGAACACCGCGTCCAAGGTGCCAATCTCCTCCGCCACTCGCGAGTAAACCCGGCCACGCAGCAGGTTGATCACCGCCTCGCGCTCGACCAGGGTTGGAGTGTAGTCGATGTCGGCAACCGACAACGCCCGACCGGGTTTCGACGCCGCCCTGGCCCGGGCGGCGAGATCGGACAGCGTCGTTTCGGGCACACGCGCCTCGGCAACCACCCGCCACCGTTCGAATCCCGCCTCATCCCGACCCTTGGAAAAGTCCACGATCCGCCAGCCGGCACCGGCTCCCAGAGTTTTCAGTGTAGCGACCAACTCCGTGCGGGCCGTGCCGAAGCCGCCCGCCTCGACCGCCAGATCGGCGGCCAGTCGTACCGTCGCCGTCGTGGTCTCAACCCAGGATTCGACCGCGACGGTGAAGATCACCTCGTCGTCGGCGGTACCCTGGCGGATGACGTCGCCCTCGGGATCGTCCGCCAATGCGGCCGGTATTGGCGTGGCGAACAGCGCCAGGGCAAGCGCGATCGGCGATAGCAAGGCGAGATAACGGTTCATAATCAAATCCTTTCGTTCGGATGATGGCTCCGAACGGGACGCGACCATAACCAGGGGGCGAAACGAAGGCAATCGAGGGGCGAAACGAGCCACGGCCGCCCCAAAAGAAGTGCCGTGTCGCGGGACGGGATCCCGCCGACGTCTACCGACGCAGCACCATCAGCTTCTTGATCTCGGCGATCGCCTTGGCCGGGTTCAGACCCTTGGGGCAGGTCTTGGTGCAGTTCATGATGGTATGGCAACGGTACAGCCGGAACGGGTCCTCCAGCGCGTCGAGCCTCCCGCCGGTGTGCTCGTCACGACTGTCGGCGATCCAGCGGTAGGCCTGCAACAACACGGCCGGGCCCAGGTAACGCTCCGGGTTCCACCAGTAGCTGGGGCAGCTTGTGGTGCAGCAGAAACACAGGATGCACTCATAGAGGCCGTCGAGCTTGGCCCGGTCCTCCGGACTCTGCAGGCGCTCCTGGGTCGGCGAGACCGGGGTTTCCGTGCGCATCCAGGGTTTGACCGAGGCAAGCTGCTCATAGGCGTTGGTCAGATCGGGGATGAGATCGCGCACCACCTCCATGTGAGGCAGCGGGTAGATCTTGACCTCGCCCTTCACCTCGTCGATCGGCTTGGTGCAGGCCAGCGTGTTGGTGCCGTCGATGTTCATGGCGCAGGAACCGCAGATGCCTTCGCGGCAGGAGCGGCGGAAAGCCAGCGACGGGTCGGTCTCGTTCTTGATCTTGATCAGGGCGTCCAGAACCATGGGACCACAGCGGTCGCGGTCGACCTCGTAAGCGTCCATCTGCGGGTTCTCGCCGCTGTCGGGATCGTAGCGATAGACCTTGAACTTCGTCGTGCGCTTGGCGCCCTCGGGCGTCTTGTGGGTCTTGCCCACCTTGATGCGGGAGTTCTTGGGCAGGCGGAATTCAGCCATCGGTGCTTTTCCTTGCCTTCATCAATTGGGGAGCAGCGCGACGCAGACCTCGTCCTGGGTCTCCTTGAAGGAGCAGAGCAGGAGCCGTGCATCGAGTTGCAGTACAAAAAACAGGTGGCCTTCGCCGTTGTGGTAGGTGTCGACCACGCGGTAACCGGCAACCAGCGCCTGGGGCAGCGTCAGATCCGACTTGTGCCACTGCTCCTCGACCGCAAACGCGGCCGAGAACGACAGGCCGCACAGCAGCGCGGCGGCGGCTAGGCTGTGGACAAGGCGGCGCATCGGCGTTCCTCCCGCTCAGTAGACCCGCGCCTTGGGCGGCACGACTTCGACCTCGTCGGTCAGGGTGTTCATGTGGACCGGGCGATAGTCGATGGTCGGCTTGCCGTCGGGCGTGAGCCAGCAGATCGTGTGTTTCATCCATTCGGCGTCGTCGCGCTCGGCGAAGTCCTCACGGGCATGCGCGCCGCGGCTCTCCTTGCGGTTTTCGGCGCAGTTGATAGTGACCACGGCCTGGGAGAGCAGGTTGTCGAGCTCCAGCGTCTCCATCAGGTCGGTGTTCCAGACCATCGAACGGTCGGTGACCGAGACGTCCGAGAAACTGGCGAAGACGTCGTTCATCTTCTCCACACCCTGTTCCAGGGTTTCCTGGGTGCGGAAGACCGCGGCGTCGTTCTGCATGGTGCGCTGCATGCGGTCACGGATCACCGAGGTGGGCGTGCCGCCGCTGGCGTGGCGCAGGCGGTCCAGACGCTCGATGGCGGCTTCGCCGGCGCCCTTGGGCAGCTCGCGATGGCGCCCGCCAGGCTTGATCAGCTCGGCCGCGCGCGCC
>JABMNR010000017.1 GCA_013203465.1 Alphaproteobacteria bacterium
ATACATGACGCTGGAAACCATCGGCCGGATCAGCGACGATCCCCTCATCAGCCTGCCCGCCGTGGCGCGCTGATCATCCCGGCCTTGCCGGAGAGCGCGGCCATCAGCCGTCAGCTACACCACGCCAAGGGACACGACCTCTCGTCGAACAGGGTTTTGTCCAGACCGTGCGCTACCAGCGCCTTGCGGAAACGAACGAAAGTGGTGCGCTCCGGTGTCGGCTCCGAAACGGAAAAGCCGCAGAAGCGTCGGAACGAGGCGCGGTCGTCCAGCGTCTCGGCGAGCTTCACATCGGACAGGTCGTACCAGATCGAAAGCAGCATTGCCTTGAACAGCGGCAGCGGTGGCCAGGCCGGCTCGCCCTTGGCGGCACAGGAAATCACTTTGAGAGCGCGATCGACCGGCACCCAGCCGATCAGCTTCGAAAGCTCATCCAACGACGAGCGCTGGCCGCGCTCGCTCGATAGCAAATCCAAACTTCTCCTGGCCAATGCGCCGATGTCCCATGGCATCCCTCAATCCATTGTTCGGATCGATAGAATCATCGAAATTCACGCCCGTCCAGCTACCCGCGCACAGGTCTCATAACCATTTCAATCTCGACCGTCATCTGAACAGCCGTGAAACTTTCAAACAGGACCGTGCCGCTGCTCTGGCCGAGTGGCGTCATCTCGCAGCTTGAGCATTAAATCGTTCGTGAATTTCTCGGACCTTGCGAGTTGGTCTGACAATGCTCGTTGATGTGACAGTGCCGGCGCGCGGGAGTTCGGGCCGGCGGGTTTCTTCGCGGCGTGCCGGCTCAGGCGCTGCGGTAGAGCTTGGTCATGACGAACTCCTTGTGGCCGAGCGCCTCGGCGGCGGCGGCGCGGCCGTTGGCGGTGCGGATGATCATCGCGATCAGCGCGTCGCCGGCCTGGTCGATGGTCATCTTGCCCTTCAGCACGTCGGAGACGTCGACGTCGACATGCTCGGCCATGGTGCGGACGGTGCGCGGGTTGCCGGTGATCTTGATCACCGGCACGATCGGGTTGCCGATCACGTTGCCCTGGCCGGTCGGGAAGGTGTGCACCACGTAGCCCGCCGCCGCCATCAGGGTGACGCACTCGGCCGCCGCCGAGGAGGTGTCCATGAAGTACAGCCCGCGCCCCTTGGCCGGCACCTCGGCCGGGCCGAGGGCGTCGATGTAGGTCGAGGTGCGGCCGATCTTCTCCAGATTGCCCAGCGCCTTCTCCTCGATGGTGGTCAGCCCGCCCAGGATGTTGCCCTTGGTCGGCTGGCTGTCGGACAAATCGGAGGTCTTGTGCGCCTCGATCACCTCGTCCTGGTAGGCCTGGAACAACGCCATGAACTTGGCGCCGGCCTCCGGCGTGGCGGCGCGCTCGGCGCAGATGTGCTCGGCTCCGGTGATCTCCGAGGTCTCGCCGAAGCAGCCGTACAGCCCGTGCGGCAGCAGCTTGTCGTACATGTTGCCCACCGTCGGGCAGCTCGACAGCCCGGTGGTGGTATCGGACTCGCCGCACTTGGTCGACACCCACAGATCGGTGAGCGGGCAGTCCTCTTTCTGCAACTCGGTCGCCCAGTGCACGAACTCCTTGGCCTTCCAGCTGGCCTGCCGGATGGTCTCGAAGTCGCCCTTCTGCTCGATCGAGAAGCCCTCGACCGGTTTGCCGGTCTTGGCGATGCCGTCGACGATCAGCTGGGTCCACTCCGGCTCGATGCCGATCACCACCACGGCGGCGACGTTCGGGTTGGCCCCGGTGCCGATCATGGTGCGGAAATGCAACTCCAGATCCTCGCCGAACTGCAGCCGGCCATAGGAGTGCGGCAGGGCGACCGTGCCCTTGACGTTGTTGGCGACCGCCTCGCAGGCGGCGTTGGAGATGTCGTCAACCGGCAGGATGATGACATGGTTGCGCACGCCGACCCGGCCGTTCTCGCGGCGCCAGGCCCGCACGCTCTGCGTTTCGTACCCCATGATCGGCTCCTTACCAGCGCTTGGTTTTGAGGTTGTGGACGTGGATATGGCGGCCCTTGCCGGCGGCGCCGACCATGCGGCCGATGTCCACACCGTACTTGATCGCCGTGTCGCCCTCGCCGAGATCGACCAGCGCCACCTTGTGGCCGATCGGCACATCGTCCAGCACGACCAGCCGGAAGGTCGAGTTGTCCTCGGTCACCCGGCACAGCATCTCGGCGCCGGCCTTGAGGCCCTCCACCACGACAACACCCACGTTGTCGGCGCGATCGTGAACCAAAAGCTGCGGTTCCTCGCTCATCTCACTCCCCTCATGGTGTCGCGCGACGGAAGGGCGCGACCGTAAGTATTGGCCCGCTGGAACCATGCCGAGCGGACTTTTGATGTCTGATGTCCTGAAGTGTCGTCGGACCCACGTCAAGGCCGTTGCGTGCTCGGAGCCAATACCGCCATCGCACCTCGGTATAGCTCCGTCTTTGCCTATAGCGTTGCCGGTGTCGATACCCAACCCCGGCGGCGGCGCCAGTCGGGGTCCAATCCATCGAATCGGGCGAGCGCGAAGCTTGACAAATCGGCGAAACCGCAGCGCCCGGCCGTCACCAACTCCTGGATCGCATGGCCGCTCGCCGGTGACAGGCCGAAGCCGACGCTCGACATGGTGGCCACAACCACGTTCTCCGGCTCCGTCAGGCGGTCGATCACCGGACGGCCGTCCGGCGTGTTCTCAATAAAGCCGGCCCAACTGCGGATCACCCGGGCGTGGGCGGCCTTCGGGAACAGCTCGGCCACGCGTTTGGCGATGCTGCGGGAGAGCGGCGAGGACGGCGGGCGTTGGTCCTCCATGTCGTCGAGGTCGAACCATTCGTGCGGCCCGCCGCCATAGGCCAGATTGCCGCGCAAGGTTTGGCGGCCGTAGAGGCCGTTGCCGTCGACCCCGCCGAGCGGCATCAGCGGCAGCGGCTCGGTCACGATCATCTCGGCCCGCGCCGGCGCGACCGGCACCTCGGTGCCGAGCAGTGCGGTCAGCGTCCCGGTGTAGGGACCGGCGGCGATCACGAGTTGATCGCAGCCGATGCTGCCGCGCGAGGTCTCGACGGCGACCACCCGACCGCCGGACATGGTGAAGTTGTGCACCTGGGTATGCTGCAGCACCCGACCGCCGTGGTCCTGGATCGCCCAGGCATAAGCCTGCACCGTGCGATGCGGGTTGGCGTGTCCGCCGAAGGCATGATGGAAGCCACCGATCGATCCCTCACCGGCGAGCGGCACGACCTCACGAAGCTGGGTTGAATCGAGTTCCTCGGAGCGGAAGCCCAGCCGGCCGCCGATTTCATGGGTGCGTCGCAATCGCGCCATCTGCTCCTCGTCGAAGGCAATCCGGATGCGCTCGGGGGAAAACTCGGTCGGATAGCCGAGCAGGTCGTCCATCATCGGCCAGAGCCGCTGTTCCTCCACGAAGAGAGGAGAGTAGCCATGGGTACAGCCGCCGCCGTTCCGCCCCGACGCGCCGAAGCCGACGATGCCCGCTTCAACAACCAGAACATCAATACCGGCGCGCGCCAGCCACCAGGCGGCGCTAAGCCCCGTGGCCCCGCCGCCGACCACGACGACGGAGGCGCCGGGCACGTCCTCCTCGGTGCCGGTCGGCCGCTCCACCGGTTCGGGAGCCGCTTTAGTCATCGCTATCGTCCGCCAAGGGCCTGCCGTCCGGTCCAAGCTCCCAAGGAGCGAGCCACATAGACGGAATACCGAACCAACCTTCCCAGGTCTCGGTCATCTCCGGTTGCTCCTCGGTTTCGGCGAGTTGGTCGAGCCGGATCGGCCGGACCGGCGCTCGATAGGTGGCGAGCGGTACCCCGGCGAGCGGCACACCGGCGCCAAGCGCCAGCAGAACGGCGACCTGCTCGCGGCAGCGCCGGCCTTGGCATTGTCCCATGCCGGCCCGGGTCAGCCGCTTCACTTGGTCCGGGTTCGGCGGCCCGTTGCCGAGCAGGGAGACGAGATCAGTCGGCTTCTGGGTCGGCGCCTGCCAGTCGAGATAACGCGGCGGGCGGACCTCAAGCACGTCGCGGGCGGTCACGTCCTCGCATTGGCAGACGTGCGGTTCGCCCGCTGCTTCAATCACGCTGGCCCTGACCCAATGCTTTAGATAGGCGTCGATATCGATTGCCGGTTCGGGTGGCGCGGCGCTGATGTCCAGCCTGTCCTCCGTTGCCAGGATTGCCGCCACCGCCCGTTGCGCCTCCGCCACCGCCACCGACGGATCAGTCGACTTTTCCGGCCATATCCCAGCAATGTCGCCGATCGCGTAAATTCCAGGCCGTGAAGTGCGTTGACCGCTGTCGAGCACGGGAACTTGACCTCCTCGGCGCGCATCGAAGGTCATGCGGCAGCCCGCCGCCTCCAGCAGCTCGATCGCTGGGATGGCGGCGATGCCGAGCACCACGGTGTCGCATTCGATGGCCCGCGCCGAGCCGGCGACGTGGCGCCCGTCCCGGTCGACCGCCGCCACCATGACGCGGGTCACGCCGTCCAAGTCGCCTTCGGCCTGGGCAACGACGTGATCGGTCAAGATCTCGGTGCCGCGTTCCGTGATCTGGGATATCAGATCGGATGGACCGATCGGCGCGCCCGCCGCCTCGACCACGGCGGCACAGGCGGTACCGGCCTCGATGAGGGTAAGAGCCGTGAGGAGCGCCTCGGCGCCGCTGCCGAGAATCACCGCCCGGCGGGCGGCGAGCGCATCGTAATGTGTCGCGAGACGACGGGCGGCGGCGGCGCCCATCACGCCCGGCAACTCCCAACCTGGAAAGGCGAGCCCCATATCGCGGCTGCCGGCGGCGATAATGGCGTGCTCGAAGCCGATGTGGCGAACGCCTTCGGCGTCGGCGATGCCCGCCATCGGCCGGTCGACCCAGGTCGCGGTCGGCGCTTTGACAAACAAACCCCAGCAGGCGGTGCCGAGCCGAACGTCGACTCCGGCCTCGAAAGCCTCGGCGATCGCCGGTGAACCTTCCAACACCGCGTCGGTCATCGCGTTGCGGTTGCGCACCGCACCGGTCATCCGGCCGCCGAAATGCAGCGGAATCTCGTTGTTCATGGCCTCGAAGTCGACCGGGTTTTCGTCGACCAGCATGACCTTCAAGCCCCGGCCCGCTGCGTCGATGGCGGCGGCGCACCCGGCCGGACCGGCGCCAATGACCAAGAGGTCGGTCATTTCGGCGATCGTCGGGGTCTTACCGGAAACCGATGTTCGGTCCATGCCCGCCGGACTCATCTCAGGCTCCCGCGCCATGCCGTTCCTTGTGTCATCATGCCCCAGCCAGGGCGTCATCGAGGTCGGCGATGATGTCCTCCGCCGTCTCGAGGCCGACCGAGAAGCGGATCAGATCGTCAGTTATTCCCTGGGCCGCACCTTCCTTGGGGTGTAGCCGAGCGCGGCCTTGGATCAGGCTTGCCGGATGGATCATCAGGGATTCGGCGTCACCGAGGCTGACCGCGCGGGAGACCAGGCGCAGACGGTCCAACATCCGGACCGCGCCGTCGAAACCACCCACCAGACCAAAGGACATCATCGCGCTGCCGTTGGCCATCTGGCGAACCGCGACGTCGTGGCGCGGATGGCTCTCCAGCCATGGGTAGCGAACCCAGGCGACTTTCGGATGGCTTTCAAGAAACTGGGCCGCCGCGAGCGCGTTCTCGGCATGCCGCTGCATCCGGACCGGTAGCGACTTCAGACCGCGCAGCACCAGATGCGCCGACATCGGCGAGATCACCGCGCCGGTGATGTAGCGCAGGCCATGGGCTCGGACCGCGCCGACCCGCTCGGCGTCGCCGAGCACGGCTCCGGCCAGCACGTCGCCGTGGCCGCTCGCGTATTTGGTCAGCGAGTGGATCACCAGATCGGCGCCGTGCTCGATCGGCCGCTGCACCGCCGGAGAAGCGAACGTGCTGTCGACGGCGACCGGCGCGCCGTGCCGATGGGCAATCGTGGAGATTTCCCGGATGTCGACGATGTCGATCGTCGGGTTGCTCGGCGTCTCGAAATAGACCAGCCGCGTGCGGGCATCGATCGCCGCCTCCACCGCCGCCGGATCACCGAAGTCGACCAACATGACGTCGACGCCCCAGCGCGGCAGCGCCTGGGTCACGAAGGCGAAGGTGTTGCTGTAAAGCGTGTGATGCGCCACCAGCCGGTCACCGGCGGACAGCATGGTCAGCAACATCGAGCACACCGCCCCCATGCCGGAGGCGAAGGCGAGCCCAGCCTCGGCCCCCTCCAGATCGGCGAGGCGGCGTTCCAGCACCTCCTGGGTCGGGTTATGGCTGCGGCCATAGATGTAACCGGCCTTGGTACCGCCGATGATCTCGGCACCGTCGGCGACGCTGTCGAACACGTAGGTCGACGTCATGTAGATCGGCGGGTTGAGCGCGCCCATCGCTGTCGCCGGGTCGTAGCCATGATGGATCGCCCTGGTCTCGATCCCCTGCCGGTTCCGTCGCTCATCCGATGTGGGCATGATCGCCTCCGCCTTCCGCTCCTGCCTTTATCCCTCGGTCACGCCGAATTCAGCTCCAAGATCGAGCAGATAATCCCGGAGCGCCTTACCGAGGCTTCGGTCGACATGGAGGTCGTAGCTGTTGGCTTCCGCACGATGCAGCAACACCCGGTAGGCGCCGAAACGGCAGACCGCGCTTGCCAAGACCGGGAAATGCCGGTCATCGAGGTCGATCGCCGCCGCCTTGGCGACGACCGCTTGGGCCTTTTCACCGCTGAGCCGGAACACGACCTGCGAGGAGGAGATTTCGACGACAAGCGTGCCGGTATCCGCGTCATATCCGGGAGCGGGTAGCTCAGCTTCCCCGATCGCCACGAGTAGCGTCTCGCCCGGGCCGACCGCATGACGCTCGATCCCCGTTGCCGCGCCCGCCACCTCGGCGCCGTCCGAACCATCTATTCGCTTGACCAGCCGCTTGGTGAGGCCGAGGCGTTCGGCCACGACCACCGCGGTGGCGCCCAAGGATGTCGCTGTCTCAGCCACTCTGCCGCCCTCCATCCGGGTCGTAGAAGTGCGGCGCGACGAGGTCGACGGCGACCTTCTTGCCGGCGATCGGCGCGTAAGCCAGCAGGCGCTCGCCAGTCCGGGCGTGTCCACCCTCGACCAACGCGAGGGCGATGTCGTGGTCCAAGGTCGGGCTCCAGGCCATCGAGGCGACCCAGCCTTGGCTGCCACCCACCTTGTCGGGTGCCTCCGGCAGCACCAGATGCGCGCTGCTTGGTAGCCGTTCGGTCTTGTTCGCCGGCACCACGCCGACCAACTGGCGGCGGCGCGGGTTCTTCATCTCCGGGAAGTCGAGCGCCTCCTTGCCGACGAACCATTTCTTGGTACTGACCATGCGGCCAAGCCCGATATCGTAGGGATTGGTACGCCCCTCGGCTTCGCGGCCGATGACGAAATGGCCTTTTTCAAGCCGCAACACGCCCATGGATTCAAGACCATAGGGTGCCATCTCTTCCGGTCGGCCAGCGTCAAGCAGGGCGGTCCATAGCTCCTCGCCACGATCCGCCGGCACATTAATTTCGTAGCTGAGTTCGCCCGAGAAGCTGATCCGGAACACCCGTGCCGGGATGCCGGCGACGCGGCCGACACGCCCGCCCATGAACGGAAAGGCGTCGTTCGATACCTCGAAGCCCTCGGCGACGCGCCCCAATACCTCACGTGCCTTCGGTCCAGCGAGCGCCGCCGCGAACCACTGCTCGGTGACCGGCATCAGCGTCACCCGCAAGTCACGCCAGCGGGTCTCCAACAACATGGTCAGCCATTCGTAGACCGCGCCAGCGCCGCTCGAGGTGGTGCTCATGACGAAATGCTGCTCGCCAAGCCGCATGGTCACGCCGTCATCGAAGACAATGCCATCCTCGCGCAGCATGAGGCCGTAGCGGCCCATGCCGACCTTCAGGGTCGACCAGCCGTTGGTGTACACGCGGTTAAGGAAGGTGATGGTATCCGGGCCGGCGATCTCGATCTTGCCGAGCGTCGAAACATCGACAAGCCCAACGTTGCGCCGCACCGCCAGCACCTCGCGATTGACCGCCTCAAGATCGGTCTCGCCGCCACGCCGATAGAACTGCGGGCGAAGCCAGGCACCCGCGTTCAACCAGACGCAACCGGCCGCCTCGTGCAATTGGTGCGCCGCCGTGCGCCGCATCGGGTGGTGCTGATCCGGTGAGAGGTGGGCCGCCACCACGCCCATCGGCAACGGCACATAGGGTGGGCGGAACCGGGTCGTGCCGACCGCCGACATCGCCTCACCACGGGCCTCGGCGATCGCCTTCACGCCGTTGACGTTTCCGAGCTTGCCCTGGTCGGTGCCCATGCCGAGGGTGGTGTAGCGTTTGACGTGCTCAATCGAGCGGTAGCCCTCCTGCACGGCGAGGTCGAGGTCGGCGACGGTGACGTCGTTCTGGATGTCGACGAAACAGCGCTTGCGGCCGCGAACCTCCGACCATTGACCGGCGCCGGCCGTATCGTGGCTGTTCTCCGCGACGGGGGACCTCGCCGCCGCTGTGAGACGAATGGCCTCGCATACCTTTACGGCGGCCGAGGTCGCCTCACCCAGCGCTGCCCCGAGATCGAAGGTTCCGTTGCAGGCGCCGACGGTAACCGCCCCTTGCTCCGTTGTGCCGGGGATGAACATCTGACGCGTGTCATCCCAAACTGGCTTGCCGCCGGTCTGAGCGTAGAGATGCAATGCCGGGCTCCACCCGCCGCTGGTGGCCACGATGTCCGCCGGCACCCAGCGATGCCCAGCCGACCCCTCGATCCGGACGGTGGTTACCCCGGCACGGCCGCGTGTGTTGACGGCGCGGGCGCGCCATTCAACCGATGCGCCTGCCTCCAACGCGATCCGGCTGCCACTGTCGCGGCTGTCGACCACCGTCACCTGGGCGCCTGCCCGAGCCAGCCGCGCCGCCGCGTCGTGCGCCGCGTCGTCGCCCGCCGCCACCATGATGCGTCCGCCGACCAGCACGCCATAGCGGTCGAGGTAGCCCACGGCGGCCGAGGTGGTCATCACGCCCGGCCGGTCGTTGTTGGCGAACAGCAGCGGGCGTTCGATCGCGCCGGTGGCGATGATGGTTTGTTTCACCCGAAGCTTCCACAGTCGCCAGCGAGGCATCGGATCTCCCGCCGCCGGTGGGGCGTCGCGCAGATTCTGGCACAGGATGACAAAGCCTTGCTCGTAACGGCCGGCGACACTGGTCCGTTTGAGCAGGGTGACGTTTTCGAACTGGGCCAGCTCCTTCCCAACCTCGCGCGCCCAGTCATGCGCCGGGAGACCGTCGATCGTCGCCGTCTCGCCGAGAAGACCAAGCCCGAACCAGGGGTTTTCGTCGGCGAGGATGACCCGCGCACCGGCCCGCGCCGCGATCAGCGCCGCCTGAAGCCCGGCTGCCCCGCCACCCGCGACTAGGATGTCGGCGTGAGCGTGGGTGCTGGTGTAGATTTCTCGATCGGCCACCCGTGGCACCTCACCGAGGCCGGCGATGCGGCGGATCATCCGCTCGTAGAACGGCCAAGCGCTGACTGGCTCCATGAATGTTTTGTAATAAAACCCGGCCGGGAACAGCGGGGATAGCACATCGTTGACGGCGGTGAGATCGAAGCGCACCGAAGGCCAGGCGTTTTGGCCGCGTGCCTCCAGTCCGTCGTAAAGCTCGACCGTGGTCGCGCGGACGTTCGGCTCGTCGCCGGTTGGCCGGGCGATCGTGACCAATGCTCCAGGTTCTTCGTTGCCGATGCCCATGACGCCACGGGGGCGGTGGTACTTAAAACTGCGGGCGACCACCCGTTCGCCGTTCGCGATCAACGCCGCCGCCAAGCTTTCACCGGCAACGCCGGTGTGACGGTGGCCGTCGAAACAGAAGCTGACCGGTGGCGCACCGGCGAGCAAACCAGCGCCGGGGATCCGGCGGGCGCCGCTCATCCCGTGCCTCCTTCCGAGGCGGATTTCACCGAGAATATCTCGTGGGTGACCGTGTCGCGTTCGGCAACCAGCCAGCGTCGGCAGCCATAGCGGTGCACCCAGTACTCGGCATGCCGGCCCTTTGGGTTATCGCGGAGGTACAAATAATCAGCATATTGCTCGACGCTGGCCGGCTCGGTCCCGTCGCCGCCGCCTTGGTGCCGCACGCTCGCGTCGCCGCCGAAGCCGAACTCGTCTTCCGGCCGTTCACCGCAGAAGGGACAGGATATCAGCAGCATGCCCGAACTCCCCCTCAGTGATGATGTGGCAGATTGCCGACACCGCGTTCGGTCAAGGTACGGCCGGAGCGGAAGCGGTCGAGCGAGAAACCCTCATTCAGCGGGTGCGGCGCGTCGTTGGCGATGGTCGAGGCGAAGACCCAGCCGGAGCCGGGCGTCGCCTTAAAGCCGCCGTAACACCAGCCGCCGTTGAGATAGAGGTGTTGGATCGGTGTCTTTGAGATGATCGGCGCGCCATCCATGGTCATGTCCATGACGCCGCCCCAGGTGCGCATCAGCTTGAGGCCCCGCAGCCTCGGCAGCAGCGCGACCGAGGCGGAGACCACATCCTCGATGGCTGGCCAGGTGCCGCGTTGAGAGTACGAATTGTAGCCGTCGAGCGCACCGCCCATCAGCACCTCGCCTTTGTCGGTCTGGCTGACATACAGGTGTAGGCCGGGCGAGATGACAACGGTGTCGAGGAACGGCTTCACCGGTTCGGAAACCATGGCCTGCAGCAAATGGGTCTCGATCGGCAGGCGGAGCCCGGCCATCGCCGCCACGGTGCCGGAATGCCCGGCGACGGCTATTCCGACCTTGCCGGCGCCGATCTCGCCGCGACTGGTGCGCACGCCGGTCACTTGGCCGTTGGCGATGTCGAAGCCGGTTACCTCGCAGTTCTCGATGATGTCGACACCGCGCCGATCGGCCGCCCGCGCGAAACCCCACGCCACGGCGTCGTGCCGGGCAACGCCGCTTCTCGGTTGGTTCATCGCGCCGAAGACCGGGAACCGCGCGGTCGGCGAGAAGTCGAGATCGGGAACCCGGCGGCGCACCTCCTCGCGGGTCAGGAATTCGCCGTCGATGCCGTTCAGGCGCAGCGCGTTGTAGCGCATCGTCGCGCCCTCGGCGCCGCCGAAATCATGGGTTAGAATGATATTGCCGCGTTGGCTGAACATGACGTTGAAGTTCAGGTCCAGCGACAGGCCCTCCCAGAGCTTCAACGCGTGCTCGTAGAAGAAGGCGTTATCCTTCAGGAAGTAGTTCGAGCGGACGATCGTCGTGTTACGGCCGGTATTGCCGCCGCCGATCCAGCCACGCTCCAGAACCGCGACGTTGGTAATGCCATGCAGCTTGGCGAGGTAATAAGCGGTGGCAAGGCCGTGACCGCCGCCGCCGATGATCACGACGTCGTAGCGCCGCTTCGGCTCCGGTTTGCGCCATGCCTCCGGCCAGCCCGCATGTCCCGCGAGCGCCTGACGAGCCAAAGAGAAAACCGAATACCGCACGATGGTCCAGTCGAGGTTGGACCCCGTCACTGGGCCCGTTGGATCGCGCAATCACCTAATCACGCAACATGATCGTTGCGCTGACATGGGATGGCTGTCAACAATCCCTCGGCTGCATCTTCCTTTCTCCGGAACTGGAGCGATGCGAAGAGGGTGTTTACCGTTTCCGGTCGATGGTCGGCCTCATGATCCTGGATCGGCCGTCTCAGTCTGCCGGCTGACCCGATGATCGGGAAAGGGAGGCCATGCTCCATTTCATCCTTAAACGGCTGCTGTATGCCATCCCGTTGTTGATCGGCGTCTCGATCATCGGCTTCGGGCTGATGCATCTCGCCCCGGGTGGGCCACTTGGTGTCTACACCTTGAACCCGACGGTATCCGTCCAGGACATTGAGCGGATCAAGGTGATCTACGGTCTCGATCAACCCATTTACGTCCAGTATGTGAGCTGGGCCGGCAATCTCTTGACCGGCGACTGGGGCCACACTTTCTTCGGTGGGCGTCCGGTTTTTACCGTGATCCTTGAGCGGGTCCCGGCGACACTCCTGCTGGCGGGACTGTCGCTGTCGCTGGCGATCCTGATCGGCACGGCGATCGGCATGCTGGGCGCGGTCAAGCGCTATTCGATTTTCGACTATCTGGCCACCACCGGTGCGATGTTCGCGCTGTCTTTCCCGACGTTCTGGTTCGGATTGATGGCGATCTTCATCTTCGCGGTGGAACTGCGCTGGCTTCCCTCCGGCGGCATGTACGATCTCGGCGAGGAGGGCAACTCGCTCGACCTGTTGCGCCATTTGATCCTGCCGACAGCCGTGCTTTCGTTGGTGATCGTCGCCACCTGGAGCCGTTATTCCCGCTCCAGCTTCCTTGAGGTCATCGGCCAGGACTATATCCGGACGGCGCATGCCAAGGGGGTTCCGAACCGGTTGGTGATCACCCGGCACGCCTTTCCAAATGCCGCTATCCCGCTGATCGCGCTGCTCGGCGTGCAGCTTCCCTTCCTATTCTCAGGCGCCTTGGTGACCGAAACCATCTTTGGTTGGCCCGGTATAGGGCGGCTGTTCGTCGATGCGCTGACCATGAAGGAATACCCGGTTCTGATGGGTATGATGATGTTCACCGCGATTTTCGTGATCATCGGCAATCTGCTGGCCGATATCGGTGTCGCGATGGTCGACCCTCGTATCAGGCTGGAATGACACGCGACGACTCACGTGCCTTGCGTCGATGTCGGTGTTGGGTGCTTAATTCGGAAATGCACACGTTTGTATTCAATCTGATCAAGGACGACATACGGCCTAGAGAGTAGGATCCCATGGGCGTTATCGACGCTGAGATACGTGCTGAAGCAACCGAGCCGAGCGCCTTGACGGCGCGGCACGAGAGCCACGCACGCCGCGTTCTCAGGCGGTTTCTGCGCCACCGTCTGGCGGTGTTTGGCGGGATCATGGTGGTCCTGCTGCTCAGTTCCGCGCTGTTCGCCGAACTGCTGTCTCCCCACGATCCTCTGCGTATCGAGACCAGCAACCGGTTCTTCGACCCCGGCCAGAATCTCGACTATCCGCTTGGCACCGACGAGCTCGGCCGGGATACGCTCAGCCGATTGCTGCATGGCGGCCAAGTGTCCCTGATCGTCGGAATCGCCGCCATGCTGGCGACCGTGGTGACGGGCAGCGTGATCGGCATCGTATCGGGCTATTTCGGCGGTTGGATCGACAACATCCTCATGCGCTTCGTGGACACCATGCTGTGCTTTCCACAGGTGTTCCTGCTGCTCGTCATCGCGGCCTTCGTGACGCCGACCCTGCTGTCGATCTCGCTGATCATCGGCTTCACCAGTTGGATGGAGGTGGCACGCATCGTTCGCTCGGAAATCCTTACGCTCAAGGAGCAGGACTTCATAAAAGCGGCGATCGGCTTCGGCTCGAGCCACACGCGGATCATGGTCCGCGAGTTGCTGCCGAACGCCATGGCGCCGATCCTGGTGGCGGCGACGCTGAAGGTGGCGACGGCGGTGCTGATGGAATCCTACATCAGCTATCTCGGCTATGGCATCCAACCGCCGTTGGCGAGCTGGGGCAACATGCTGACCAACGCTCAGGGCTATTTCGATACGGTGCCGTTTCTCGCGATCCTACCGGGCGTGATGATCACGTTTACGGTCATGAGTTTCAACTTCTTAGGTGACGGGTTGCGCGATGCGCTCGATCCGCGCCTCAAGATGGAGCAGTAACCACGGAGATGCGGTGACCTGCTTCGCCTGATCGTCGCGGAACTTTCCACGATGATCCACGATTGAGGCCCTTGAAGCCAGAAAGGGGAGCCACATGGCACCGAGCAAGGATAAAGGATTCTTCACGCGGCGTGATTTTGTAAAGGCGACCGGCGCGGCGGCCGGCGCGGTCGCGGCGGCCAACATCCTGCCGTCGAAGGCCGACGCCGCCGGCAAGGACCGCATCATTACCGCCCACTCGCAGGAGCCGGTTCAGTACAACCCGCTGCTGTACGTCAACCGCGGTACCGAGAATGGACCCGAGGCGGCGATGTTCGACGCGCTTTGGGACATGAACGAGAAGGGTCAGTTCGTGGCGAACCTGGCGACCGAGGTGCCGAGCCGGGAGAACGGCCGGGTCTCGGAAGATGGCAGGGTCTGGAAGATCGGGCTCAAGCGCGATGTCCGCTGGCATGATGGCCAACCCTTCACCGCCAAGGACGTGGCCTTCACCTACGAGACCATCATGGACTCGAAGACGGCGGTACGCTCGCGCTCCGGCTTCGACTTGATCAAGAATTTCAAGACGGTCGATGACTACAACGTCGAGATCGAGTTGGCCGAGCCCTATACACCGTTTCTGTGGTCATGGCAGGAGATGCACATCGTCCCGCGCCATATCCTGAAGGACGAGCCGGACATCAACACCTCGGCCTTCAACAGCGAGCCGACCGGCACCGGGCCGTTCCGGTACAAGAGCCGGACGGCGGGCAGCCACATCGTGTTCGAGCGGTTCGATGACTATCACCGTGGCGCCGCCAAGGTGAAAACCCTGATCCAGAAGACAGTTCCGGACACCATGGTGCTGTATGGCCAGGTAAAGACCGGCGAGGTCGACTACATGATGACCAGCCTGCCCTATGACCGCTGGGATGAGGCGGCGGCATTGCCCGACCGCACCTTTTTCGACCTGCCGCTGCCCTGGGTACAGTTCATCTACTTCAATTGCGGCAAGCCGCAGTTCAGCGACCCGAAGGTGCGCAAGGCGCTGTACATGGCGCTCGAGATGCAGAAGTCGCTGGACGACATCTATCTTGGTCGCTGGAAGCGGACCTTTTCCTATCTCCACACCTCGCACTGGGCCTACAACCCCAGCCTTAAGGAAGAGACGCCGAATCCCCAACTCGCGGCCAAGATGCTGGAAGAAGCCGGCTGGAAGGTCGGCGCCGACGGCATCCGCGAGAAGGATGGCCACAAGATGAAGTTCACCATGTCGACAACCGCCGGCAACACCGCCCGGCAAGGCTGCCAAGCACTGTTCCAGCAGAACTGGAAGGCGATCGGGGTCGAAATGGAGATTAAGAACATGCCCGGATCGGTGGTCTGGGGCGAGTACACCACCAAGTCGCAGTTCGACACCCTGCTGGTCGCCTGGGCGCCGATCGTCGGCATGGACCCTGACTACACGGCGCGTTGTCACTCCAAGTTCATCCCGGCCAAGTATGGCCAGGGCTCGAATTATGTTCAGTACGAGAACACCGAGGTCGACCGGCTGCTCGAGAAAGGAGCCGTTCAGGTCGACCGCCAGGGCCGCAAGGAAACCTATATGGAGGTCCAGAAGATTCTGCTGGATGAGGTGCCGTTCGCCCCACAAGGCGGTGTATTCGGCGGTTTCGTGCGCAACAAGAACCTGATGGGCTTGAAACCGAACCAGTACGTCACCGACTCCACCTGGAACATCCAGGATTGGTACTGGGGCTGATGTGACGCCTGCGGCGACGGCCAACCGACCGTCGCCGCAGGCCCACCACGAGGAGCGTTGGGCACGACGGATGGCGGCTCGATGGGGCCGCAATCCCGTGTGTGGTAGACGACGTCCACAGGAACGAGCCGCCTCGACTGTGGATCGGGCCGACATCAAGAGGCCGCGAGATCCTCGGCGAAATGACAGGCGACGAGGTGATCCGGGGCCAATGCGCGCCACGTAGGCGCCTCGGCACGGCAGCGTTCCCGAGCAAATGGACAGCGGGTGTGGAAGCTGCAGCCCGATGGCGGGTTGACCGGGCTCGGGATGTCGCCGACGAGCGGCGCGTGTCCCTTCGGCTGGGTTGCTTCCGGCCACGGCACGGCACTCAGCAGGGCTTGGGTATAAGGGTGCTTGGGGGTAGTGAAGACCGTCTCGGTCGCACCTTCCTCGACGATACGCCCGAGATACATCACCGCGACACGCGAGCACAGATACCGGACCACCGCCAAATTGTGCGAGATGAACAGGAAGGTCAGGCCCAGGTCGCTCTGCAACGTCTTCAGGAACTCCAGAATCTGAGCTTGTACGGAGACATCGAGCGCCGAGGTTGGCTCGTCCAGGACCAGCAGATCGGGGTTCAGCGCGATCGCCCGGGCGATGCAGACGCGCTGTTTCTGACCGCCGGACAGCTCGTGCTGGTACCGGTAGAGGAACTGAGCTTGCAAGCCGACGATCTCCAGCAGCTCGATCACCCGCCGCGTTAGCGCCTGGCCCCGCAATGCGGTGTGCAGAATCAGGGGTTCGGCAACGCTGCGCAGAATGTTCATCCGTGGATTGAGCGCCGAATGGGGGTCCTGGAACACCATCTGCGCCTTGCGCCGCAGCGGCATTTGGCGGCCACGTTCGAGATGGGTGATGTCCACGCCGTCCAACAGGATGTGGCCGTCCGTCGTGTCGACCAGACGCAGCGCGGCCTTGCCGACGGTCGATTTACCGGATCCGGACTCGCCAACCAAGGCAACGGCCTCACCCCTGCCGATGTTCAGGTTAATGCCGTTCACCGCCCGGACGATGGTCTTGCCCTTGCCGCGTTTGGAGACGTCGAAATGAACGCTGAGATTACGCAACTCCAGCACGGCTCGCCTCCGGTGCGTGGAGGTGGCAGGCTACCCGCTGGCCGTCGGCGACAGCGTACAATGGCGGCACGGTGGTGCACATCGGCATGGCATGCGCGCACCGGCTCTGGAACCGGCAACCGGCAGGCGGGTCGTATAGGTTCGGCAGTGTACCGGGAATGCCCGACAGCGTGGAAGCCGCTCGCCCGGGATGTGGCACCGCTTTGAGCAGGCCCTGCGTGTATGGATGGCCTGGCTCCGAGAACAGCCGTGTTACCGATGCGTCCTCGACCACTTGGCCGGCGTACATGACGACCACTCTTTGGCACAGGCTCGCGACCACTCCGAGGTCGTGCGAGATCAAGATCACCGACAGGTCGAACTCTCCCATCAACTCGGCGATCAGGTCGAGAATCTGTGCCTGAATCGTGACATCGAGCGCGGTGGTCGGCTCGTCGGCGATCAGCAGACGGGGGTTTCCGGAGAGTGCTTGGGCGATCAACACACGCTGGCGCATTCCACCGGACAGCTGGTGCGGATAGGCGTCCAGCTGACGCTCCGGGTTCGGCAAGTGCACCCGACTGAGCATGTCGATCGCATGGTCGCGCGCCTGCGCGCGGTTCAGGCGCTGCTCGGACGGCCGCCAGCGTTGATGCGCCAGGATAACGTCGACCAGTTGTTGGCCGATCGTGAACACCGGATTCAAGTAGGTCATCGGGTCCTGGAAGATCATGGCGATCTCCACCCCGCGGAGCGCCCGCAGCCGCTCCTCGCCGACGGTGAGCAAATCCTCGCCGTTATACAAGATCTGGCCGGAGACAACGCGGGCCGGCGGCGTCGGCACCAAGCCGAGAATGCTCTTGGCGGTCACCGATTTACCGCATCCGGTCTCGCCAACGATGCCAAGTGACTCGCCCGGAATGAGATCGAAATTGACCCCGTCAATCGCCCGGTAAACACCGTCAAAAGTGTCGAATTCGAGCCGGAAATCACGGACCGAAAGCAGGGGCTGGTCGGTCATTCGCGATGCTTCGGATCGAGGATGTCGCGCAATCCGTCGCCCAGTAGGTTGAACCCGAGGACCGTGATGACAATCGCGGTACCGGGGAAAAACGAATACCACCACCAGTCCGGTAGGTAGGTCCGGGCAACGCTGATCATCGCCCCCCATTCCGGGAACGGCGGCTGAGCACCCAGGCCGAGAAAGCCGAGGCTGGCGGCGCCGAGGATCGCCATGCCCATATCCATGCTCGCCTTGACGATGATCGGCGAGGTGCAGTTCGGCAGGAGGTGCACGAAGACGATGCGCAGGCTGCCCGCGCCCATCGAGCGCGCGGCATCGACGTAAATCTCGTTCTTCAGCGACAGAGTCTTGGCCTGCACCAACCGGACATAGCCCGGCCACCAGACCAGCGATAGCGCCACCATGGCGTTCACGATTCCGGGTCCCAACGCGCCGACGATGGCGATCGCGAGCATCAGGCCGGGCACCGACAGGAATACATCGGTGATCCGCATGATCACTTCCTGCACCCAGCCGCCCATATACCCGGCGATCATGCCAAGCGGGATGCCGATCAGCATTGCCACGCCGGTGATGATGCAGGCGATCTGGAGCGTCACACGGGCGCCGACAATCACCCGGGTGAATACGTCATTGCCGACCTCGTCGGTTCCGAACCAATGGACGGCGTCAGGCGGTTGCAGCTTGCGTTCGATATGGACGGAACCGGTCGCGTCGTCCGGGAACGGCACGAAATACGGCCCGATCGCCGCGGTCGTCAGGAACAGCAGAACCAAACCAAGGCCGAGCATCGCGGAGCCGTTGCGGGCGAACGTCCGGGCATAGAGCCGGAGCATGCGGATCGTACTCACGTGCCGCTCGCGCCAATCAAGGCTTACCGTCAGTTCGTGCGCCTCTTTTGTCAGTTCTGCCACGGTCGGGTCCCTATACCTGTTCGCGCACTCTCGGATCGAGGGTGCCGTAGATCATGTCGATCAAGAGATTCGTTAACATGAAGAAGAAGCCGAGCACGATGGTCGCCCCCATGATCGGTTCGAAATCCGAGCTGATCGCCGCCTGTACCGCGTAGAGGCCAATACCTGGCCAATCGAACACGGTTTCGATCAGCACGGTGCCGCCGAGCATCCAGCCAAACCGCAACCCGATCATCGCCATGGTCGGCAGCATGGCGTTGCGCAGCGCGTAGACCGCGACGATCCTGAAGGTCGAGAGCCCTTGAGCGCGGGCATTGACGATGTAGTCCTGTTTCAGCGTTTCCAGCATTTCCGCCCGGTTCACGCGGATGATCGACGCGAGCGCCGGGAAGCACAGCGCGACCGCCGGCAGCACCATGTGGTGCAGAGCGTCGACGAAGGTTCCAAAGTGGCCGTTCAGCAAGGCATCGACCAGCAACAAGTGGGTGATCGCCTGCGGTGGATCGGTCATCATCTCGATGCGCCCGCCGAGCGGGAACCAGCCGAGTTTCAAGGCGAAGAACAGCTGCGCCATGAGGCCAAGCCAGAACATCGGCATGGCGACGCCAGTGACGGTCAGCACGCGAATGACATGGTCGATTGGGCGGTTCTGGTTGACTGCGGCGACGATGCCCAGCGGTATGCCGAACAGAACCGCGATGGCGATCGAGAACACCACCAACTCAACGGTATTGGGGAAGTAGGTGACGAGGTCGTCCCACACCGGCCGAGTGGTGTGGATCGATTTACCCCAGTCGCCAGAGAGTAATTTGCCGAGATAGACGAGGAATTGCTCCGCCAACGGTCGATCCAGGCCGTACTCTACCCGATAACGCTCGATCATCTCGACATTGGCGTCCGGCCCAGCGGCGAGGGCCGCCGGATCGGCCGGCACGATATGCGAGATGGTGAAGGTGATCGCCAACAACCCGAGCAACATGAGCACCATCAGCATGAGGCGCTTGAAGGTGAAACGGATCATGGCCGTATCAACTCGCGGTCGGTGGGCCCAAGGCGGTGCAGCATCCCGTCGACTGGTCGCGACCAGTCGACGGGGATGGCGTGGAACGACCGGTCACGCTGCCGGCTCCGATGTCACTCGATGTACATCGGGTAGAGATCGACCTCCTCGGTCATCCGCACTGGGCTGTATTCGAACCCCTTGACCCAGTCGCGGTAGACGATGCGGCGTTCCCGCATCATGCCGAAGATTTCCGGCTGATCGTCGGTGATCATCTGTTGGATCTTGGCATACAGCGGCGCCCGTTTCTCCCACTCGCCGGTGAAGCGGGCCTCCTCGATCAGCTTGGTGACCTCGGGATTGTCGTAGAAATGCACGCCGTAGTACGCACCGTGGCTGGATGGATGATACTGGATCGCCACGGCGTCCGGGTCGGTCGATACCGGGGTCGCGAAAATCGCGATCATGTCCGGTGACGTTTCTTTCTTCGAACCGCGCGCCACCATGTTGGCCCAGGTGAGCGGGACCATTTTCACGGTGATGTTCAGATCCTTGAGGTTGTCGATCAGCACCAGACCCATCAGGCGCTCTTCTTCAAGGCCCTGGACATACACGTATTCCAACTCGATCCCACCGGTTGGCCATTGCGACTTGGCGAGATATTCCTTGGCCTTTGCTAAGTCCTGGCGCGGCATGTTCGGAACATTGACCTTGCCCTTGATGGAATCGGTGAACGGGCTGGTCTGCAGCACGGCCCGGCCGTTGTAGATCTTGACCAGGGCATCGTAGTCGAAGGCATAGGCGACCGCCTTGCGGAGGTTCTTGTCGGAAGTGTACTTGCCTTGGGTGTTGAACTTGATGCCGAAGGCGGTGAGGGCCGGCTCGGTCGAGGTCACCATGCCCTTGATTTTGGCCAGCTGATCGAACTCGTCCGGACTCAGACCAGTGGAGATGTCGGCCTCGCCCTTCATCAGCGCGGCGCGCTGGGCCGAGGATTCGCGGATCAGCTTGTAGATGATGCCGCCGAGCGGACCCTTGTGGCCCTTCCAATAGTCCTGTACCCGCTCAAGCTCGTACAGCGTGCCCTGCTCGACCCGCCTCAGCTTATAGGGGCCGGAGCCGGCTTCATGGTCGATCAGCCATTTCTGGCCCATGTCGCCGTCGACCTCGTTTGCCATCACCTGCGCAGGATTCATGATGTACCACCACGGCAGAAAGCTGGTGAACGGCGCGAACGACCGGTCCAGCGTGAAGCTGACGGTATGATCGTCGACCGCCTTGATGTTCTCCGCCTTGAGGAAGGCGTTCAGCATCCAGGCCGGGCCCTTGCCGAGCTTCAGGGTGCGCGCGAACGACCAGCGTACCGCCTCGGCCGTAACTGGATCGCCGTTGTGGAACTTGGCGTTCTTGACCAGATAGAAGGTGTAGGTCAGCCCATCATCACTCGCCTCGAAACGTTCCGCCAACCAAGGCGTTACCGTGGGCGGTGTGCCGGTATATTTCATGAGGCCGTCGTACATCGCCTGCTGCATCGTTCGGATCGAGGCGTCGTATTTGATGCTTGGATCCATGATCGGCACCGCTTGGCGCTGGGCCATGACCATGATCTTCTGACCATTACGCCGTTCGAATGCGTCCACCGCAGGTGACACCGTGGCGAGCACCGCAGCCGCCACTCCAGCGACCAAAGTTAATTTGAACAGTTTTCTCATGAGAACCCCCTGTTTGCCGTCGTATTCCGTACGCATACGGTTATCCACTGCTGGCAGCCCGCTTGGTGGCAATTCTCCAAGCAATTAATCCCTTCCGGTGCGCTCTCTGTCGCATTACGGCGGGGAAGTTTACGCTACATTTCGGATCGCGCCATATACGCGCCGCCACGTAGGGCGGTTTCTTGTGGTTAGAACTCTGACAGACTATCCACGGTTCGCACCAGATCAGTCATCGTCCGGAAGTCCATCTTGCTCATCATGCGGGCACGATGGATTTCGACGGTGCGGAAGCTGATGCCGAGCCGGAACGCAATTTCCTTATTGGACAAACCTCCTGCTACCAGGAACATGATCTCCCGTTCACGCACGCTGAGCAAGCGAAGTCGGTTGGACAGTGGTTCGCACCGCGGGTTCGCATCCCTAGGCGCGGCCAGACGGTCGAGCGCATCCCGGATGGCGCTGGCCACCATGCGTCGGGCGAGCACCACGGGCCGGCCGGACCGCGCAGCGGCGAATTTACGCTCCGGCTCGGAATAGGTCACCGAATGCAGCACCACGACGTCACAGCCTTCCAGCTCGTCGATGGCTGTTTCGAGGGCCACTCGATCGCCAGGGCGAGCGATCGCCACGCGAAGCATCTTTGACCATGGACAGCCGGAGACGATGTGCTCGCTCTGGTTTTCCAGCGACAGCACGAGGCCCACGATCAACCCGGCGTGGGCGAACGTCTCGATGGCGCGCGCCGCGACGCGATCACAGAAGATCGTGGCGCGGGCCGGGGCCGGGGCCACTCCCAGCATGGTTGACATCAGCACCACCAGATCGATGTCTTGGCTGGCGATCTGGTGGTGAATCTCCCCCATACGGTCGCTGGTCCAGTCGAGCGACAAGACCACGTCGCTGCCGTCGCGCAGCCGGGTCAGCAAGGCGGGGTCGCCCGGATCGGGTCCGGCGAGTGCCATGACGTCTCGCGACACGTTATCCAAGACCCCGAACTCAAGAATCTCCATCGGGCTGCCCACCAGACGGCACAGCTCGGGTACGACATCGTTTCTAGGCGTTTGGCCGAGCGTGACAAACGCCACGCGCTGCGCGGACGACGGGGAACGAATGTCCGATCCTTTCGACGGGCTTGCCGTATCCCGCGCCAATGCCGTGCCTCCGTCCGATCAGGAGCGATCCAGCCAACTGGATTGATGCTACAGCACGCGGAAAGGTCTGATCAAGGCGGGGTGCGTCGCCGGTACGGGCTGGCTCGTATTGGGGCGTGTCCAACCCTCCCTTTATCATGGCGTACTGGACTGTCGTTCGGACCATGACAACGGAGATGCATTTGCCCGGCCCCCTCGATACCGAGATCGCGTCACGACGGCCCGCCGTGGAGCCGCGACCGCCTAGGGAGTTGACCCTTGACGACATCGAGGCCCTGGCGCTCGGCGCCTGGATTCTGGGTACCGGTGGTGGCGGTGACCCGTACAACAAACTGCTGAACATGCGCGAGCTGTACCGTCAGGGCCGCTCGGTCACGCTGATCGACCCGCTGAGCTTGTCTGATGACGCGCTGGTTGCCGTGTTGTCGAACATGGGAGCGCCCTTGGTCGGACAGGAGCGGCTGGCCGACGCCGCCTTCGCGGTCAAGCCGGTGCGCACCATGGAACGCTATCTGGGGCGCGCTTTCGACGCCGTGATGTCATTGGAGATCGGTGGCGGCAACGGCGTCCACCCGCTGATGGTGGCCGCGTTGACCGGCTATCCGGTGGTCGATGCCGACACCATGGGCCGGGCTTACCCCGAGGCGCAGATGACCAGCGTCGCGGTCGCCAACCTGCGTTGCTACCCATTGACGCTCGCCGATATCCGCGACAACGAGGTGATCATCCCACGGGCCGAGAGTTGGCGTTGGATGGAGCGGATCAGCCGCAAGGTCTGCACCGAGGTCGGTTCGATCGCCGCCACCTGCAAGGCGCCGAGGACCGGGCGCGAGGTGAAGGATCACGCCATCCTGCATACCACCACCAAGGCGATCGATCTCGGCCGAGCCGTCATGGAGGCGCGAGTACGGCACCGCGATCCGGTTCAGGCGATCCTGGGCGCTTGCGACGGCTTAACGCTGTTCACCGGCAAGGTGATCGATGTCGACCGGCGCGCGACCGAGGGATTCCTGCGTGGTCAGGCGCGGATCGAGGGCCTTGATCGGGATGCCGGGAGCCTGTTCACCGTGCATTTTCAGAACGAGTTTTCGGTCGGTTACCGGGATGGCGAGCCGGTCGTGATGACCCCGGACCTGATCTGCGTGGTCGACAGCGTGAGCGGCGATGGGATTGGCACCGACGTGATCCGCTACGGCCAGCGGGTCACCGTGTTGGCGCTTCCCGGTCCCGAGGTGTTCATGAGCGAACGCGGCCTGGAGGCGGTCGGTCCAAGGGCTTTCGGCTTCGATCTCGACTTCCGATCGGTGTTCGAGGGAGGTCGGTCATGAAGCGGATCGGCGTCGATGTCGGCGGCACCAATACCGACGCGGTTCTGGTCGACGGCGCCGACGTCCTGGGTGCGGTCAAGACGGCGACCACCGAGGACGTGACGAGCGGCGTCCGCACCGCGCTGCGCGAGCTGGCAGCGCAGGTCGGTGACGCGATCACGGGTGTTGGGGCGGTGATGATCGGCACTACCCACTTCGTCAACGCCGTGGTCCAGCGCCGTCATCTCAACAGGGCGGCCGCGCTCCGGATCTGCCTGCCGTCGTGCGCCAGCCTGCCGCCGATGGTCGACTGGCCACAGGATCTTGCGGCTCTGGTCGACGGTGGCAAATATCTGGTCCAGGGCGGTCACGAGTACGATGGCCGCCCGCTGATGCCACTGGACGAGGTGGCGGTCGCCGAGGCCGCCCGCCAGATGCGCACCGATGGCGTCCGATCGGCGGCGGTCACCTCCGTGTTCTCGCCACTGACCGCCGAATTCGAGGAGCGCGCGGCCGGCATTCTTCGTGCCGAGCACCCGGACATCCAGGTCACGCTGTCCAGTACGTTGGGGCGGATCGGGTTGCTGGAGCGCGAAAACGTAACAATTCTGAACGCCTGCCTCGCCGACCTCGCCAACCGTACGGTGAAGGCTTTCGAGGAAGCGATCGCCGAGAGTGGCATCGACGCCCCGTTGTACATCACGCAGAACGATGGGACGGTGGCGAGCGCCGCGATCGCGCGCGAGCAGCCGGTCTTCAGCTTCGCTTCCGGTCCGACCAACAGCATGCGCGGTGCCGCCTTCCTGTCCGGAATCGACGACGCGATGGTGTTGGATGTCGGCGGTACCACCAGCGACGTCGGATGCCTGCGCGCCGGGTTTCCGCGCGAGGCCAACAACGTCGTTCAGGTCGGCGGCGTCAGGACCCTGTTCCGTATGCCCGATCTGATGTCGATCGGGCTCGGCGGCGGCACCATCGTCCAGGCCGAACCGTTCACCGTCGGCCCGGTCAGCGTTGGACACCGGCTGACCCAGGACGCGTTGGTGTTTGGTGGCGATACCTTAACCTTGACCGACATCGCGGTGGCTGCCGGCCTTGCCGATATTGGCGACCGTAGCCGGGTGGCGACGCTCTCCGGTAGTTTGGTCAATCGCACTGTCATGGACATTCACCGGCGCCTGTTCGAAACCGTCGACCGAATGAAAACCGATGCCAGTGAGGTTCCGTTGTTGGCGGTTGGTGGCGGGGCCATGTTGGCGCCGGAGCGCATGGACGGAATATCCGAGGTGGTGCGGGTTGAACACCACGCGGTCGCCAACGCAGTCGGCGCCGCGATCGCGCAGGTCAGCGGCGAGGTCGATCACGTGTTCCGCGATATGGACCGGGACGAGCTGCTGCGGGTGGCGGAGGATATGGCACGTGCGAAGGCGGTGTCCGCTGGGGCCGACCCGTCAACGCTTAAGGTCGTCGACATGGAGGATCTGCCGCTTGCCTATCTGCCGGGCCGCTCGGTGCGTGCGCGGGTGAGGGTGGTCGGCGACATCGGTGAAACTCAACCTGGAGGGATCACGCATGGCTAACCCGAAGATTGGCGCCCTGGTCGTTGGCCAGAGCCCGAGGCCGGAGATCGAGGCGGAGATTCACGCGTTGGCTGGCGGGTCCATCGATCTCGACCTGCGCGGCGCCCTCGATGGGTTGAGCCGTCAGGAGATCGACGCGCTGACACCGGAGAGCGCGGCCGACACATTGTTCACCCGCCTGCCGAACGGGGACGGGGTGCGGATCAGCAAGCGCCGGGTGGTGGAGCACGGCACCGCGAAGCTCGAAGCACTTGCCGCCGCCGGCTACGACGTCACCTTGGTGATGTGCACCGGCGATTTCCCCGACTGGATGGGCCGGTTCCGGGTGATATTTCCGTCCCGAACCATGAACGCCATGGTCAAAGCCTGCCTTCCGGAAGGCAAGCTCGGCGTGTTCACGCCGCTTGCCGAACAATGCCCGAAGAGCGAGGCGCGCTGGCGCGCCGCCGGTTACGACGCCAAGGTGGTCGCGTTGTCACCGAACGCCGGCGAGGACGAAATCCGCGAGGCGGCTGCCACGCTGCGCGATCATCGTTCCGAACTGCTGGTGCTCGACTGTATGAGCTATACCCGAACCACCAAGAAAATCGCGCGCGAGGTCGCGGGTGCACCGGCCATCTTGGCGGTGTCGACCGCGGTGCGGACAGTGCTCGAATTAGCGACCTGAGGGGGGCGAGAACCGGCGCCTCTACTCAATCGTCCGCGTCCACCATCGGCCGTTGCGCACCATCCTTGCCGCGTAGCCGGTCGCTCGCCGCCCGATCGATGGACCCGTCGGCTGCTATCTCGCAGAGATAGTCGCGGCGGGCACCCTCCGGCGTTACGTATCCCCCATCCAGGTCGCGTTGCACCTCGTCATAGCTCCGGGTCGTCGGGTCGCCAAAACCGGAGCCACCGGAGATCCGGAGTTCGGCGTATTCTCCCGTGGTGGAGAGCGTCGACAGGGCGCCAACCCCGACGTCGCGGGCTTCGCCATCGAACGGACCGACACGGCCACTCGCCCGTGTCCCGGCCTTGCCACCGAACAGCCCTGGTATTTGCTTCAGCACGCCGTTGGGATAAATGCCGACCTGACACGGCTTGCCGTCGTTCTCCAGCTTGCGTGCCGAGATCACCTGACCGAGGCCGCCGCGCTTGCGTCCGGCGCCGCCGCTGTCGGCGATTAGCGCCTTCTCGATGACGAGTGCCGGCACCCGGGTCTCGAACAGTTCGACAGAGGTATTGGCCGCACTGGTTGGATAAAGCAGCGCCGACTGGCCGTCGCCATGGGTCGAGCCGCCCTGGCCACCGCCTTGGAACAGATGGTCGCTGTAGAAGATTCCATCCGGGCCGACGCCATAGAACAGCGCGCTCGATGGCAGACCGGTAAAAGCTTGCACCTTGTCCGGTGCTGCATCGGCAAGAGCGCCGAAGACGTTAGGCGCGATATACCAGCCGGTGCGGGTCCGCATGTTCACCGACAACGGCCGGTCGCAGTTGAGAATACTGTGTTCCGGCGCGCTCACCGCCATCGGCCGATAGCATCCCGCGTTACCCGGTACCTCCGGCGAGAAGATGCACTTCAGCGGGTAGGTGGCGTGCGCCTTGGTATAGGTCAGCGTGCAATTGCTGCCGCCACGGTCCATCTGCGGCGGTGCCCCGTCGAAGGAAACCTCGACCTGATCACCTTGGATGGAGACCTGGATCGGGTAGAGCATGCTGCTGTCGATGCCGTCGGCTTCGACCTGATGCTCGTAGATGCCGTCCGGCAACGCCCTGATGGCATCGCGCATGACGCTCTCGGCACGGTTCTGCACAACCGCGGCCAGGGCCTTTAGGTCATGCATTCCGTACTCTTCCATGAATTCGCCGATCCGCTCGGCGCCGGTCATCCCGGCGGCGACAAGCGCATGCACGTCGCCGAGCACCTGGTCCGGCCGACGCACGTTCTTACGCAGCAAGGTGAACAGGTCTTCGTTCGGTTGGCCGGCACGGAACAGCTTCATCGGGGGGATTTGGAAGCCTTCATCGTAGATTTCGCGGGCATTCAGGCTGTCCTTGGTGCCGCCGATATCGGAGACGTGTCCAACCACGCCGACGAAGGATACCACCCGGCTGTTCCGGAATACCGGGACGGCGACGGCGATGTCGAACAGATGGCCGGCGCACAGCCATGGATCGTTGGTGACCAGAACGTCGCCGGGTACCAGTGTCTCCGGCGGAAACCGCTCGATCATGGCATTCATGGCGACCGGAAGGGTCAGGTTGAACACCGGCATGGCGCGCGGCGAATGGACAATCTGCTTGCCCTCGGCATCGAGGATTTCACAGGCGAAATCTTGTGCTTCCCCGATGATCAGTGAGAACGCCGTGCGGATGACCGTGTGCCAGCACTCCTCGGCGATGTTGATCATCCGGCTCCACATGATTTCGAGCCCGATCGGGTCGGCCTCGATCCGCGCGATTGCGTCGGCAAGTGATGTGTCGGCGCCAACCACAACCCGCTGCGCGGTGGTCTCGGCCAGGATCAGACGCAGATTCAGCTCGTCATCCACTGTCACGCCGCAGGCATCCGGCACGATGGTCGTTGCCTCGCGCTCCTCGATGATGGCGGGGCCTTGAATTTCGGTTCCTGGTGCCAGGGCATAGCGGTCATAGACCGGAACCTCGGCAACGACGCCGCGCTCGGGCACCCAGGCCGACCGGTGCCCCTTGAGGGCCGGGCCCACATCACCGCCGCTGGCGAGCCGGGTCGAAAGATGGACGCTTGGGCCGGCGCAGACTACATGCCAGTTGAGAACCTCGATTTCGGCGCCGTCATAGAGGTGGGTATAGCGGCGCTGGTACTCGGCGCTGAAGGCGTCGATTACACCCGGCAGGTTGGTGGCCGACAGAGATGTGTCAGGTAGAGGCACCGAGATCTCGTGCATCTGGCCTCGCAACCGCATATCAGCCTTGCGCTGGATGGTAATGCCGCTTTCGGCTCCGGCCTCGGCCAGCCGGGCTCGGCCCTCGGCTTCCATCTCGGTGAGCATTGTGTCGACCGCATCGAAGTTCGGCTCGGCGATCCGCATCGGGTATGAGCGTGCCAACTCGTAGCTGATTGGGGCGGCGAGGAAGCCCAGCGCCGAGGCGGCGCCGGAGGCCGCCGGCACCACGACCTCGCGAATTCCAAGTTTGCGGGCAACCCGCGCGGCATGCAGCGGACCGGCGCCGCCCATCGCCACCATCGCGTAGCGGCGCGGGTCGCGGCCTTTCTCGACGATGTGCACGCGGGCGGCACCCGCCATGTTCTCGCTCACCAGATCGTAAATACCCCAAGCCGCCTCCAGGGCCGACAGGCCAAGTCGGTCAGCGAGAGCGGTCATCGCCCGTTCGGCGGCCACGCTGTCCAAGGTCATCCGGCCGCCGAGGAAGTAGCCGGGATCGAGATAACCGAGCAGCAGGTTGGCGTCGGTCACCGTCGCTTCGGTGCCGCCTTGACCGTAGCAGGCAGGGCCAGGATCGGCGCCGGCGCTGTTGGGGCCGACCTTCAACAGGCCAAGCTCGTCAACCCGGGCGATCGAGCCGCCGCCGGCCCCGATCTCGATCATATCGATCACCGGCGCGAACACCGGCAGGCCGCTGCCCTTCTTGAAGCGATGAACCCGGGCGGCTTCCAACATCGGGGCTATGTCCGGCTCGCCATTTTGGATCAGCGATGCCTTGGCGGTGGTCCCACCCATGTCGAAGGATAGGATGTCACTCTTGCCGATCGACCGCCCGATCAAGCTGGTTGCCTGGGCGCCGCCGGCCGGCCCGGATTCCAGGAACCGGATCGGCAGTTCGGCCGCCGTCTCGGGCGCGGTCAAACCGCCGGAGGACTGCATCAGATGGAACCGGCCGGCGAAGCCGCGCTCGCGCAACACCTCGTCGAGTTTGCGCACATAGGCCGACATCAGCGGCTGGATATAGGCGTTGGCCGCGGTGGTCGAGCTGCGCTCGTACTCCTTGATCTGGGGATGTACGTCGCTTGAGATCGAGACCGTCAAGTTCGGGAACTCGGCGCGGACAAGATCACGGACGGCGCGCTCATGCGCCGGGCTTTTGTAAGCGTGCAGAAAGCACACGGCCAGCGCCTCGATGCCATCGGCGCACAGGTCCCTAATCTCTTCTCGGACTTGGTCCAAGTTGATCGGTTGCAGCACCTTGCCATCATGACTGACGCGTTCGTCAATCTCGCGACGCTGACGGCGCGCGGCCAGCGGCGCCGGGAAGGTCAGGAACAGATCGTGGATATCGTAACGCTGCTCGGTCCCCATCTCCAGAATATCGCGGAACCCGCGGGTCGTGAGAAAGCCGAGCTTGGCGCCGTTGCGTTCGATGATCGCGTTGGTGGCGAGCGTGGTGCCATGCACGACATGCCCGACCTCGGAAAGGTTCACACCGGCGGCATCCAGTAGCTCGACCATGCCTTGGAGTGCACCGATCGACGGATCATGCGCGGTGGTCAGGCATTTGTGCAGATGCAACCGGTGCTCCACACTATCCACGAGAACAAAGTCAGTGAAGGTGCCACCGATATCGAAACCGAGCCTGTAGCGTGCCATTTCCAACGTCATGATTACCTCGTCCATCGGACACAAAACCGCGTTAGGCTAGCATTATGGTGAATGGCTCGAGCAAGCGCCATGGCCGTGACGGTATGGACGCGGCGACCTCGGCTAAATTCCTGATTTTGGGTATTTCCACGATGTCCGTATTCAAACAGTCACCTGTCGTGTGGTGTCCGTTCCAAAGACTTCGCGAACACAAGAGATTGTGCAACGCTAAGACGTTGAGTGATTTTGGTTCTTGAGAGCATACAGCCGCACCGGGATGTTCCGCCACTGTTCAGCTTGAGGATGAAGCCGTGTCCAATCTTCGTATCACTATAGGACCGTATGAGTTCGATGCCCGTTTCGAGCGGGAAAAGGCGCCCAAAACATGCGCCGCGTTTGAGGCGGCCATGCCATTTGTAAGCAAGGTCGTGCATGTGCGGTGGAGCGGGGAAGCGGTTTGGATTCCGCTCGGCGACCGGGACTTCGGCGTCGACTACGAGAACCACACCAGCTATCCAGCGCCGGGGCAGTTCATCCTCTATCCGGGTGGCATCAGCGAGACCGAGATTCTGCTCGCCTATGGCGGTGTGCACTTCGCCAGCAAGATGGGCCAGTTGGCCGGCAATCATTTCATTACGCTGACGTCCGGGCTTGAGCTTCTGTCCGAACTTGGACCGGCGACGTTGTGGAAAGGCGCGCACGACATTCGGTTTGAGGCGGTCTGATAGGCGGGATGCGCTCGCCGCGCGCATGATTAATGCACTCCTGAACCTCACACCCCTGAACCTCCGAGGCGAATGGTGATGGATGTCGCGACTGGCGGACGGCGGATTTGTCTCCTCAACCCAAACAGCACGGCGGCGGCGACCGACCGGATGGCGGCGATCGCGCGTGCCACTCTTGGGTCGGACTGGACGGTCGAGACGAGCACAACGCCGGATTCCCCGGCGATCATTGTCGACGAGCACGGCTTGCGCCGAGCGACGGCGGCGGTGGTCGCGTTGTTTGAAGACGGTCTCGACCCGCTCGACGGGGTCATCGTCTCCGCCTTCCTCGATCCGGGCGTTACGGAGCTGAAAGCGTTGCTTGCGGTTCCCGTCGTCGGCATCGCCGGCGCCGCGATGGCCGAGGCGGCTCGTCATGGGCGGTTCGCCATTGCCTCGACCACCCCCGACCTTGATGCGGCGATCGGCCGTTTGGTCGCATACTATGGGTACTCGGAGCAATTAGCCGGAATTCACACCACCAAGGGTGATCCTCATGAGGTTATGGGCGATCCGGTTCGGCTTGAGGCAGCCCTCGAGACGTTGGTGCGTGAGGTGCTGGCTCAAAATGACGTGTCAGCCATCGTGATCGGCGGCGGCCCTTTGGCCGATGCCGCCCGCGCGCTCGCGGCGCGTTCGCCGGTGCCGATTATCGAGCCGGTTCCCGCCGCGGCACGAGCCCTGGCGCGCCTGTTGGCAGGGGAGGAAACCTGACTATGTCCACGCGCGATTTGCTTGGGTATGGCGACCGCCGACCCGACCCCCAGTGGCCGGACAACGCACGGTTGGCGGTGTCGATCGTCGTCAATGTCGAGGAAGGGGCCGAGCTGTCGGTCAGTCTCGGTGATGAGCGTAACGAGTCGGTCTACGATATCGTCGAGGAGGTCACGGGCGCGCCGGACCCGTGCAAGGACACTCATTTCGACTACGGCACCCGGTCGGGGTATTGGCGGGTGATGGAGCTGCTCGATCGGTTCGGGGTCAAGGCCTACATGAATTGCTGCGCCCGCGCCTTGACCTTGTCGCCCTGGTTGGCCCGGGACGCGGCGGCAAGGGGGCACGAGATCGGTTGCCACTCCTACCGGTGGGAGCGTCATGCCGGCATGGAGGAGGCGCATGAGCGGGCGATCATCGCGCGTTGCGTGGCCGAGATCCGCGAGGCCGCCGGTGTCCGGCCGGTCGGTTGGCACACTCGCTCCGCTCCCAGCCCGAACACCCGCCGTCTGTTGGTGGAGGAGGGCGGGTTTCTTTACGATTCCGACGCCTATAACGACGATTTGCCCTTTGTCGTCGACGTCGCCGGTCGTCCGCACGTGGTGTTGCCGTATTCCTTCGACACCAACGACATGCGGTTCCAACGCAACGGCGGTTTCGTGCACGCCGACGACTTCGCCCGGTATTGCATTGATGCGATCGATTGGCTCTGGGAGGAGGGGGCGACGAGCCCCAAGATGATGACCATCGGTCTGCACCTGCGGATCATCGGACGGCCGGGCCGGATCGCCGGGCTGGAGCGGGTGCTGGTCCATATCCGGGAACGTGGAGGTATTTGGGTCGCCCGCCGCGACGCCATCGCGCACCACTGGCGTGATCTCGTCGGGCTGCCGCGCTGGCGCGACGGTGCGTGAGTAACGGCGGTTAGGGCGCCGCGCGCGCCCGTTCCCACAGCGCATCCGCCACGCCCTGCGCCTCGGCGATCACCGTTTCGAGGTCGAAGGTCGTGGGCCGTCCGTTTTCCACAACGATGTGGCCGTCGCAAATCGACGTTCGCACGTTCGGGCCGGATCCGGAATGGACCAGAATACCAACTCCGTCGACGATCGGCCGCAGGTTGGGTGCGTCGGGGTCGAGCACGATCAGATCGGCGAGGTAACCCGGCGCGATCCGCCCAAGCCGGCCATCCATGCCAAGAGCGGCCGCGCCACCCACGGTCGCCCATTCCAGCACCGTGGCTGCGTTCAGCACGAAACGCCCTTCGGCACGGATCCGGGCAACCTTGATCGCCGCGCGCATGGTCTCGAACATGTCGCCGGACTTGCTGTCGGTGCAAAGTGTGATGCGTGCCCCGGCTTCCATCAGATCGACGATCGGCGCGATTTCTCCGCCGGTCGCATTGCCGGTCGGCGCGTGGGCCACGAAGGTGCCGCTTTCCGCGATTCGCTTGATCTCATCGGCGTCCAGATGGATGCAATGCGCCGCGATCAACCGGTCATTCAGCAGCCCGACCTCGTCAAGAATGTCGCTCGACCGCTTGCCGTACCGCGTTTGAACCCGCTCGACCTCGATCTTCGATTGAGCCAGATGAGTGTGTACGATCCGTCCGTCCGAGTTGGCGAGATCGGCGACCCGGCGCATCAGCTCGGGCGAGCAAGTGTCCACCGCGTGCGGCCCCAGGACGCAGCGCAGCCGCCCGTCGGCGCGGCCGTCCCAACGGGCGATCACGTCGAGATTGTCGGCCAGTGTCGCCTCGCCCAGATCGGGCCGGGTCTCGAAACGGCCATTGGCCAGAGCGGCGGTGTCCACATCCATGATCCGTCCGCCCACGAAACCGCGCAGGCCGGATTCCGCCATCGCCCGCGCCAACGGGTCCGGTCGGTTGTAGAAATCCACCACCGTGGTGCAGCCCTGGCACAGCAGCTCGGCCAGACCGAGCCGGGCCAGCGCGAAGGTCTCTTCGTCACCGAGCCAATGCCCCTGAGGTACGCCCGGCGTGTAGGCGGGCGCGAAGCCGAGATCCTCGACCATGCCGCGGACCGACATGATGGGCGTGTGATTGTGGGTGTTGATCAGGCCGGGCGCGCAGAGGCCACCACGGCCGTCGATCCTACGGCGGGCGGGCGTGTCGGCGACGCTGTCGCGAGGGGCTACCGCGACGATCTCTCGGCCGGTGATCGCCACCGACCAGCCCCGGCGCACCGGCTCGCCCGGCGAAACCAGGGCAACGTCGTCGATGAGCAGATCGACGGCGGAGCCGGATGGATGTGGGGCGCCGTCGGTCATCGCGTGCTCCTCGTCAATTCTTGCTGATCATGTACTCAACCGGCCACAGCACGATCTCCGGAACGAGCGTGATGATCAGAATGCCGAGTAGCATCAAGAAAAAGAACGGCATGGCGGCGCGGGTCACCTGCAACAAATCCCGGCCGGTCATGGCTTGCAGGACGAACAGATTGAAGCCGACCGGTGGTGTGATCTGTGCCATCTCAACCACGATCACCGTGAAGACGCCGAACCAGATCATATCGATTCCGGCATTCCGGACCATGGGCAGGACGACCGCGGCGGTCAGCACCATCATCGACACACCGTCGAGGAAACAGCCGAGGAAGGCATAGAGTACCGTCAATAGCGCCAGCAGCATGAACGGGGAGAGGTTCCAGGCATCGACGTAGCCGGCAAGAACGCGCGGCACGCCGGTGAACCCCATGGCGATCGACAGGAACGCGGCGCCCGCCAGGATAAAAGCGATCATGCACGAGGTGCGCACCGCGCCCATCAGGCTTTCCATGAAGGAGCCCCAAGAGAGAGACTTCGACCACCACGCCAATCCCAGAGCGCCGAGCACGCCAATCGTCGCCGCTTCGGTCGGTGTCGCATACCCGCCATAGATCGACCCGATGACGAAAAAAATCAGCATGATCACGGGGAACAACAGGCGCGACGCTTCGAGCTTCTCCATGAAGCTGGTTCGTATGCCGTCGCTTGGGGCGAGATCGGGGTTGAGCAGGGCGCGGATCATCACGTAGCCCATGAAAATCCCAATGATCATGATCCCCGGCAAGACACCGGCGATGAACATGCGCGAGATCGATACTTCGGCGATCACGCCGTAGACGATCAGCATGATCGACGGCGGAATCAGCAGGCCGAGGGTGCCGGAGCCCGCCAAGGTGCCGATCGACAACCGCTCGTCATAGCCGCGCTTGCGCAGCTCAGGGATGCTCATGCGCCCCACGGTGGCGCAGGTGACGGCGCTGGAGCCGGCGACCGCCGCCATCACACCGCAGCCGACGATGTTGACGTGCAACAATCCACCGGGCAGCCGCGCCAGCCACGGGGCGAGACCGTTGAACATGTCGGACGACAGCCGCGTACGGAACAGTATCTCACCCATCCAGACAAACAGCGGTAAAGCCGTCAGCGCCCAGTTCCAACTGGCGTCCCAAACCGTGCTGCCGAGTAGTGAGCCGGCCGGCGCCGGCGAGAAAAATTCCAACGCGATAAAGCCGACGGCGAGCAGCGCCGGCGCCACCCAGATGCCGGAGGCCAAGAGCAGGAGCATGAGGCTGAACACAATCAGCGAGATCGCGCCGGCGTCCATCAGCGTGCCTCCGATGCATCGTCGGTTTCGATCGTCGAGTAGATCGGCGTGGCGTTCACGATATAGCTCGGGGTTTTACCGCAGAGCACGCTCACAAATTCGTCGATTAATGCGATGGTTAAAATCAGCGTGCCGATCGCCATGGCCGAGCGCGGAATCCAGAACGGGATGGCGAGAAGCCCTGGGCTGATGTCGCCGAAGACATAGGAGAAGTAGACTAGATCAAACGACCAGTAAGTCAGATAACCCATGGCGACGGCGCAGAAGCCAATGGCCCAAAGCTCCATCATCTTGCCCAAGGTGCCGGTGGCGAACCGGGTCAGCAGGGTCACCCGGATATGTCCGTCATGGCGAAAGGTATAGGCCAGTCCAAGAAAGGTTGAACCGGCGAGACTGAACCCCGCACTTTCCGTTGAATCAATGGCGATCCCGACGAAGCGTCCGCCGATCTGCGCGATAATCGTCAAGGCGATCATGACCAGAAACACCGCCGCCAGATAGCCGCTCCAAAGATACAATGTGTCGAGGGTGCGTCTCATGGTTCTGGCCCTGGTGTTGCGTGATTTCAGGTGTCGCGCGTGTGGGGTCAAAGAGAAGCGGCCACCCCCAGCAATTGGAGGCGGCCGTCTCCACAGAGCCGTTTATTGCAGAGCGAGATAGCGGTCGAGGATCGCGTTCGCCTCGGGACTCGCGGTCGTACGCCAGTCCTTCATCATCTCCAGGCCGATCTCCTTCATCCGGGCGATGACATCACCCGGCGCCTTGGCCGTTTTCATACCGTTTTTGTCTAGAGTTTTGATCTGAGCCGCCGTGGTCGCCGCGCTCATCTCCCAGCCACGCAACTCCGCCTTCGTCGCCGCCGCCAGGATGCCGGCCTGATCCGCCGGCGACAAGGCCGAGAAGGCTTTCTCGTTCACCACCACGGCGTTCTTCGAGAAGATCGCGCCGGCGTAGGTGAAGTTGCTGGTGTTGTCCCACGCTTGGATGTCGATGCCGGTCTGCGGGCTGGTGAACAGCGCCTCGATAAGGCCGGTCGAGAACGCTTGGGGAATCTCGGCGAACGGTAGAATGGTCGCGTTGAAGCCAAGCATCTCACCCATTTTCTGGGTCGCGGTCGAGTAAATCCGCAGCTTCTTACCCATGAAGTCAGCTGTCGAATCCACTGGGAATTTTGTGTAGAAGCCTTGGCCCGGCCACGGTGTGTAGTACAGGATGCGCAGGCCGGCTTTCTTGAAGGCCGTGTCGAAATACTCTTTCTGCAGATCCTTCAGCAACCAAGCCGAGCCGTAGTCGGAGGCGATGAACGGCAGGCCGGCGAGGATGTACATCGGGTCCTCGTTTCCGTAGACACCGAGGCGGATTTCGCCAATCGGGATCTGCCCGCGCTGCAACGCTGTCTTGATCGCATTGAGCTTGATCAGGGAGTCATTGGAGTTGAGCTTGATGTCGACCGAGGTCGACGCTTTCACATCCTCGATGAATTGTTTGATGTTCTGGGTATGGAAGTTGCTGTCGGGATAGCCCGAAGCCATGATCCATTCGGCCGCCCCGACCGGCATGGCGGTGAGCGCCAAAGCCGCACCGACCACGGCCGACCTCAGCAAATTCTTTCCGATCCGCATTGCTGCCTCTCCTGTTTCATAGTGGTTGGCCCGGAGCCTCATGAGCTGGGCCTTAGTTGGTGACCACGACGGATGAACCCACAAGCGCACCGTCATCGGTCGCAATTAGACGTGCTCAGCAAAATCGAGACCAAGCGCCCAGAAGCACGGAGTTCCCCCTCGCAGAACGCGTTTAGCCTAGCACCACCAGTTTGAGCGGTCTATTGGCGCACAAATCATAGGCAAGTATCTGACGGCATGATCAATTCCTGAACAACCGCAGGGTGTTGCCGCGTAAATAGTCAGTTTGAGTTTCAGGGCTACCCCTTGCCTGAGACGGAAACCGGTCTTGTATGGCCGTCATAGTCCTGGCCATAGCCCCGGAGTGATGAGGGCGAGTAGGTTTAGCCGCTCTGATTCATTCCGCTTTCCGGTCGTTTCCCCATGAGGATTGACCGGACTACACCCTGCATCACCTCTTATCTCGACGATACGGTCTTTCAATCTCTGAGTGATCCAGGCGCGGGCGGCGCCTTAGTCGGCGTGGGGAATGAGCGCCAGCTTACCACCGAAGCCGACCGCCACCGACGCGCCGACAGACCGCGCCGGCTCGACCTGCGGATCGATCACGAACAGATCGCCGGCCGGCGTCGAGACTTGGTACTCCAGATGATTACCGAGGTAAGCTGCCTTTTCGATGGTGCCGACCAGCGGCGAATTGGGGCTGGGTTCGCCGAGAAGGACTGATTCCGGCCGGATCGCTATCTTGGCCGGGCCGGGCGACAATCCGCGGCTTGGCAGTTCGGCCTCGACACCGCCGATTAGGACGACGGCAACGCCGTCGGCGACCCTGAGAATATCGACATCGAGTAGATTGGCATCACCGATGAAATCGGCAACGAAGAGATCGGCGGGACGTTCGTAAAGATCCCGTGGCGTGCCTTCCTGGGCGATCTCGGCGTTGCGCATGACGATGATCCGGTCGGACACCGCCAGCGCCTCCTCCTGATCGTGGGTGACATAGACCACGGTCAGGCCGAGCGACTGTTGTATCTCGCGGATTTCCTCACGGACCCGGCGCCTGAGTTTCGCGTCGAGGTTCGATAGCGGCTCGTCGAACAGCAGGACCTGCGGTTCCAACACCAGCGCCCGCGCCACGGCGACCCGCTGCTGTTGCCCGCCTGAAAGCTCGCTCGGCAACCGGTCGCCGTAACCGGTAAGACCAACCAGGGTCAGCCCCTGCTCGGCGCGCTCCCAAGCTTCAGCCTTCGCCATGCCGGTGACCACGAACCCGTATGACACGTTCTCAAGCACGGTCATGTGCGGGAACAGCGCATAGGATTGGAACACCATGCAGACATCGCGATCGGTCGCCGGCAGCATCGTCACGTCCTCGTCACCGATCAGGATGCGGCCGCCAGTCGCCATCTCTAGGCCGGCGACCATTCTCAGTGTCGTGGTTTTGCCGCAACCGCTTGGACCAAGCAGCGTAACCAGACTGCCGGCGGCGATCTCGAAGGAGACGTCACGCACGGCGACCACCTCGCCAAAGGCCTTGGTGACACCCTCGAAGGTGACGGAGGCGGCGCGGCTGCCGAACGACATGGTCATGCGGGTTGAACTCCCTGGGCGCGGTCGGTTGTTCGGGGTTGCGAGCGCCGGCCGAGTTGGCGTTCGCCGACGACGAGTTGGACCAACAGAATGGCGGCGAACATCACCAGGATCAGCACCGATGAATAGGCGATGGAGATGCCATAGTCGTTGTTCTCGACGCGGCCGAGAATATAGGCGGTGGCCATGTCGTATTCCGCGCTGACCAGGAAGATCACGGCACTGATCGCCGTCATCGCGCGCACGAAGCTATAGACCAACGCCGCCACGATGGCCGGGCGCAGCAGCGGCATGATAATCCGGCGGATGGTTGTCCAAGTGTTCGCCCGGAGGGTCAGCGAGGCCTCGTCGAGGCTGGCGTCGAGCTGGCTCATCGAGGCGATGCCGGCGCGAACGCCAACCGGCATGTTGCGGAAGATGAATGAGATCACCAGGATCACGCCGGTGCCGGTCAACTCGAACGGCGGCACGTTGAAGGCGAGCACGTAGCTGATGCCGATCACCGTGCCGGGGATGGCGAAGCTCAGCATGGTGCCGAACTCGAAGATGTCCTTGCCGGCGAAACGTTGGCGCACCAGCAGATAGGCCGTCAGCAAACCAAGGCCAGCGGTGAGCGGTGCCGACACGGCCGAGATCGTCACCGTGGTGAAGAAGGAATTCCAGGCGCCGCCGCTCCAGACCAACCCGTGATCGCCCTGGGTAATGCCGAACGCGTCGATGTAGTGGCGCAGTGTGAGAGAGTGGTCGAGGCCCCAGATGTTCACGAAACCCCCGAACATGATCATCACGTAGATCGCGGCGGTCAGCAGCGCCCAGGGGATCGTCGTGCCGTAGACCGTCCAGTTGAGTCGGTTGGGCAGCGCCACCGGGATTCCGGCATCGCCCTTGCCGGTGACCGTGGTGTAGGACTTGCGCCCAAGCCAGCGGCGCTGGGCGTAGAAGGCCATTAGGGTGAAGAACAACAGCACCAGCGCCAGCACGGCGGCGCGTCCCTGGTCAAACTGGGCGCCGACGATGGCGAAGAATATCTCCGTCGACAGCACCTCGAAGTTGCCACCCAACACCATCGGATTGCCGAAATCCGCCATGCTTTCGATAAACCCGAGCAGGAAGGCGTTGGCGAGGCCGGGCCGCATCAGCGGCAGCGACACGGTGTGGAATGTTGTCCAACGGTCGGCGCGCAGGGTCTGCGCTGCTTCCTCCATCGACGGGCTGACACCCTCGACAACCCCAATCAGCACCAGAAAGGCGATCGGCGTGAAGGCGAGCATCTGTGCTAGCCAGACACCGGCGAAGCCATAGAGCCACCGGCTTGGCTGGATGTCGAAGGCCCATTCAAGGAAAGCGGAGGCTGCTCCCGACTGTCCAAAGAGCAGGATCAAGGCCAAGCCGATGACGAAGGGCGGGGTGATGATCGGCAGTACCGTCAGCGCGCGAAACAATCGTTTGGCGGGAAAGTTCGTGCGCGTAACCACGAGGGCGAACGCGAGGCCGAGTAGGGTGGTGCCGGCGCCGACCGCCACGGCAAGCGCCAGCGAGTTCCAAGCCACACCGCAAGCACGCGAGCCGATAACACAATGCAGGCCCCAGATCTTGGTGCTGAACAGCTTGTCGAAGAAGGCATCGAGCGCGAAGTTTCCGTCATTATCCTGCACCGCGCTGACCAGCACTTGGGCGATCGGAAAGAAGATGAACAGGGCAACGACGGCGACGATGAGACCGATGGCGCCGACCACAAAGACATCACCATTGACCGCGCGGCGCGCCGCCAAGCCGGTGGTCAGAAGGAAAAACAGACCTCCGGCGGTCAACATCGCCCCGTAGCCCATCCCGAACTGACGGTCACCGAGCGGGCCGAACAGGGCTTCCAGCACGGCGATTTCCCAGCCACCGATGCTTATCGCGAAGCCCTGCAGCAGGACATAGGCGAAACCACCGCCGCCGGCGGCTAACAACACCAACCCGAACAACGGGTCACGTTTGTCCCGACCTATCAGCAACAGCGGGCCGGCGAGAAATCCCAAAATCGGCCAGAGCCAAGGCTTCTCGCCCGCGAGCAATAGGACGATCGCCGGCGCGTAGTCCGGGTCGAATGGATAACCGTCGACGATCCAGTCGAACCCCCAGAAACCGTCCTCGATTGCGTACCACGGCAGGATCAAGAATCCGGAGGCGGCAACAAGCAACCAGATGAGGACGGCTCTGTTCACCAGAGGATTATCGGTGCAGAAGGTCGACACCGGGCCTCACTTCGGCAGTGATTTGACCTCCGCGTCCCATTTGGCGAGCAAACGGCGGCGCTCGTCGGAAGAGCCGTATTTCTTGAAGTCGTAATCGATCAGTTTGATCGATTCGAGTTTCGGTGCCTGCTCAGGCGGAACCGCGCTCTTGTTCGACATCACCTGATAGGCCTTGGCTTCCTTGGCCCGCTCCTGGATTTCCTTGCGCAGCGCGAAGTCATAGAACTTCTTCGCTTCTTCAAGATTACGCGCGTCCTTGATGATCGACATCGAGCCGATCTCGTAGCCGGTGCCCTCGCAAGGTGCCACCGGTACGATGGGGAAACCGCTGACCGCTTGAGTCACCGCGTCGTGCAGGAAGACAATGCCGATGGTATTCTCACCGCGCGCCGCCGACTTGATCGGTGCCGAGCCGGACTTGGTGTAGGTGTTGATGTTCTTGTGCAGGCCCTTCATGTACTCGAAGCCCCCATCCTCGCCGAACAACTGCACCATGGTGGCGAGCGTCGTGTAGGCGGTGCCGGAGGAATTCGGGTTGGCCATCTGCACGTGACCTTTGTACTCGGGCTTCAACAGATCCTTCCAACAAGCCGGGACCGGCAGGCCGTTCTTCTCCAGAATTTCCTTATTGTACCCGAAGCCAAGGGCGCCGGCATAGATGCCGATGGTCTTGTCGTCGGCCGATTTCGCCTGACTCAACGCCCAGTCATGGAGTTGCGGCCGCATCGGCGTCATGTAGGGCTGGGTCAACCCCTCTTCGGCAGCTTGCAGGTGCGGGTCTCCGGTGCCGCCCCACCAGACATCACCCTTGGGGTTGCGCGATTCCGCCTTGATCTGCGCGAAGGTTTCCCCCGAGCTCTTGCGCGTCATCGCGACCTCGATGCCGGTCTCCTTTTGGAAGGCCTCCACCATCAGGTTGCACCATTCGATTTGTGGACTGCAGTAGAGCGTGAGCTTGTTCTTGGCCGAGGCCACGCCGACGAATCCGGCAACCAGAAGAGCGGCCGTGAAGCCACCCGTCACGACTCGCGTCGTCGCTTTCATGAGAGTCCTCCCTCTAGGCGCCGGCCTGTTTATCCGTGGGTCGCGTTAGGGCGTCTTGCCTTCGCGCCGTTTCGGCCGGCTGATAGTATCAGTGTGTTGGAAAGCGGATGGCCAATGCAACAGTTCTGTAACAAAATCTTAACAATGCCGCGCCGCCCATTGGCGGCTGAGGCGACGTGCCGCCGCATAGCCGGAGACCACAGTGACAGACGATCTCGAACAGCGACTTCGGTTCGCCGAAGGTCTCGCCATCGAAGCTGGTGCCGAGGCACATCGCTGGTTCCGTGATCTCGACTCCCTCCATGTTGAACACAAGGGGCCGCAAGATGTCGTGAGCGAGGCCGATCGATCGGTCGAGCGGATGATCCGCGCGGCGATTGCGAAGGCCTTCCCCGATGACGGGTTCCTTGGCGAGGAAAGCGGCTCGGCGCAAATCAACGGTGACCGGCCCATCTGGGTCGTCGATCCGATCGACGGCACGCAATGCTTCCTCGCCGGCATTCCGACCTGGTGCGTGTCGATCGGGTTGGTCTCGGGTGGCCGGCCGGTTGGCGGTGTGATCCGCGATCCCAACGCCGCGGAGACCTTCACCGGTCTGGCGGGGCATGGCGCGACCTGCAACGGCCGACCGATGGCGCCGACCGACAGCGGGGATTTCACCAGTGGTTTGACGGAAGTCGGCTTCTCCAGACGCATTCCCGCTGGCCCAACGGTGCGTTTGATTCACGATCTGATCGACGCGGGCGGGATTTACCATCGCGGCGGGTCCGGAGCTCTTGGCCTCGCCTATGTCGCCGCCGGCCGATACATCGCCTATTTCGAGGGCCATATGAATTCGTGGGACTCGGTCGCCGGTATCGCGCTGATCTCCGCGGCCGGTGGCTGGACCAATGATATCCTGCATGGCAACGGACTGCTTGATGGCGCTGTCATCGCGGCAAGCGGCCAACGGCTCGCGCCGGCGCTGAAGGAACTCGCTGGGAGCGTCGGGTATACGGTACTGGAACCGCCGGGATGACCGACTGGAATCGTCAAGCCGACCTCGCCGGGAAGATCTACGTGGTGACCGGCGGCACCCAAGGGATCGGTGAGCAGATCGCCCGACGCCTCGTCGAGCGAAAGGCCGCCGGTGTCGTCATCTGCGGCCGTAACGAGGAGCGGGGATCGGCCGTCGCCGCAAGCCTGACGAACGATCAAACCGCGTCACTCTATGTCGCCGCGGACCTTGCCGAGGTCGCGGCCTGCCGCGCGGTCATAGCGGCGGCCGACCGTCGCTTCGGTCGGATCGACGGTCTGGTCAATGCGGCCGGCCTGACCGATCGTGGCAGCATTGAGGATACCACACCGGAGCTGTGGGACCGGCTGTTCGCGGTTAACACGCGGGCGCCGTTCTTCCTGGCGCAGGAGACGGTGCGCGTCATGCGGCGGGAACGAATTTCCGGCAGCATCGTCAACATCATCACCATGTCGAGCCATGGCGGACAGCCGAAGCTTGTGCCTTACAGCGCCTCCAAGGGCGCGCTCGCGGTGCTGACCCGCAACCTCGGGCACGCGCTGCGGCACGACCGGATCCGGGTGAACGGCATCAACATCGGCTGGACCAGAACGCCCAACGAACACCAGATTCAGCTTGCCGAGGGGCGGCCGGAAGGTTGGTTGGCCGAGGCCGAGGCCGCGCAACCGTTTGGCCGTCTGATCGATCCGGACGATGTCGCTCGCTTCACGGTTTTTCTGCTCTCTTCTGATTCCGGTATCATGACCGGCAGCGTGATCGATCACGACCAGATGGTGGTGGGTGCCTACGATTGAAAAGACCGCGAACGCACCGCGCGGTCACGGAACATGTGGCGGTCACGGAGCATGTAATCGCCGGGTAGACACACCAACCCGAGGGCGTGGTGTCGCCATGGAAACGACCGTGCACGTCGAGCCACGGATAGGGAGGTAACCGAACTTGCAGACCCTCATTGAGATCGCCGGCGGTGTCGCCCTGCTCCTGTGGGGTATTCGCATGGTGCGAACCGGGGTGACCCGAGCCTTCGGATCGGCGATCCGCCGCGGGATCGCGAACGCAACCCGCAATCGGTTCACCGCTTTCTGCACCGGCCTCGTGGTGACCGGCATTCTGCAAAGCAGCACGGCGACCGCGCTGATCGTTGCATCGTTTGGCGCCCGTCGCATGATCACATTGACCGCCGCGCTTGCCGTGATGCTCGGGGCTGACGTCGGCAGCACCCTGGTTGTTCAAGCGCTGTCGTTCGATATTTCCTGGCTGTCGCCGGTGCTGTTGCTGATCGGGGTCGTCGGCTTTCTCAGTACGGAGGATTCGACGCGCCGCAGCCTCTCCAGGGTCTTCATCGGGCTTGGCTTGATGCTGCTGGCGATCCAGTTGGTCGTCCTCGCCTCCCACCCGCTTCGCGATGCCGAAACGGTTTCGGTGTTGCTCCGTCCGTTGATCGACGAACCGCTCCTTGCTATCGCCGTCGCCGCGGTCCTGGCCTGGATCGCCCATTCCAGCCTGACGGTCGTGGTCCTGGTGATGACACTCGCTTCGTTGCAGGTCATTAGCGTGCAACTGGCCCTCGCCCTCGTCCTCGGTGCCAATGTCGGCGGCGCGATCACGCCCTATGTGATGACGATGGCCGGGGACCCGCACGCGCGCCGGATTCCGCTCGGCAATCTGCTGATGCGTGCCGCCGGCGCGTTGGCCACTGTTTGGGCGATCCAGTGGATCATCCCCTATCTCGCCGATCTGTCGGACCAGACGGCACACCAAGTCGCGAATTTTCACACCGCCTTTAATCTCGCGGTTGCCATTGTCTTCCTGCCGTTGATCGGCATGGTCGCGGCCCTTGTGCGGCGGCTCCTACCGGAACGGGACGAAGAGGAGGATGAGATGCAGCCGCGCTATCTCGAAACCTCCGCCTTGGAATCACCGTCCGTGGCGCTCACCTGCGCCAGCCGGGAAACCCTGCGGATGGGCGATGTCGTCCAGACCATGCTGAGCCGGACGATGGAGGTGTTCCGCAACAACGACGCGGCGGTTGCGAAGGAGATCGAACAGGCGGATGACACCGCCGATAGCCTGAATGAGGCGATCAAGCTCTACCTGACCCAGCTGTCGCGGAACGAGCTTGATCCGGCGGAGAGCCGCCGCACCGTTGAGATACTGACCTTCACCACCAATCTCGAACATGTCGGCGACATCATCGACAAGAACCTGATGGAACTGGCGGCGAAGAAGATTCGTGCCCGCGCCTCGTTCTCCGACGAAGGGCTGGCGGAGATCGAAACCATGCATGCCGAGGTTCTGGGCAATCTGCAACTCGCCTTGAACGTGTTCATGTCAGGCGATATCCGGATGGCCCGCCGGTTGTTGGAACAGAAAGTCCATATCCGCGAGCTTGAGCGGCGGTTCTCCGAGGCTCACTACGCCCGGATCGCCGCGCGCCTACAGGAATCCGTCAACACCAGCTCGCTGCATCTCGACGTGTTGCGCGACCTGAAGCGCATCAACAGCCACGTGACGTCGGTGGCCTATCCGATTCTTGAGGACGCCGGCCAGATTATCAGCAGTCGTTTGCGGGACTCGGAAGATGCCAACATGCTGGACCGTGATCGACCCCCACCATCCTCGCCAGACGGAAACGATTGATGGATCATCCGATCGACTATCTCTATCGGGCGGTACAACTCGCTCGCTCGGAACCGATGGAGCAAAGCAAGACCGCGCAATTGCTGATGGACGGCAATCCGAAGATCGCCAAGAAGGTTGTCGAAGAGGCGGCGGAGGTCGCGCTTGATGCGGTCGTCGCCGACCGCGATGGGGTGATCCAAGAATCCGCCGACCTGATCTACAATCTTACCGTGCTCTGGGTGTGGATGGGCATCGCCCCGGCGGAGATCTGGCACGAAATGGAGCGCCGCGAGCAGGAACTCGGCATCGCCGGAAAGCTTCCGAAAAAGTAATCCTGTCATGGCAACGTGCGGCGGCATGCGGGAACGGCGCGATGTCACAGTGCAATCTCCATCACGTTCATCCGGCCAGCCTTCGGTCGCATTGCTTTCATGCACGAGCGGATGGCGTCTGGAATAGCGGGGCCACGTCCGGCTCGTGGCTACAAGCACAACTCGAACGTGGCACCACCACCCCTTAGGTTTTCTACATCGACACGGCGTTCATTACTGGAATACGGCACGGCCATGCGATGAGCCCGATGCCGATTTCGCGAAACTCCGTCGCCGCTTCTGCTTATCGCCGGCGGTACCGAGCATGCGGGTAAGCCCTGCATTTGCCGCGGCATTACCAGGCTTGGCCTCACTCCGGCGGGTTGGCTCGGCTGCAGCCGATTTGCCGCGATGATTGCGAGCGTGGCTATTGCGCTTCTGGCCCGTCTTGGCTCCAGTTGGTTCGCCAGCGGTCGCCGCCGATCGTTGTGGCATCGATACATGCGGAACCAAGTCACCCGACGCGTTTAGCGAACACCCAATCAGCCGTTCTATGTCGCGCAGCATGCCACGCTCGGTGTGGTCACACAGCGAGATGGCAACTCCGTTCTTACCAGCCCTGGCCGTCCGGCCGATGCGATGGACATAGGCTTCTGGTACATTCGGCAACTCGTAGTTAACGACGTGAGAAACGTCATCCACATCAATGCCCCGAGCCGCGATGTCCGTTGCGACAAGAATGGTCACCCGCCCTGACCGGAATGCGGCCAAGGTGCGTTCACGCTGCGACTGGCTCTTGTTGCCATGGATCGCATCGGTGGACAGGCCCGCTTTTTGAAGATGCAGGCTTACCTTGTCAGCGCCGCGTTTGGTGCGTGTGAACACAATGGCGCGCTCGACCTGCGGGCCTCCAAGAAGATCGACCAGTACGCCGCGCTTAGCCGTGCTATCGACGTGCATTACCTTCTGGTTGATCCGCTCGATCGGCCGTGCGACCTGCGCGACGGCGATCTCTGCTGGATTGTTGAGGAAATCATGCGCCAGATCACGGATCTGTTTCGGCATGGTCGCCGACAACAGCATGGTTTGCCGTTTAGCGGGCAGCTTTGCCATGATCCGGCGGATAGCCGGCATGAAGCCGAGATCCAGCATCTGATCGCCTTCGTCGAGAATAACGGTCGTCGTGCGATCGAGTCGGATCACGCCGGATGCCATATGATCCAGCAGCCGGCCAGGTGTGGCGACAATGATATCGACACCCCCTGCCACCGCGCGGATTTGCGGCCCCGGCTTCGCGCCACCGATGATCACCGCGACCGAAGGGCGCATGAAGCGGCCATAGGTGCGGATGCTCTCGGCGATCTGGGCCGCGAGTTCCCGTGTGGGAGCCAGGATCAACGTGGTACAGCATTTGGAGCCAGGCACCACGCGCTGTTGGTTGATGTTATGCAGAAGCGGCAAAACAAAGGCTGCGGTCTTACCGGTTCCCGTCTGGGCTATGCCGACGATGTCCCGTCCAGCCAACATGGCGGGGATCACTTCGACTTGAATAGGAGTAGGGGTGGTGTAGCCTTCGGCCGACACGGCGCGAAGGAGAACCTCGGCAAGGCCGAGGTCATTGAACTGTTTCAAGTGGAATCTTTCATTTGTCGTCGCGACCCGACGCATCGGTCGGTGACACGCGACGATGTGGTGTCTTAATGAGGAGCTTGCGTAGATCAGCTGCCGGGGTGATGTGCCTTGGGGCACCCTGTAGATGGCAACGATCTATACGGAAGGTTGCTCTCAGACGCACCGCTAACGATCTCACGATCATCTACGCGCGGCACATATTGACGTAAACACCACACAATACTCGAGATAGCAACTGAATTTATCGACGTCTCGGTTGCGGTGGCCGACGTTAGTGGGGGCCACGGTCGATCGAGAGCATGGCCGTCGGGGTATTTCATGGTCGCCAGCGTCACCGCCTGAACGACCACGAGTCACGGTATGTGGACGTTTAGGACAGGATGCAGTTGGTCGGCTTGCGGCTTGATGCGGATCGGGTTGTTAGTACTAAGTTGGCCGCGTGGGGCTCGTTGGCGACGTGCCGGGACAGTCGTATAGACCGATAAGGGTGGTTCATTGTCCAGCACCGGGGACCGACGGCGCTGGGCGGGCTCGGCCGCGGACTTTGGCGTGGGCCCACTCCCGGATGTTCTGCGCGATCATGTACAGCGGCGGGATGAAGAAGATGCCGATCGCCGTCGCCGCCAACATGCCGAAGAACACGACGTAGCCAACCGACACCCGGCTCGCCGCCCCGGCCCCGGTGGCGACCACCAGCGGGGCGACGCCGAGGATGAACGACACCGCGGTCATCATCACCGCCCGGTAGCGTAGGCGGGCGGCCTCCAATGCTGAATCGTAGGTGCTCGCTCCGGCCTCGCGACGCTCCTTGGCGAACTCGACGATCAGGATGGCACTCTTCGCCGCCAAGCCGATGAGCATCACAATGCCGATCTGGGCGTACAGGTTGAACGCCAGGAACGGCAACAGCACCACCGGCAGCATGGCGCCGACAACGGCGATCACCACCGAGAGAATCACCGAGACCGGTGTGGTCCAGCTCTCATACTGCGCCACCAGGAACAAGAAGGCGAAGGTGATGGCGAGGGCGAAGATGATCGCGACTAGGCCGCCGGCCTCCAGCTCCTGTTGCGCGGTGCCGGTCCACACGATCCGGTAACCGTCCGGCAACGCCTCGGCCGCCGCCCGTTCCATGGCGGCGATCGCCTGGCCGGTGCTGATCCCCGCCGCCGGCGTACCGCTGACCGACGCGCTTTGAAACTGGTTGTAGCGCTTGATGCTCAGCGGGCCCAGGGCCGGCTCGACCCGGACCAGGGTGCGCAGCGGCACCATATTACCCGCCGTGTTGCGGACGTACAGCCGGTTGAGGTCCTCGACCCGCTCGCGGAACCGGGGTTCGGCTTGAATCATGACCCGGTAGACCTGACCGAACAGATTGAAGTCGTTGACGTAGGCCGACCCCAAATTGGCCTGAAGCGTTGCGAATATCTCGGCCAAAGGCACACCCAGAACCTTGGCTTTCTCGCGGTCGACATCCAGGAACAGCTGCGGCACATCCGCCGAGTAAGCGCTGAACACACTGGAGAATTCCGGTTGCTGGTTGGCGGTGAAGATCAGGCTTCGCACCGCCTCGCCAAGCTCCCGTGGCGACCGGCCCTGCACATCCTGCAACTCCACCTCGACGCCACCGGTCGTGCCAAGCCCGGAGATCGGTGGCAACGGGAAGGCGAATGCGTTGGCTTCCGCGATGGTGGCCAGTCGCTGGTTGGCCGCGTCGAGAATCCGGTTCCATTGCAGCTCAGGCGTCGTCCGCTCATCCCACGACGTCAGGATCGGGATGAGCAACACCGCATTCGACGCACTGCCGGCGAGCAGGCTGAATCCCGACACCGCGATCACATCCGACACACCATCGAGCCCGCGCAGCATCTCGGTGGCGTCCCGCGCCACCTGCTGGCTACGCGGCAACGACGCGCCCGCCGGCAACTGCACATCGACGAAGAACGCCCCTTTGTCCTCGTAGGGCAGAAACCCGCTCGGCGCTTGCTGAAACAGCACGCCGGAGGCAACCACGAACAGGCCGAACAGCAGCGCCGAAAGACCAAGCCGGCGCAGCATGAGCGCGACCACACGGACATAGCCGTCGCGGCTGCGATCGACCAGGTTTGAGAACCACCGGAGCGGGCCGCGCGGCTTCGCGCCACCTGATTTGAACAGCATCGCGCTCAACGCCGGCGCTAGGGTCAACGCGTTGAGTGAGGAAATCGTCACCGACACGCAGATCGTTACCGAGAACTGCTGGTACAGCTTGCCGGTGATCCCGGGCATGAAAGCAACCGGCACGAACACCGCCAGCAACACCAGGGTGGTCGCGATGACCGGACCGGTGATCTCGGCCATCGCCTGGCGCGTCGCCTCGCGTGGGTCCAGCCCTTCGTCGTCCATCAGCCGTTGAACGTTCTCGACCACGACGATGCTGTCGTCGACCACGATGCCGATCGCCAGGATGATGGCGAACAAGGTAATCAAATTGAGCGAAAAGCCGAGCGCCAGAAGCACCGCGAACGTGCCGATCAACGACACCGGGATCGCTAGCGCCGGGATCAGGGTCGCACGCCAATCCGCGAGAAACAGGAACGTAACGGTTACCACCAGCACGAAGGTGATGAACACGTTGTCGATGACCTCCGCCACCGACGCCCGCACGGCCTTGGTGGTATCGTACAGAATCTTGTATTCAACATCCGGCGGGAAGCGCTTCGACAACTGGTCCAGCTCGCGATAGACCTGATCCGCTACATCCAATGCGTTGGCGCCCGGTGACTGATAGACGGCGATCGTGGCGGACGGTTGATTGTTCAAGGTCGCGGCCACCGAATACGACTGCGATCCAAGCTCGACACGGGCAACATCGCGCAATCGCACGAAGGAACCGTCGTTGTTGGCGCGCAGGATGATGTCCTCGAACTCATCGACCGTGATCAGACGGCCCTTGGCCAAGATGGTGAATTGGAACTGTGGATTGCTCTCGAACGGCGGTGCTCCGAGCTGGCCGGCCGTCGCTTGCAAGTTTTGGCCATTGATCGCGGCAACCACGTCGGAAGTGGTGAGTTCCAACGCGGTCATGCGCGTTGGATCGAGCCAGACCCGCATGCCGTAATCCAAGGGTCCGAACTGCGACACGCTGCCGACACCATCCAGGCGCGCCAGCGCTCCTTGTAGGTTGATCGTCGAGTAATTGCTGAGAAACAGCGCGTCGCGGCTTCCGCCCGGCGACATCAAGTTGATCACCAACAGCATGTTGGTGGACTGTTTCTTAGTAATCACGCCGTCGCGGATCACCTCTTGCGGCAGACGGGCGCTGGCCGCCGACACCCGATTTTGGACATTCACCGCCGCGATATCAGGATCGGTGCCGACCTCGAATGTGACGGTTAGGGTATAGTCGCCGCTGTTGCTGCTGGTCGAGGACATGGAAATCATGCCGTCGACGCCGTTAACCTTATCCTCGATCGGGGCGGCCACGGAATCTTGCAAGACGCTGGCATTGGCGCCGCTATAGCTGGCGGTCACTTGAACCTGAGGCGGAACGATGTCCGGGTACTCGGCGATCGGCAGCAGTTTCAATGCGATGGCCCCGGCCAACGTGATCACGATCGAGATCACCAGGGCGAATTTCGGCCGGTCGATGAAGAAGGCTGAGAACACGGGCTTAGCCCTCTGCCTGCTCGACCGGGTTCACTTGCTCGTTCGGACGAACCTTCTGCAGGCCACGAATGATCACGCGCTCGTCGGAGGCGAGCCCTTGTTCGATCACCCAGTTGGCGTCGATTTGCGGGCCGACCTGGACACGCCGGACCTCCACCTTGTTCTCGCGGTCAACCACCAGCACGAAATAGCCGCGGCTGTCCTGCTGAACGGCCGCCTGTGAAACGGTCAGTCCTGGTTCGCGCCGTTTGTGGCGTACCGTCACCTGGACGAACTGACCGGGCACGAGAATGCGCCTCGGGTTCGGAAACACCGCTCGGCCAATCACCGTGTCGGTGCTGCGATCGACCTGGGGTGCCAGGTAGTCGAACTCGCCCCGAAACGAATACTCGCTGCCGTCGGACAGTATCAGAAACGGCTCAACCGGTGGGTTGTCCATATCGATCCCCTGCTTGCGCGCGTCGAGCAACTGCTTTTCGCTGATTGCCATCGTCACATGGATCGGGTCCATGCTGAGCACCGTGGCGAGTGGATCGCTGGAGGCGCCAACCAGATTGCCGACGCTGTAGGTGGATTGGCTGATTTGACCGGTGATCGGGCTGCGGATTTCGGTGTAACCGAGATCAAGCTGCGCCTGCCGAAGAAATGCTTGGGCCTTCAATACGTCGGCCTTGGCGATACCAAGTTGGGCCCGCGACAGGTCGACGGAGGCTTGAGGGATGTTACCGCGCTCGACCAAGGTGGATTTACGCTCGAAATCGGCCTCGGCGTTCACCAGTGACGCGCGCGTCGCCGCCAACTCCGCGTCGCGCTGCTGAACGACCACCTCGTAGGGCGCTCGTTCGATGACAAACAACAGGTCGCCCCGGAGCACGTCCGCGCCGTCCTGGAAGTTCTGCTCCTCCAGGATGCCGTCGACCCGGGCGCGCAAATCCACGGTCTCGATCGCCTCGACCCGCCCGATGTATTTGAACTGCGGCGCGACGTCGCGCTCGGTCACCCTTTGAACCACAACACTGGGCACCGAATCCGTGGGCGTTTGAGCGGACGCCGACGAGGTAAGGCCGAACAAAATGACCGCCGATAGCAACGCACACATAGTCTTTTGACCAACGACCGACGGTGAACCGAGAAGCTTCCCAGCATCAACCATCACACAATCCTCTCTCGGTTTGACTAACACCCAGCACCGGTATGTCTCAGCTAACCGCTAGCTCCAGGCAGGATGATGTCTGAACTGACCCTTTTGGGCAAACAGCACTTAATCCCTTGTCCGATTGGCTCTGAAGGCGTGGCGTCCGGCCAATGTCATTTCGTGGCGGTTACGCATAAGACCGCACTGGATCGCCGACGCTGCCACAGCCATGGGGGTGCGTGCAGGACGACACCAAACCGGAGTGCAATTGGCCAAGACGGGGCGCTAGCGGGGCTTCAGAGCGCACTGATCGACGACCAGCTTGCGCCTCGCTATGCGGTGCCGCACCAGTCGGCAATCACCACGGCTGTTGTTTGCACAAGCCGGACGAAATCGTCGACATCCACCCACTCGTCGCACAACCCGTTCTGGGCCAGATTGCCACCGAGCGAGCCAATGCCGACGGTCGGGATACCCTTTTGCACCAACGGTACGCGGATATCGCTGGACGTGTGCATCGGGTTGACGGCGGGCTCGGTGCCGGTGACGTCGGTGATCGCCCGGCTGACGGTCTGATAGAGGGGGTGGTCGGTCTTGATCTCGGTACCGGTAACGCCGGACAGCCAGATGATATCCGGTGGGTTGTCCTTCATCCACGGATCGGCCGCGATAGCCTCCTTGATCGCGGCGTCGACCTCGGCCTGCACATCCAGCAGCTTCTCGGTCGGAGGATAAGAGATCGCACCGGCAATCTCGCAGACCGGCGACATCTGGGTCAGGGAACGGTCGAAACCGCTCTGGATCGCCGACACCATAACGTTGGTCGACCGGCCGACAGCGGCGTCGAGGGTCTGATGGTGGACCCGTTTGGCGCGCGCATCGCCAAGTGCCGTTAGCGCCTGATGCAGGACGATGGCCTTGTCGATCGGGTTGATGGCCAGATGGGCGAAGGCGGCATGGCCCGGTTCGGTGGTGTCGGGGCGGCGGCCAGTCACTTTGATGCGGAACACAAGTTGGCCTGAAGCCAGGGCCTTGATCTCGCGCAGCCCGACGCCTGACTCGGCCGGATGCAGATAGAGGGCGGCATCCGCGCTGTAGCCATTGTTGAGGACAGCGGTCACCCCACGCGCATGGCGCTTGCTCGGCGTGCTCGCCATGATGACGTCGCCGTTCAGGCGTGTCTTGCTGGCGGCGATGATGTCGAGCGCGCAAACACCGGCGGCAACGCCCATCAGATCATCGGCGACACCCCAGCCGTACATCCGACCGCCGTCGATTTCGGCGGCGAAGGGGTCATGCGCCCATTCCTCGGTCCGCGCGATCGGTTCACCGTCGGGATGGGCGAACATGATCAGGCTGCGACCGCCATTCGCCCCTGGAAAGCGGCCGATCACGCTTACCCGTTCGCCGGCGTGAATCGCGTGCTCCGAGGCGAATTCGTCCTTGAGCATCATGCCGACGGGATTGTAGGCGAGGTCCTCGATCGTGCAGCCGATCTCCGCCAGCCGCGCCGACACCAACGCCTGGACCGCGGCTTCACCGTCGCGTTGCGCCCGTACCAGATCGCCTAGGAAGCCGATCACCCGGTCGCGGCTGTCCTCAGCCTGTTTCAATAACCCGGTTCTGACATCGCTCATCGTCTGCTCCATATCCACGACGTGCCGTCGTTGTTGCCCGATGCCGGTCAGGCGAACCGCGCCATGCCGAATGGCGAAAGATCTCGTTCGTTGCGTCCCTCGGTTACCAGTTCCGCCGTCAGCTTGCCCATCAGGGGCCCAAGAGTGTAGCCGTTCGCGGTCGCCGCGATGAAGGCGCCAGGGCAACCCGGCAACGCGCCGAGCAGGGGGGCGCCGTCGATGTTGACGTTCATCGCCGCCCAACTGCGGATCAGGTGCAGGCCGCCGACCGCTGGCACCGTGCGCTCGGCGACCCAGAGATTACCTTCGATGCTGTCGCGCAGAATGCGTGCCCGCCCAGTGATCGGGTCGTCTCCCGCCGTCCAGGCACCACCGATTATGAGATTGCCGTTCGAGGCTTGTTTCATGGTCAGATGCCGGTCGGCGTGGGCGACGAGCTGTTTGACGATGGGTGGAGCGGGCTCGGTCACCAGCATTTGCAACGGCGCCCCTTGTACCGGGATCGGTACCCCGATCATCCGGCCAAGCTGCGCCGACCAGCCGCCAGCGGCGATTACCAGCTTCTCTGTTCTGATGCGCGCGCCGCCGGCGGTGATGGCGATCCAGGCGTTGCCGTCCCGCTCAATTCCAACAACCTCGACCCCTGACGCGAACCGAGCGCCCCTGCGGCAGGCTTCGGCGACGATGGCGGGAGTGCCCTTGAGCGGGTTGATCTTGCCTTCACCAGGGCAGTATGCGGCGACAACCATCCGATCGGAGATGAACGGTGCGAGCGATTTCAAATCGCTGCGGCCGATCACTTCCGTTTCAACCCCGACGGATCGCTCGGCGGCGACCTTCTGTTCGAGGTAAACCGCATCCGCCTCGTTTTCGGCGACCATCAGCCCTCCGGTTATGGCGATCTCGAAATCACTACCAAGGGTAGCCTCGATCTCTCGCCACAATGTCACCGCGTCGCGTTGCAGCGGCAAGGTCAGCAGGGCGGGAGTGCCGCCGGCCATCGCCTTGACGCCAAAATCCCACGAGAGCAGTTGGACATGCAGACTCCCGGCGTTGCCGCCGGAGGCTTGACTGTTCGGTGAATTCCGGTCGATGACCAGGGTGTCGAGGCCGGCGCCGGCGGCGTACATGGCCGTTGACGCACCGATGATACCGGCCCCGATGACCAGGAGATCACATGCCTCCGGCAGCGGTCGCGCATCGGCGATGCTGGTGGGTGGTCGGCTCGCCTCCACCTCCCTATGGCCGCCCCATTCCGGTTTCTCGACCAGCAGTGCGGCGGCCGGGACCGGTTTGACCGGATTCTGTGGCGCGAACAGGTCGAAGGGTTCAATCCGCCGGTTAAGGCGTCCCACCAGCATCCGGGCTGCCATACCTGAACAATACCGGCCCTGGCAGCGGCCCATCCCAAGACGTGTCACCCGCTTCAGGCTGCCGAGATCGGTCACGCCCTCCGTGATTCGGTCCTGGATGTCACGCGCGGTCACGTCCTCGCACCGGCAGACGATCACCGAATCCGGGGCTGACGGCTGTGGTGCGACGGGTCGAAAAAGCCGCCAGAGTGCCGCCTGAAAGCGTCGAGCACGTGCGAGGTTCCGTCTTGCGGCGACTTCCTCGGGCAATCGTTCTGCGCGGTCATCACCGTTCGTCAGAAACCGATTCGCTTCAAGGCCCGCCAACTGACCTTGCGCCAAAGCGGCGACGCTGCCACCCATGCCACCGCCATCACCGGCGATCCAGATGTTAGGCTGGCTGCTCACACCGGAATCGGTGCGCTCCGCAACCGGCTGACCCGTCGTCTGATCCACCGAATAGCGACAGCCAAGCAACCTCGCGAGTTCCAGCGATGGGGCCAGACCGTAGCCGAGACAGACCGCATCGACCGCGAAATGTCGGGGCTGTCCGGGTTTGTCCAGCGCGTTGACCACGGCTTCCTCGACATGGCCGTCGCCACGCAGCGCCGTCACCGCATGGCCGGTCAACAACGGTACACCCGCGCGGCGCAAGGCGGCGCGATACCCGAGGCCTTTCAGCATCAGTCCGGGCGCGGTTGCGAATGCCCGGGTGACGTCCGTAACGGCATCCAACCGCTCAGGTTTCGCGCTTTCGACCAGCGCCACGACGGAGACGCCAAGGCCACTGAGTTCGGCGGCAAGTTGCCAATTCAAGGGCCCGTTGCCGGCAATGAGCACCCGATCACCCGGTGCGACGCGATAGCTGCGCAGCAGCGTTTGGGCCGCACCCGTCGTCATCACTCCCGGCAGTGTCCAACCTTCGATCAAGGATGGAATCTCGTAGGCCCCCGTCGCTAGAATCAAAGCGCGCGGGTGGATCAGACTGGCGCCGGTGCCGTCATACAATCCGAGCGTCAGGCTGCCGTCGCTCTCCCGGGCGGCGTGCCAGACAGTGTTGGCGAGCCGGAACTCGACACCCGCGGCATCGGTGGCGGCGATCAATTTCGCGCCGTCCGAAAACTGTGGGTCGGGCGCCGCGTCATCCAGAAACCGATGAGACGTGCCGAGCTGTTTGTAGAATTGACCACCGGCGATCGATCTTTCGTCGACGACGACCACTTTTGTGCCCCGCCGCGCGGCGGCCAGAGCCGCAGCCAGCCCCGCCGGTCCAGCGCCGATCACGACGAGATCGGCGGGTGTGGCCGGGATAGCGCCGGAAGGGTAGGGCGCGAGGGGCTTCAAGCCATCGCCAACAGCGTCTGTCCAGGCGGCGTGGCGATGGGTTCTTACCTCCATGCCCGGCGTAACCGTCGTCATGCAAGCCCGTTGTCCGGTCTTTCCGTCGACCTCGACCAGACACTCCTGGCAGACACCGATACCGCAGAACAGGCCGCGTGGCGCTTTGGTGGCGGTGCGCCGCTGAGCGTTGCGTCCGGCGGCGATCAAGGCGGCGGCGACGGTTTCGCCGGCGACTGCCTTGATCGTGTCGCCATCAAAGCTGAATATGACGGGCTCGCCCGTTCGGACAATGCCCGGACCTGTCAGTCGCCGCGATGCGACGGGTGCGGTCATCAGGTCACCGCGAGGGTCTTGATCTGGAGACTTTCGAGGGTGCGTCGTACCGCTTCCCACTCGGTTTGGGGCAGGGGAAGCCGGGGCGATCGCGGGTTGCCCATCGGCATCCCCATCATGGTCAGAGCCGCTTTCGACGCGGTGACGTATCGATGCCCGGCGACCATTCGGATCACCGGCAGGATGTCGCGATACAGTTTTCGCGCCGCGTCATAGTCCTGCTTGTCAGCGGTGAGGGTGAATAGTCGAGCGAAGGCGTTGGGCATAACGTTCGATCCGACCGCGACCCAGCCGACGGCGCCCTCGACGATGGACTCGAAACCGAGAATGCCGCCGAACACGGCCATCCGCTCACCGCAAAGATCGATGATGTCGCGTACTCGTGTCACCTCAAGGGTCGATTCCTTGATGTAGTTCACATTGTCGATCTCGCTCAACCGGGCAACCATCGGCGGCACGATGTCGACATTGGCCGTCGCGGGGTTGTTGTAGACCATGATGGGTATCGAGATTGCGTCGGCAATCCGCCGGTAATGCTCGAACAACTCTTCCTCGGTCGGTGTCGAATAGAACGGCGGGATGATCATGACACCATCAGCCCCCAGGCTCTCGGCTTCGCGCGAGTAGCGGATGACGTCCTCGGTCGATTCCGCGCCTGTTCCGATCAAAACCGGTACCCGCCCGGCAGCGGCGCGGATTACCGTTTCGGCGACGGCATTGCGCTCCTCGTCGGTCAACGATAGGAACTCGCCCGTCGAGCCAAGCGGGATCAGGCCGTGGATGCCTTCCCGGATCTGCCAATCCGTAAAATCAGCCGTGGCTCGCAGGTCGACGGCGCCGAACCCATCAAATGCCGTTACCGTTACCGTGTAGGTGCCGCGGAAAGTTTCTGTCATTGCTCGGTTTCCTCGGACGCTCCCGGCATCGCCAGAATATGCAGGGGGTTTGCGCTGATAAGCTGATTGATCTCCGCCGCGGCAAAACCCAGGGCCTTCATCAGCGGCACGACGTTCCGAAACATATGGCCGTAGCCATGCCCACCCCATGTCAGCAGCCGGGTGCGGGTGCAGATGTCCTGACTGACGAGCACGCGGTGGCCGAGACCGCGTTCGAACATATCGCGGATCAGCCGCAGCCGGCCGCGGTCGGTCGGCAGCTCGACATCGCCCATCCAATAGTGCGATTGCTCGATGCCGAAAAAATCCCACTCGACGGCGACGCCGGCCGCCGCCAATTCCGCGACCCGCTCGCCCGTGGGATAGGTCCGGTCCATATGACACATGGCCACGCGCGACAGTTCGGCGCCTTCGTGGCCAAGGATATCAACGATCTCGAAGGGCGCGTCGGTGTGCCGCCCGGGATGCACGCTGATCCCCGCTCCGGTTCGCCGGCTGGCTCGGGCCGCCGCCTTGAGCGCCCGCCGCTCGACCTCTTCCAGTGGTGCTGAGCAGCCGATCTCGCCGATGAGACCGGCTTTCACCGTGGTGCCGTCCAGGCCGGTGTCGACTTCCTGCACAAACCGCTCGGTCAGGCCGTCGACGTCCATCGCGTGGATGGCTTCATCCAGATAGGCCGCCGTATAGGTCCCGGCGCAAGCGACCACGGCGATCCCAGCCTTGTCGGACGCCCGTTGCAGGCCGGCCGGATCACGGGCCAAACCGTAAGTCGACTGGTCAACGATCAAATCGCCACCATCGCCGGCGAGGTGGCCGATCTCCTCGGTCGCGACTGCGACATCCTGCTGCAGCGCGTTTTCCGGATTCTCGTTGGACCGGTAGTCGGTCTGCCAACGGTTCTTCGTGTCGATCGACTCGCAGCCGAGCAAATGCCGCCGGTCCGGCGGTACGATGTCCCAAAGCACATGTTCGTGCATGAGGACATGGCGAAAATCATGCGCCGGAAGATCGCCACGAACGGTCCGGACGAAAGCGGTCATGGGACGCTCCTCCGACTACCCTCTTGTTCAATTAGAGAAAACGGGTTCACGTGAAGACGCAGAGCCACCGGGGGGGCTGGATTTCTCACCATCTGCTCGACGGGCCACACGACGCGGTACCGGCCGTGACTTAGCGCAGAATCTTGGCGAGGAACTGCCGTGTCGCCTCGCTCTTCGGAGCGTCGAAGAACTCGGTCGGCGGCGCGTCTTCCTCGATCTGGCCGTTGTGCATCAGGATGACCCGGTCCGCCGCCGCCCGAGCGAAGCCCATCTCGTGGCTGACGACGATCATGGTCATGCCTTGCTTCGACAGATCGACCATCACATTCAGCACCTCGCTGATCATCTCCGGATCAAGCGCCGACGTCGGTTCGTCGAACAACATGACCTTGGGTTTCATGGCCAGCGCCCGGGCAATCGCAACGCGTTGTTGCTGGCCACCGGAAAGTTGTTTCGGGTAGGCGGTCTCCTTCTCCGGCAGATCGACGCGAACAAGCAGGTCGCGCGCTTCCGCCCGGGCTTTTTCCGGGTCCACGCCCAAAACATGGACCGGCGCCGCCGTGATGTTGTCGATGACACTGAGATGCGGGAACAGATTGAATTGCTGGAACACCACGCCGATATCGCGGCGTTGGAACGCGACCTGCTTGTCCGTCAGTTCGACGAGCTTGCCGTTCTCCTCGCTGTAGCCGACAAGGTGCCCGTTCACGAAGATCCGTCCGGCATCGATCGTTTCCAGATGGTCGATACAACGGAGCAGGGTGCTCTTGCCGCTGCCCGATCGTCCGGCGATAAGGACAACCTCGCCGAAACAGACTTCCAGCGTGACGCCCTTAAGAACCTGATTGTCGCCGAACGCTTTGTGGACGTTACGGGCGTCGACCATCAGATCGCCGCTGGACGGTGTCCCCGCGTTGCCGCTGGTTTTCTGTCGAGTCGATGCCTGCTGGTCGTTCATGGTGTCCATACCGGGTGTCTTCCTGTCGTCTTCGCTTTTGTGTGCGTCGCCGAGCGGATCATGGGATGAGGTGTCCGGCTACCGTGGCATCGAAGCCGCCGCGACGCCCTGTACGCTTCCGCCGAACGGTTTGTCGTAATGCGCCTCGATGCGCTTCTGAATGGCACCCCAGACCGAGGTCATGATCAGATAGCCGATCGCCGCGACGATATAGACTTCCAGCACCCGAAATTCGATCTGCGCCAATTGTTGTGCATGACGCAACAGCTCTTCCATCGAGATCACCGAGGCGAGTGATGAGGTTTTGAGCATGCCGTTAAACTGGTTACCGAGCGGCGGGATGATGACCCGTGTCGCTTGCGGCAAAATGACGATGCGCATCAGTCGACGATAATCCATCCCAAGTGCCCTGGCGGCGTCGTTCTGGCCGCGGTCGACCGACATGATCCCGGCCCGAACGATCTCGGCGAAGTACGCACCCTCGTTGACGGCAAGGCCCAGGATGGCGGATTCGATGACCCCGAGGCGAATGCCGATCTGTGGCAGCCCGGCATAGATAATGACCAGTTGGACCAACAGCGGTGTCCCACGCCACAGCCACACATAAAAGTCGGCGATGCCTCGAAGCACCGGGTTTTTCGACATCTTCATCAGGGCGGCCACGAAACCCAGTGAACACCCGATCACCATCGATACCACCGACAGCCAGATCGTGGTCCAGGCTCCTTGCAGCATGTAGTAGCTGAACATGTACTCGAAGAACGAATCCCAGCTCCAGGTCACGTCGGATACCTCTGTGTCGTCTTTCCGGAAAAGCGCCGGTCACGGAAAGCCGCGACCGGCGTTTGAGGTTGCCCCAGGCGCATGCATTTCCCAGGGCGTCAGGGTCGGATGCGTCAGGATAGGATCAGGGATTGTAGTAGTAGCGGATCTTGCCTTCCCACAGCTTCCACGCGTCGATCTTCGTGGTGCCGTAGGCATCCATCATTTTCGCGTAGGTGCCGTCCTCATACATGCTCTGGAGCGCCGCCGTGATGGCTTCCGCCAGCTTGATATCAACGGTCGCGAAAGCGCCCGGCGTGCCGGGCAGCAGGCCGGTCGCCGCTTTGGTGAATTTGCCTTGTTGCTGGTAGTAGGTGCCGATGGCGTCGCCGGCGAACACGGCCTCGACCTGTCCGGCACCAAGCGCGAGGAAGGTCTCGCCATAGGTGTTGAAGACCCGGATGTTCATGGGTTTCAGGCCCTGCTTAACCTGGGCGGCGTCCATTTCGCGGAGCTTCTTTTCCTCGAAACCGGCGATTTCGACGCCGACCACATGACCGGCCAGATCCTCGGGTCCCTTGATGCCGAGCGGATTGCCGGCGGCGGCGATCAACGCAAGGGCATTCACGCTGTAGGGCGTGAGCTGCATCAGCTTTGAGCGCGCTTCGGTGTAATAGAGGCCAGTATTGATCATGTCCCAGCGCTTGTTCTGAAGGCCGGGGATCTGAACCTCGAACTGCACGCGCGCGTACTCCGGCTTGAGGCAGAGACGGCGTGCGATTTCGTTCCCAAGGTCGACATGCAACCCGATGAGATTGCCCTGCTTGTCGATATATTGTTTCGGCGGGATCGTCGGGTTGATCGACATGGTGAGATAGCCGGCCTTGGTCACCGGCAGTGGTTCGACCGGGCATTTCACGGCAGACTGTGCCTGGGCCTGGGTCGCGATTGGCAGGACCGCCAGCATCCCGATGGCAAGAGCGAGCCTTGAGCATACCCCGGTCTTGAATAGTCCCTTCATCGTAGCCTCCTGGTTTCTCTGTTCCGTATCAAGACGTTCCTCCCGGATTCAACGCCACCGGTTATGGTGTCGGACATGCAGAACAAGCGCGTATGGCGGTATCCTTGTTCCGGGCTCTCGTTGGGGCCAGCGGGCTGCCCTCCTAGGCGAAAACGTATCGCCACAGATCTTTAGCATACAGTGCATATCATTGGTATACCATGCGTACACCGTATGGATATTCGATTGATGTTGTCAACCGGATCGATGCGCGTGGATGTCGTCGATCTTGACCAGTGTATGCAGACGTCTAATCGGGTACAGGGATTAGGAAAATGAAGTCACCGGAGAGTAAATAAATCCGGGAAAAGGGAGAATGCAGTGGATGACGTAGCGGCAGATGATCAAGAGTCGGTTTCATCGGACGGTGACGGTAGTCCAGGCAAGCAGGGCAACCTCGCGGATGTCGCCTACAACTCCGTCTTTCACATGATTCTCAGCCGTGAACTGGCTGGCGGCACGGTGATTCAGGAACGCAAGTTGGCGGATTCCCTGGGCATTTCACGGACTCCGATGCGCGAAGCTCTGAAGCGGTTGGAGGGTGAGGGATGGTTGGTACGCCTCACCGATCGCCTGCTATCGGTGAAGCTGGTGACGTTGGAGGAATACCTACAGGCGCTGGGCGCACGCCGTATGCTGGAGGCCGGTGCGATCGAAATCGCGGTAAAACGCATGGATGAGGCGATGATCGACTCATTACAGGCGCAACTCGACACCCTGAGGGAGCACACCAAACCGAGCAACGTCATGCACTGGGAGTTCGACGATAACCTGCATGAGGGCATCGCCGAGGCCACCGGTAATGCCATTGTCGTGCGCCTTATCAAGGAGTTGCGCAACATTACCCATCTCTTCGAAACCCAGACCGTGCCACCTCGTCTTCTGCCGGGCATCTCGGAGCATCAGGCGATCATTGACGCCCTGCGCAAACGTGACCCGGCGCTCGCCCGCGACCGTATGCTCATTCATCTGGAATGCGTCCGCACGGGGGTCATGGACGGATTGTAGCGATCCGCATCGACGCACGCTCGTTGTCGGCTCCCTACGGATCACACCATCTTTGTCAAAGGAAACACCCTTCGCGCGGTGAATTCCTCCACCTCTATCCATGCACCTTGGTATTAACCATTGCCGGCCGCCTCGAGCTTGATCTGCTCCCAGGTGCCGCGCATCCACTCGACACAGGCGATCCCCTGCTCGAACAGGGAATATCGACAACCCTCGCCATAGTCGGTGTTCGGGATGAACTCGGTCGAAATCTGCCCCAGCTTGCCGTTGGGATCGCGCGCGTGATGACGCATCAGGATGCGAATGCCTTCCTTCCAGGGCTCCAGCGCTTCCTCGTGCCAGTCGGCATGATAGTCGCCAGGGCGAGGCTTTTTGAATGGATACTGGATGCCTCGGCCGACGTGGCCGTCCGGGTGGCGGGCGGCGGTATTTTTCGGGTTGTTCGGCACCGCCGCTCGAGCGTGACAGTGGCGCACCCAGCCGGCCGTCACCCACTCGGCGATTACATTGCCTTTCTGGAACGGGTCCAGGATCAGTTCGCCCGAAGCAATCTTCTTGTCCGTATCGAAAATCGCCTGTTCATCCGGATTGTCGATCTTAAAGATCACATGGCTGTGGTCGAGGGTCAGGTTGAACTCGACGCCGCGAGCTTCCACCATCCGACCCACGGCGGAGACGCGAGTGAAATCCTCCGACCACATGTTCACATGCACTTCAAAGCAGGGCACGCATCCATAGGTATCGCCAAGCTCAGTTGCTCGGAGATAGGCCTCTGTTACCTCTTCATCGGTGACCGGATGCCCCATGGCGTGAAGCATCTTGATCTGGGTGTTGTGCACGAGCGAGCCGAGTTCTCGGCCGGTCCGCAGGTTCTGCTCCAGCAGCGTCTCGTCCGCGCCTAAGGCATAAAACCATCCACCGGCCCGCACGGGCAGGCCGTACTTGTCACGCGCCTTGAGGAACTCCTCGATCTGATCCGAGTCAGGCGTCTTGTCCACATAGTCGAAAACCCCTGCATCGCGCACCATAGAGAAGCGGGTGTCTATATCCGGCATCGGGTCGGCATGAGTGTGCTTGATGCCGTTGGTTTGGATGCCGAAAAGCAGCTCGGTCGCCATGATGTCCTGCCCGGTCGATTGGTTTCGGGAACGGTTGCATGAGCTATTCCCGAATATTTGACGAATGTGACGCTAATTTAAACTGCGGGTTTCACCTGCCCGCCGGCAGCTCGGCGTCGGTCATGTTCGAGCAACGTCATTCCCAGAACCACCCGCGCAGAGGTTGGGCGCGGGTTCTTTGGCGAGACTGGGCGACTGGGCGCTTACCTCGCCCAGGGAGCGCCCATCTTCATCCGACGCGCGGCAACTCCTGCTCAACCAGGGTCGACCAGAGGCTGGCGCCGGTGGTCAGAATCTCGTCATTGAAGTCATACTCGGGGTGATGGACGGAGTGGGTGTGGGTCTCGTCCCTGCCACCAAGGAAGATGAACGCCCCGGGACGCGCCTCGATCATGTAAGAGAAATCCTCGCTGCCCATCAACGGAGCGCAGTCCGTATCGACGTTGTCGGCGCCGACGACGGTCGCGGCCGCCTTGGCGATCTTGTCGACCTGTTCGGCGTGGTTCGATGTGACGGGATACCCGAAACGGTAGTTGCAGACGATCTCCACGCCGTGGAGTGCCGCCATGCTGTCGCAAAGCTGCTGGAACCGATCGCGGATCATCTCGCGGGTGTCCGCCCGCGTCGTCCGGATCGAGGCGTTGAGCGTCGCTTGGTGCGGGATGACGTTGTTGGCGGACCCGGCGTGGAACTGGGTGATGCTGATGACCACGTTGTCGAACGGATCGATGGCGCGTGAGACGATCGTCTGAGCGGCCGTGTATATTTGAGTTCCGATAGCGATCGGATCGATCGTCAGATGCGGCATCGCCGCATGCCCACCCTTGGCGTTTATCGTGATTTCGACTCCATCGGCCGCGGCCATCAGCGCGCCGCTGCGGATGGCGAAAGTGCCCTTGGGGATTTGCGGCATGTTGTGGAGGCCGTAGACCGCGTCACATGGGAAGCGTTCGAACAGGCCTTCTTCGATCATCACCTTCGCCCCCGCCCCGCCTTCCTCGGCCGGTTGGAAGATAACGTTGACGGTACCGTCGAAATTCCTGGTCTCGGCGAGATACTTGGCAGCACCCAGAAGCGTGGCTGTGTGGCCGTCATGGCCGCAGGCGTGCATCTTGCCGTCATAGACGGACTTGTAGGCCGGGGAGGAGACCTCCTGCATCGGCAACGCGTCCATGTCGGCGCGGATGCCGATCGACCGGCCGCTGGCGCCGTGGCCACGAATCACCCCGACGACGCCGGTCTTGGCGATGTTTTCATGCGTCTCGATCCCCCATTCCCGGAGCTTGGCCGCGACGATACCCGCCGTCCGGGTCTCCTCGAAACGAAGTTCCGGATGGGTGTGGAAGTCCTGCCGCCACGCGCGCATCTCGGCGTCGAACTCGGCCACCCTGTTCTGAATCGGCATAGGTCTATCCTCGCGGGCAGGTGAAGCAAGCAGGCACGAACAATAGGGTCAGCGTCCCCGGATTCGCGGATCCATCGCATCGCGAAGGCCGTCGCCAATGTAGTTCACACTGAGTACCGTCAGCGAAATGGCAAGCCCAGGCCAGATCACCCGCGCCGGGTTGATGTTGAGAAACGGCACCCCGTCGAACAGCAACCGACCCCAGGTCGGGAAGTCCGACGGAAACCCGAGGCCGAGGAAGCTCAGCGCGGATTCGGTGATGATCGCGGCGGCAACACCGAGCGTGGCCGACACCATGATCGGGCTCAAAACGTTCGGGAAAATATGTCGGAAGATCAACCGATGAGGCCGGGTACCGATGCTGCGCGCGGCGAGAACTAATTCCCGTTCCTTGAGCGCCAAAACTTCGCCCCGGACGATCCGTGCGGTCTGCATCCAACTGGTGATGCCGATCACGAACACGATCAGCATGAATATCCCGATCTCCGGCCCGAACACCGATCTGAGAGCGTCTCGGAACAGCATGATGATCACGAGCAGCAACGGCAGGATCGGCAGCGCGAGGAACAGATCCGTAAGCCGCATCAACACACCGTCGAGACGCGTGAAAAATCCCGCCATGACACCGACTAGCGTTCCTAGTGTCAGAGACAGGGCCATCGCCGTCACGCCAACCGCGAGAGAGGTTCTGCCGCCCGCCAAAACCTGAGCGAACATATCGCGACCAAGATTGTCGGTGCCCATGGGATGCACGGCGGACATTCCCTGGTTTTTTGATTTGTAGTCCAGGTACTGCGGGTCGATATCGTGGATATATGGGCCAAGCAATACCGCCAACACGATCAGCGTGAATACCGACACACCGGCCATGGCGCCCTTATGGGAGCGGAACTGATGCCAGACATCGAGCCAGGGGGAGCGATGTTTGAACTCCACCGCCGTCTCTGGCTCGATCGGCAAGGTTTGGCTTTGCACGGACTCAGTCATAGCGAATCCTCGGATCGAGTATTCCATAGAGGAGATCGGCGACCAGATTGAACAACACGATCAGAATCGCGAAAATGAAGGTTACCGTCTGAACGGTTGGTATATCGGCTCCCTCAATGGCACCAATCAACAATTGCCCGACGCCGTTGATGCGGAAAATCTGCTCGGTGATGATCGCCCCGGCGAAGGTCGACGGCAGACCAAGCGCGATCACCGTCACCACCGGAATCATGCTGTTGCGTAGAACATGGACCAAGATCACCACCGGCTCGCTCAACCCCTTGGAGCGTGCTGTCCGTACATATTCTTGGTTGAGGTTATCCAGCATCGAGGAGCGCATGAACCGGCTGAGCTGTGCCGCATTGAACAACCCAAGGACCATGACCGGCATGATCATCTGCTTGAATTGGGCGATGAAACTATCGACGTCCGTCACCTCGAGAGTGGTGTCATAGATCGATGGAAGCCAGCCAAGCATCACACTGAAAATCACGATCAATACGGTTCCGGTGAAAAACGTCGGGACCGAGAAGCCGACCATCGAGATGAAGGTCCCCAACTGATCGAAGATCGAATACTGCTTATAGGCGGAAACGACCCCGATCGGTACGGCGATCAGGATCGCCACGATATAAGAGATACCGACAACCGACAGGGTTTGCGGCAGCCGGTCGGCGATCAGATCGACGACCGGCGCCCGGGTCGACCAGGAACGCACCCGAAGTCGGCTTTCGGAGTCGCCGATTTGGATATTCCAATATTGCTCGATCAGGTTCAGGGGCTCATTGACCATGAATTGCTCGAGCCATTTCAGATAACGAATATGAAAAGGCTGTCCAAGCCCGAGGCTCTTCTTGATCATCTCCCGGACTTCCTCGGGAATTGTCAGAGGTAGCTGAGCCGTGGGGTCGCTCGGCGCGAGGTCAAGCAGCGCGAATATGATGAAACTAATCACCAACAGCGTCGGGATCGCGAACAGCAGTCGCCGGACTGCGTATCTTAACATGTGAGTCCCCCGTGCGCGGATGGGAGGGAAGAAGGGACGGTCCGTGTCACCACGGACCGTCCGAGGCCATCAAGTCTCTATTTCGTGCGATGCCAGTTCTGAATGTTCCAGGGCGTGGCATCCCAGACATTCGGGTAAGCTCCGCCACCAAGGCTGTTAGCCCGGGCCGCGACACCACCACGATGGATCAAGGGAATGATCGCGCCGTACTCGATCAGCATGTCATTCATCTTCTTGGCGATGATCGCTCGCTCCTCGATCGACGCCGTCTCCGCGAGATAGGCAGCCAGCTTGTCGTATTCCGGGTCGCAATAGCGCGGCATGTTCTGGCCGATCCACTGAGTCTCCAGGCTCGGCATCTTATCGCACGTCCAGCGCAGCATGTAGTTCTCGGGGTCGGTCCCGTTGAAGTTGTTCGTGTACATTTCGATGTCCGCGAAGTTCTTCTGGAACGTATCCGGGCTCGACTGGTCGCCGCCGAAGAACACCGACGCGCTGATGTTCTTCAACTCGGTCTCGACGCCGATTTCCGCCCACATCTGCTTAATCAGGGCCTGCGTGCCCTGACGAACCGAGTTGGTCGAGGTCTGGAACAGAAGTGACAGTTGCACGCCGCCTTTTTCACGGACACCATCGGAGCCACGCTTCCACCCCGCATCATCGAGCAGCTTGTTGGCGCCGGCGATGTCCTGGGTCTTGCACCAGTCATTCGCGGTCGACGCGTAGATCGCCGGAGCCGGCAGGACATTGCAGGTCACCCGGCCGGCCGGACCATAGCCGGCATCAACAAGGATTGCCCGATCGATCGCCATTGACAACGCGCGGCGCACGGCCTTGTCGCTCATGAAGGGATGCGGGTTCTTACCGCCCTGATAGGTCGCCCGCTTGTCACCAAGCGCCGGATCGGGGTTGGTGAGCTGCACCATCAGACGTTCGACCGAGGTTCCGAAAGACGAAAGAACCTCGCCCTTGCCGGCCTTGGCCATCGTGCTGAGGATTTCGGGTTCAACCTGCAAGTTCCAAGCGTAATCGAACTCGCCGGTCTCAAGCACCGCGCGCGCCGCCGACACCGCGTCTCCGCCGCCTTTAAGCAAGACGGAATCGAAAGCTGGTTTCGCCGGATCGCGATAGTTCTCGTTCATTTTGTAGAGAACCACGTCATTCGGCTTGAATTCGGCGACCGTGAACGGCCCGGTTCCGATCGTGCCGAAATTCTGCTCGGTGCAAGACGGGGCCTTGGCGCCCATGCAGTTCTCGAACTGGGCTTTTTGGATGATTGGCGCCTCGGAGCCGACAAAGGGTCCGTAGGGGAATGGCTTCGGTACCTTGAAGGAGATCTTGACCGTGTGGTCGTCTATCGCCTCGACCGAAGTGACATCCTGGAATCGTTCGGCGGCATTGCAGCCACCCTCGGGATGCAGGCAATAGGCCGCCGTGAACTCCACATCCTTGGCGGTAAAAGCCGAGCCATCCGACCAAAGGACGCCCTTTTTCAGCTTCCAGGTGATCGACTTGAGGTCTTTCGTGACGCCGCCATTGGCGACGGTTGGTATCTCGACGGCCAAGGCCGGAACCATGTTGCCGTCGCTGTCGTAATGCGCCAGCGGTTCAATGATGAGCGAAGAGGCGTGGATATCCTTGGTGCCACCGGACAGGAACGGATTGAGGATCGATGGCGCCTGCCAATAAAGGATCTTGAGCTGACCGTCCGTCCCTCGGGCAGCGTGAGCGGCCGACGCGAACATCGCGACGGCGGCGGTCGCCAAGATCAGAGTTCGTGTTTTCAACATGGTGAATGACTCCCTGTTTTTAGTTTCGAGAGCTCCGGTCTTTCCGGCTCCCCTCGGTCTTCGTCGGATCGGTGGCGTTTCTTCCTCCCGTTCCGGTCCTGGACGCCATGTCGTCTTAAACAGCGTAGTGACAGGCGACATGGCGTCCAGGTTCGATTTCGCGCCACACCGGATCTTCTTTCCGGCAGATATCGGTCGCGATCGGACAACGTGTGCAGAAGTTGCATCCTTCCGGTGGATTCGCCGGGCTCGGAAGGTCGCCTTCCAACACGATGTGTTCTCGTTCAGCCTCGACGAGCGGGTTCGGGACCGGCACCGCCGACAGAAGGGCCTGAGTATAAGGGTGTTTCGGCGCGCCGTAGACATCGTCGCGCGAGGCAAGTTCCACGATCTTGCCGAGATACATGACCGCAACACGGTCGGCGATGTGGCGAATCATGCTGAGATCGTGGCTGATGAACAGATAAGTCAGACCGAATTGCTCCTGAAGGTCCTCGAGAAGGTTCACGACCTGAGCCTGGATCGAGACGTCGAGGGCCGCGATCGGCTCGTCACAGACGATGAAGGCGGGGTTGAGCGCGAGCGCCCGGGCGATGCCGATGCGCTGCCGCTGACCGCCCGAGAATTCATGCGGATATCGGTTCGTGTATTTCGGGTCGAGGCCAACCGCGTTGAGCAGTTCCTCGACCCGGTCGGTTTTGTCCGAGCCCTTGAGAATTCCGTGCTCGTCGATCGGCTCCGATATGATCGAGCCGACGGTCATCCGGGGATTCAGGCTCGCGTGCGGATCCTGGAACACCATCTGCATCCGGGGCCGGATGCGCCGGAGCTCTTCGCCATGGAGGTCCGTGATGTCCTGGCCATCGAGGATCACGTGGCCCGATGTCGCGTTGTAGAGCCGGAGGATGACGCGCCCGGTCGTCGACTTTCCGCATCCGCTCTCACCGACAAGACCGAGCGTCTCGCCCGGGCGAATGTCGAAACTGATTCCATCGACCGCTTTGATCGTGCCGATCTGGCGCCGGAGAATTCCGGCGTGGATCGGAAAATGCATTTTCAGGTCCCTGACCTGAAGAAGCGGTTCACTCGTCGCCTGTCTGTCGGAAGCCATGATCATTTCAGCCGTCATCGCGCGGTGCCCCCTGGTCGATATCCCACCAGCAAGCTACATCGTGGCTGACCCGTCCGTCGGCCCAACCGCCATTGGTCGTGTGGATCGACGGGTTCTCCTTCCAGCACCGGTCAAAAGCAAACTGACACCGAGGCGCGAACGGACACGATGTCGGCTCGGCTACAAGACTCGGCGGCTGGCCGAAGATGGTCTTAAGGCGCTTCGAGCGAGTGCTGTCGAGGCTCGGCAGCGTCTCCAGCAGCGCGCGGGTATAGGGATGCTGAGGGTTCCCGTACAGATCGCGCACCGAGGCGTGCTCGACCAGCAACCCGCCGTACATGACGATGACCCGGTCGGCGATTCCGGCGACAACGCCAAGATCGTGAGTGATCCAGATCATCGCCATACCGAGCTCCTGACGGAGCTTCCGCACGAGTTCAAGAATCTGGGCTTGAATCGTCACATCGAGTGCGGTCGTCGGCTCATCGGCGATCAACAGCTTCGGATCGCACGACAGTGCGATGGCGATCATCACCCGTTGGCGCATGCCACCGGAAAACTGGTGAGGGTAGTCGTCGAGCCGATCCACCGCGGACGGAATGCCCACGAGATCGAGGAGTGCGGCCGCCCTCTTCCGAGCCTCAGCCTTCGAGAGACCGAGATGTTTCTGGAGCGGTTCCATCAACTGGTATCCGACCGTAAAAACCGGATTGAGTGAGGTCATCGGATCCTGAAACACGAAACCGATTTCTCCGCCGCGCACCCGGCGGAGGTCGCTCGATCCCAGCTTAAGGAGATCTCTGCCGTTGAACATCACGCGCCCGGAGACAATCTCCGCCGGCGGCATCGGTACGAGTTTCAGAAGCGACATTACCGTCACGCTCTTGCCGGAGCCGCTTTCACCAACAATTCCAAGAAGTTCGCCTTCGTGGAGGTGGAAACTCACCCCGTTGACCGCGTGCACGGTCCCCTCACGGGTTCCAAAAACCGTCCTGAGGTCGGTGACCTCGAGGATGGGAGCAGTGCTGGGAGTGACTGAATCCATATCCACTCAAAAGTTGGCTATTCGCACCAATAAGGTACGGCGGTAAAAACTGTAGCCCGAAAGGAAAGCGGGCTACTAGATCGATTTCGAATATGTGATTTGGCTGGAGGTTGTCCGCTGATCGGATTCTGCGGACAGCGGCACCTGCCGAGCGGACGGCATGGAAGGGATCGACACGACGTGCCGAAGCGGGGGAGAGTTGTCCACGCCGCGCCGTAACCCTTGTTTCGGGGGCCGTCGCTTCGACGAAGGGACTCCATTATGACAGTCAAGGCCTATACCCACGGTAGACCAACCGTCCGCTCGACCGGCGGCATGGTCACATCGGCCCACCCGCTCGCCTCGTTCGCAGGCGCGCGCATGCTGGCCGACGGTGGAAACGCGTTCGACGCAATCGCCGCCACCGCCGCTGCTCTCAACGTCGTCGAACCGTTCATGTCAGGCCTTGCCGGGCTTGGCATGGCGATGGTTTACACCGCCACCGACAAGCGGGTCCGTGCGCTCGACTTCCATCCGCCGGTGCCACGCGCGTTCGACGCCGCCCGCATGAGCAAGCTTGATATCCGAGACGGCCCCAACGCCAGCGGCGTGCCGGGCAATCTCGCCGGCTGGTGTCGGTTGGTCTCCGAACTTGGAACCATGCCGCTCGATCGCATCTTCGCTCCGGCCATCCGCTACGCGCGGGAGGGCGTCCCGATCTCGCCATTCTATGTCGCGATGGTGGGGGCCAGCCGGAACCGGTCGATGCAGCCGGAATGGCAACGGGTCTATGTCGATGAGAGTGCCGAGGCCACGTTGAACACGGTTTTCCGACAACCGGAGCTCGCCGGCACGTTTGAGGCGATTGCCGGCGAGGGACCTGGGTATCTCTATGGTGGTCCGCTCGGCCGAAAGATGATCGATCATCTCCGCGGCCTTGGCGGGTGCATGACCGATGACGACCTGCTTGCGGCCGGGCCGTTCTGGGAAGAGCCGATCGTCGCCTCTTATCGTGGCCTCGACATTCACGTCCCGCCGCCGCCGGCCGAATCGTTTCAATTCCTCCTGACACTGCGCATCCTCGAAGGCCTCGACCTCTCGTCGGCGGAGCATCTGTCGGCGGGTCATCTCGACCGTGTCTTCCGCGCCGTCCGCCTCGCCGCCGAGGCCCGTATCCGCAACAATAAATGCTCGCCCGAACGCGCGATGGCGCTGCTTGCGGAGGACGCCGTGGCGCCGTTGCGCGCCCGTGCCCGCTCGGCCGAACCGATCGCCGGCCGGACCGAGCAATATGGCGAGGGGCCGCTGCCGGATGTTGTTGAACGCCGGGAGCACACGACCTCGTTTTCAGCCATCGACCGGCATGGCAACGTCGTCTGCTTGACCCAGAGCCTAGGGGCGATGTTCGGCTCCGGAGTTGTGATCCCGGGCACCGGCGTGTGCATGAACAACTTCATGAATTGGGGCGATCTGCACCCGGACTCGCCGAACCGGCTGGTCGGCGGTGAGCGGTTCGGGATGTGCCTCGCGCCGTCGGTCTCACTGCGTGACGGCGAACCGGTGCTCGCCCTCGGCACGCCCGGGAGCTACGGTATTCTCCAGACCCAGGCGCAAGCCGTCGTTCACCACCTCGACTTCGGGCTCGACATCCAGGCGGCGCTCGACGCGCCGCGAGCACGGCTGTGGGACGGCCGACGGGTCGACCTCGAATCCCGGATCGAGGACGACGTCGTCGCCGACCTTAGAAGCCGCGGGCACGAGATCAACATGATCGAACCGTTCTCCATGTCATGTGGCGGCATGCACGCCATCAGCCGCGACCCCGACAGCGGTGCCTTAAACGGTGCCGCCGATTCCCGACGCGACGGAGCCGCGATCGCGGTGTAAATGAGCCGTGTGCCGTGCGGATGATTGAAGGGTGGGCGATTAACGGAGGGCGACATGACGACGACGACGGGGCGGATCGTCTATGAAACTATCCGCAATCATGGAGTCGATTGTTTGTTTGGCATGGAGGATCCAATCCATGTCTTTCACGCCGTCGACCGGGCAACCACCCGGATCGTGACCGTGCGCGATGAAAAGCACGGCGCCATCATGGCCCATGCCTATTCGCAGGTGACCGGCAGGCCTGGCGTCTGTGCCGCCACGTTTGGGCCGGGAGCGACCAACCTGATCACCGGCTTGCTGGAAGCTCAGCGGTCATCGGTGCCGGTGATCGCGCTGGTCCAGGACCACCCTCTAAATATGAAGGGCCGCCACGCCAGCAGCGAACTTGATACCCGCGCCGCGATGGCGCCCTTCGTCAAAGCGGTGATCCGCATCGACGCCGCCGAAGAGGCTGGAGACAAGACCCGCGCCGCTTTCCGCTTGGCGACGGGGGGCCGGCCGGGGCCGGTCGCGCTAATCTGTCCGACCGACGTCATGGCGGCCGAGAGCACCGCCGGCAGTGCGGCCGATCCGCTCTACATCTCCGTGCCGGCCAATCGGACGCGAGCCGACCGGGCGTCGATTGCCGCGACGGCCGATCTGCTGATAGCGGCCGAACGGCCGCTCTTGGTTGCCGGCGGTGGAAGCATTATTTCCGGCGCTTTCGCCGAGATCGCCGCATTGGCCGAGCTGTTCACCGTGCCGGTCGCCACCACCATGACCGGCAAGGGTGCCATCGCCGACAGCCACCCGCTGGCGCTCGGCGTGCTCGGCACCTCGACCGGCGGCAAGCTTGGCCGCGGCCGAATTGCCAATACATTTCTCGCCGAGGCCGATGTGGTTTTCATCATGGGGTCGCGCACGGGTCAGATCTGTTACAGCGACTGGACCCTGCCGAAACCCGGCACCAAGGTCATTCACCTGGATGTCGATCCAGCTGAGATCGGCCGCAACTTCGCGACCGACGTGGCGATGGTGGGGGATGTGCGCGACAGCCTGCGCGATCTGCTGCAACATTGCGGCGATCATGAGCTGGGCCGACCGGCGCGCGATAACGGCGGCCGCATCATCGAGATGAAGCAGGCTTGGGAGCGGGAAATGGCGCCGGTCGCCAACTCCGGCCAGCGGCCGATCCGGCCCGAACGCGTTTTCGCCGAGATCGACCGTGTCCTGGACGCCCGCAGCCTGTTGGTGGCCGACGCCAGCTATGTCACCGGTTGGTCGATGAGCCAGCTCATGGTGCCGACCAGCGGGCGTTTCATCCTGTCACCACGCGGCACCGGCGGTATTGGTTGGAGCTTGCCGGCGGCGATCGGTGCCAAGATCGGTGCACCCGATCGCGACGTCATCTGCGTCAGCGGCGATGGTGCCTTCGGCTATCAATTGGGTGAGCTTGAGACCGCCGCGCGCTACAACATTGATATCCTGGTGATCGTCTTCAACAACAGCACCTTGGCCTTTCAACGCCATTGGGAAGAGCTGGCCATGAATCGCTACCTCGACTGCGATTTCCTCGATGTCGACTATTCGGCCGTGGCCCGTGCCCTGAAATGCGGTGGCGAGAGCGTCGATGACCCAGCCGACTTAGCCGCCGCCATCGGACGCGGCCGCGCGTACGCCGGCCCTTACATAATCAACGCGGTCATCGATCCGGAAGCGGCCGCGCCGATCATAGGTTTCGACAAACCAATACCGAGCGGCGCCAGCCATTGATGAAGCGGTATCGATAACACCACCGCCCAAACCATTCCGTCGTCTATGGCATTGTGGCTCCAATAGCAGCTGGTATTTGAGCCTGGTCGTTTCTCAACGTGGTTTGGGCTTGCCGATCACGGCGACCCAGACATTGCGTAACATGCGGCCATCCAGCATCAGTGGCCCGGCGTGATAGCCGGCGCCGATCCGGTTGGCGCTTGGGCTGTACAGGATCTTTGCGTGATATTCGCTGCGGCTCCAGGCGAGCGCGATCTCATCCGCCGAGAAGCCGTTGACGGCGATGGTCTCGCCAATCTCGATGACCTCGGCACCCTCGGCGGAGGCACGGTCCGACGCGGACGCGCCGTCGGGGTTCTCATGGTCGTAGAAGCCGCGCGCCACCATATCGGCGGCATGGCCTTGGGCCGCGCGGTCGAACGCGGGCTCCATGGTCAACGCATCGAGGCTCCGTGCCACGCGTAGTTGATTGATCGCCTCGACGAGTGCCGTGCGGGCGCCTGGAATGGCCGCGATCCGGGTGTCGGCCAGCACGATAACCCACAGATTCCGTACCAGGGTGCCGTCCTTCATGGTCGCCGGGCCCTCGGCATGACCGACGCCGATCTCAGTGGCGACATCCGACAGCAGATCGATCCGGGTCGATCGGAGCTTGATCAACCGATCGACCAACGGCGGCACCCCATCGACGCCATGAACAATGATTTCCCGCGCCGCCGGTGGTTGAAATCCCGAGCGGGCCAGGCGCTCACCAAGGGAAACACCATCCGGCCCGACCTGACCCAGATAACCCTGCTCCAGCATCTCGCGGGCGTGTTCGGTTGCGGACTGGTCCAGCTCTGGTCGTGCGATCAGTGCCGACACGCCGGCTTCCGCCCGGTAAGTGTTAATCGTTGCCAGCAGCTCCGGCTCCGCCGCGAGTGTGCCCGTCGACGCGAACGCCGCGACGACGACCACGATCAAGGCGGCGGGCCCGCGCATGCTCAGGCCAATCCTTCCAATCCGGCGTCGACGCTGAGCGACTGGCCGGTGATGTGGCGTCCGGCCTCGGAGCAGATGAACAGGATCTGATGCGCGATGTCGGAGGCGGTTACGAATGTCTTCATCGACGTGATCTCGGCCATCTGCGAGCGCATCGCGTTTTCCGAAATGCTAGCCGCCTCGGCCTTGGCCCGGATTACCCGGTCGATCCGGTCACCCTCGACCGGTCCCGGCTGGATGCAGTTGACCCGGATGCCGTGCGGTCCGAGTTCCATGGCGCAGGTGCGGGTGAAGCCGACGATGGCGAACTTCGCGGCCGAATAGGGGCTGCGCAGCGGGAAGCCGAACTTGCCGGCGGCCGAGGATAGATTGACGATGCTGCCGCCGCCCGACGCTTTAAGAGCGGGTGTCGCTTTTTGCGTTCCAAGAAAGACGCTGGTCAAGTTGACGGTCAGGCAGGCGTTCCAGTCATCGAGCGAAACCTCTTCCACCGGGGCGGTGGGGCCGGCGGTCCCGGCGTTGTTCACCAGGATGTCGAGCCCGCCGAGGCTGTCGAGCGCGCGGCCGAAAAAGTCGTCGAGCGCGTTCGGATCGCCAACGTCGCATCGCTCGCCCTTGAGCCCCGGAATGCCACCACGCGCGCTTTCCAAGGCGTCTTGGTCGATATCGCAGGTGTAAACACGGGCGCCGGCGGCGCTGAACACCTCGGCGGTCTTGCGTCCAATACCGGAGCCGCCCGCTGTAATAATTACCCGTTTCCCCGTCAGATCGAGATTCACGACCCAGTCCTCCCCGTTGTGCGGGCGAGACTATAGCTCGGTCAGAGCGGCGGGTCAGGGGGCGAGGTTGAGCTTTTCGCGAACCTTTTCGCGGATCTTGTCGATGTCGTCACCGCTGAGGCTGAGACCGGCCACCACAAAGGAAAGGGATAAACCAAGCGCTGACATTGCGGCGCCCAAACCCCAGGCCGGTCCATAGACCTCCCAGACGAAAACGATGCCAAACCAGAATGCGGTGAACGAGGCCACCGCCGCCAACAACAAAAAGCCGATGCGCAGGCAGAGCCCGCCGATGCGGTGCGCCGACATCATCTCACGCAACGCGACCGAGGCCTCGGCCTCGCTGATGGCGCGGGTGATCTTCTTCTGCGCAACCCGGGACCAATCCCGGTAGGCCATGCCGCTGCCGCCGTCGATCCGTCCAGGATTGAGAATGGCCTTCTTCAGGGCATCGACAACTTCTGACGCCCGCTCGCTGGCCGAGCGACGTTTGAGGCTGGGGAACAGCGGCTCATTGTCGTCGTCGCGCGTTGCGTCGTCGTCCCAACTCTCGAACCGGTCATCCGACGGGTCCTCTGGGGCCGAACCACGGTTACCGCCAGCGCGGCTCAAGATGGTCGTCCGGCGTGCGGTGGAGATACTTGGACGGCGCATGCGTCGCTCGATGATTGTTTCGCTCACGCTTGGCCTCGTACCAAGCGCTCCCGAAAATACCGGCTCAACGTGTCGAAAGCGATGCTGTCGAGTGATTCGAAGGCCAGCCCCAGATCGGCGCTGGTTTTGTCGAGCCTCCGAACATGGGCGTTGGCCTTGAACAGCGCGCCAGGGCCGGCCGTCGGGACGAACACGCGCATGGGCGTGCTTTCGCCGGCTGTTAGTGAGCCAATGTAGTCGAGCACCCGCAAGCCGCCCAGGCTCCAGTCGCCGATGGCGTAGGGAGTGCTGCCGATGACCACGGTCATCGGCGATGTGACGCGGCGGTCGCGCCGGCGATCACGTCGTCGGCCAGTGGGGATGATCCGTGGCATGGTTGGGCACCTTTCGTCGCCTGATCGTTGTCGGGTGCGCTTGCCGCCTAGTGGGGTAAAGGAAGGGCGCGACGATCTAGTAGCAACCTGCGTGCCAAGATGCGGAGCGCAATTTTTCGCGATTCGCGACGGCAAGGGAGAGTGTGGGGGCGAGAGTTGCCGCGATGAACGCGCCGTTCGGCAGATTCTGCCTTACTTTCAGCGAGGCCGGCACGCCTGCAGGGCATTTCCGCCGCGCCGGCGGGTCAGGCGGAGCGGGCGTCGCTCCAACCCTGGCCGGGCCAAGCGGGGCGTGTGGCGATGTCCTTGGCACCACAGGCGCTGCACCGCATTCGGGCGCCGATCTCCGGCACGGGGAAATTCGGGCCCAACTGCGCGATCAGCGCCGGGGTTTCCAACTCGGCGTGATGGCCGCAGCGGTTGCACCAGCAAAACACATCGACCCCGGCGTTGAGCAGATTTGCCAGCCGGGTTACCGAACGGCGGCGATCCTCGCTGTGGATGAGCTGTTGCTTGAAACGTCCCATATTGGCCGCCGTTGATGATGGCAAAGATGAAATGAGAACATAACAAGAACATTTTGTTCGGGCAAGCATAATAAATACCCGCCCGCCGATGCTGGATCAGCCGGTGACCAGCCGTGGAAGTTTTTCGAACGTCGACACGACCTCGTGCAACGAGCTGCTGGTCTTCAGGCGTCTTGCGCCATTGAACAGCGCGTAGGTCGGTTTTTTCTGGCCACGCCGTTGGATCTTGGCAATGGCATAGAGAGCGCGCTCGTGGCTGTGGCGGAAGATCGAAAACACCGCCATGTCGTCGTGTCGGTCGAGCGCGTAGTCCCGCCATTCGCCGGCGATGACACGACTTGAGTACAGCGACAAGAGCTGGCTCAGCTCCTGCCGTGTGAAGAAAAAATGCTTGGAAAGAGGTCGTTGGCTCGAGAGGCGGATAAGATTATCCATCGACTGGCGTCATTCCCCGTATAGTCAAACCTTCATATTTCAGTTTTCCCGAATTCAACCTCGGGGTAAACCCCACTGCGCGCCGATGCGTACCGCCTCGATACCGACGGTGACAGTCCGGGCTTAACGGTCCGACGGTTGCTTGCGGAGTTAAACAAGCCGAACGGAGAAACAACCGTGACCGACATCTTCCGGGAAGTCGACGAAGAGCTGCAACAGGAGCGGGTGGCGAAGTTATGGAGCCGCTACGGCAGTTGGGTGATCGCCGCCGCCGTGGCCATCGTGCTCGCGGTGGCGGGCAATGTCGGCTGGAAGGAGTGGCGTGCTCAGGCGCAGGCCGGGCGCGCGGCTCAATATGCCGCTGCCGTCCGTTTGCTGGACCAGGATAGCCCGCGCGATGCCGCCAACGCGTTCGCCGCGCTGGCCGAGAGCGCGAGCAACGGCTACGCGACAATCGCTCGGTTGAGCCAGGCCGCCGCTTTGGCGAAGGCAGGGGACGCCGAGGGGGCGGTCGCCGCCTACGATGCACTGGTAGCAGTCGGTGCCGAGGAACCTTATGCTGGGTTGGCACGCCTGCGCGCTGTGCGACTGCAAATCGGCGTGGCCGACAGTGAAACGCTTCGTGCGGCCCTGGCGCCGGTCTTGGAGGCTGGGAATCCTTGGCATGCGTTGGCTCGGGAAACCGAAGCGGCGATCGCCCTGGCGGCGGGTGACCGGGACGGCGCGGTTACGATCTTCAAGACGTTGGCTGATGCCCCTGACGCACCGGCGGCGCTCCGTGCACGGGCGGCCGAGATGGTGCGTGCGTTGGGCGGTTGATTAAGCCAACACAAAAAAAGAACGAGCGACGATCATGATCACGACGCGGCACAGCCTAGCGTTGATCACCCTGATTGGGCTCGCTGGTTGCGGGTTCGGTGACGGCAACTTCTTCGGTGAGACCACCGATAAGCCGCTTCCTGGCGAGCGCATTCCGATCATGCTGATGGATGACGGGTTGAAGGTCGACCTGGCGCTGAAGGACTTCGCGGTGATTCTGCCGCGGCCCTACGTCAACGCGGACTGGCCGCAACCGGGCGGCAGTGCCTCCAAGTCCTTGGGGCATCTGGACGCGGCCGACGTGCTGACCGAGGCCTGGAGCGTCTCGATTGGCGATGGTGGCGATGATGAGCGCGTCCTGCTCACCCAACCCGTGGTGATCGATGGCCGCGTTCTGACACTAGACGCCGAGGCTAACCTGAGAGCCTTCAACGCCGAGACCGGCGGCAGACTGTGGGAGCGCGATCTCGAACCGGCGGATGAGGATGAAGCGGTCTATGCTGGCGGCATCGCCGCCGATGGAAACAGGGTGTTCGCGATTACCGGCTATGGCGAAGCGATGGCGCTGGCGCTTGAGGATGGTCGCGAGTTGTGGCGTGTGCGCCTTCCAGGGCCGGTGCGCGGCGCGCCGACGGTGGCGGATGGACGTGTGTTCGCGGTCACTCTCGGGAACCGCTCGATTGCTCTGTCGGCTGAGGATGGAAGCCGTCTCTGGGAACACCAGGGGATCAGTGAGGCGGCTTCTCTGCTGGGCGGGGCTGCACCGGCGGTCGACGCGACCACCATCCTGGTGCCTTATTCGTCGGGTGAGATTTTCGCGCTCGGGGTCGAGACGGGCCGTGTCAACTGGCTCGAAAACCTGTCCAGCATACGGGCGCTGGACGCGATCTCGCGGTTGGCGGACATTCGCGGCAACCCTGTGATCGACAACGATCTGGCGTTCGCGGTGAGCCATGCCCGGCGCATGGTGGCGATCGATCTCAGAACGGGTGGCCGGGTATGGGAGCGCGGCATCGGTGGCGTGCATATGCCATGGGTCGCGGGTGAGTTCGTGTTCGTGGTTGGTCTCGACGGCGAGGTGGTGGCGTTGACTAGACGCGACGGTCGTGTCCGTTGGGTGCACCGGTTGCCGCCCTTCGAGGACATGGAGGATAAGACCGGTGCGATCCAGTACGCGGGACCGGTGCTGGTCGGCGACCGGTTGTTGGTCGGCTCCTCCGACGGCTTTCTCTACGCTATCTCGCCGTATACCGGCACGCTACTCGGCCGCCTCGATATCGGCTCGACCATTTATGTCCCGCCCTTGGTTGCTGGGGGTACGGTCTACGTTCTGACCGACGACGGCACGCTGCACGCTTTCCGGTGAGTAAAATACCATGACCCTCAAGGTCGCTATCATCGGCCGCCCGAATGTCGGCAAGTCAACGCTGTTCAACCGTCTGACGGGGACGCGCCATGCGCTGGTCGACGACACGCCGGGCGTTACCCGCGATCGGCGTGAGGGCGACGGCCGGATTGCCGACCTTGAGTTTCAGATCATCGACACCGCCGGGCTGGAGGACGCCAACGACGCCAGCCTGGAAGCCCGCATGCGCCGTCAGACCGAGCGCGCGGTCGATGAGGCGGATCTGGTGTTGATGCTGATCGACGCCCGCGCCGGCGTCACGCCGTTGGATGCTCATTTCGCCGACTGGCTGCGGCGGGTCGATGTCACGGTCGTGGTCTGCGCCAACAAATGCGAGGGTCGGGCGGGCATGGCCGGATTGGCCGAGGCCCATGGCCTTGGTCTTGGTGATCCGCTTGCTATCTCGGCCGAGCATGGCGAAGGGCTGGGCGATCTGTACGACGCCATCCGCGACGTGGCCGAGGCCAAGGGAGAGCTGCCAGCATGGCACACCAAAAAGTCGGAAGCCACGGAAACGGCGAGTTGGGAAGACGACGAGGCCGAGGGCGGTGAGTTGGGGGACGAGCCTGATCCTGGACAGATCAAGCTCGCGATCATCGGCCGGCCCAATGTCGGCAAGTCGACCCTGGTCAACCGGTTGATCGGCGAGGACCGGCTGCTGACCGGACCGGAGGCCGGCATCACCCGTGACGCCATCGAGGTCGCTTGGTCCTACCGTGGCCGCCCAGTAAAGTTGGCCGACACCGCTGGGCTGCGCCGCCGATCGCGGGTGAGCGACAAGCTGGAACGCCTATCGACCGCCGATACACGCCGTGTGGTGCGATACGCGCATGTCGTGATGCTGGTGCTCGATGGCGAAACGATGCTGGAAAAGCAGGATCTGGCGATCGCGCGCATGGCGTTGGACGAGGGGCGGGCCTTGGTGATCGCTGCCAACAAATGGGATTTGGTGAAGAATAAGGGGGCGGCCAGTCAGCTCTTGCGTGACCGGCTCGATACCTCGTTGACCCAGGTGCGGGGTGTGCCATGGGTGCCGATCTCCGCCACGCGCGGGAGCAATCTCGACAAGCTGTTGGACGCGGTGCTGGCGACCTATGACCTGTGGAACAAGCGGGTCCCGACCGCGCAGTTGAACCGCTGGCTGGAAGGCATGCTGGAGGCGCATCCGACGCCGTTGGCAAAAGGACGCCGGGTACGGATTCGCTATATGACCCAGGTGAAGGCCCGTCCGCCGACCTTCGCCGCCTTCGCCAGCCAGGCCGCCGAATTGCCGGAATCCTATATCCGTTATTTGGTTGGCGGGTTGCGTGACGAATTTGGCCTGATCGGCGTGCCGATCCGGGTTAATGTACGCCAACGTCGCAACCCTTATGTCGATGACGGGTAGCGGCGGGTTGTAGGCAGTTGCGGAGTTGAGATGGCGCGCGGGCCAAAGCGGGATGAGCGGGTGACGGTCGCCGATCTGGCGCGGATGTATGACGAGCGCATGGGCGATCAGGCCCCGCGCTATCGATCGTCCGACCGCCGCAAATTCGCCGGTACCGTCAAGGCGCGCGGCTTCACCGTCAGCCAGGACACCCCGCGTCTAGACCGGTTGCAGGCCCGCGCCGACGGAATGCGTTATGCGCTCAAGCACGAGCGTTTGGAAGCCAATCAGGCCAAACTGCTGCAGCAGACACTCAATAATCTTGAGCTGGCGATCCGCGGCATGAAGGCCTCGATGAAGGACGAGTAGGGAGCGAACCGACCATGGCCTGGACCTCGATGGACACCTTCGTGGATGCCTGCCGGACAGCGGCGACCTCGGCCGACCCGGCCGAGGCGGTGCGCGCGGTGATGATCGAAGCAGTTGCCGATCCGGCCCGCGTGGTGGCCGACCTGCCGGACTTCGAGGGCGAGGATGTCGTCGTCGCCCATGACGACGCGGTGGCGGTCTATGTGGTGCGCCAGAGCCCGGACACCGCCGGGCCGCCGCACGACCACCGCATGACCGCCGTGGTCGGCATGATCGAGGGAGTGGAAATCCACCGGCTGTTCCGCCGCCAGGGCGAGCGCGTGGCGTTCGACCGCGAGGCCCGGATCGGCCCCGGCGAGGTAATCGTGCTCGGCCCCGACGAGGTGCACGCCATCGCCAACCCCGACCGGCACCCGTCGCTCGGCTTGCACGTCTATCTCGGCGATATCGTAACCGGCGAGCGCGCCCTGTGGGCGCCCGACGGTGGCGAGCAACAGCCGTTCACCGTCGAGGCCTACGACCGCTATGTGACGCGGTACGGCGGGTGAGGGTGGGTAAAGTGGTCATTCACGCGATCGAACATCGCATCTACAGCTTTTCCCAGCATAAAGGAGTGCCTTGATATGAAGTTTGTCGTCGTCGTCGCGGGAGATAGGCGCATGGACCGGTAACGGACTCCATAACGGCAAACCCATGTGCCCCCGTTTTCTCGGGGGTTTTTTTGTGCCTGGAAGGGGGCGCCAGGGCGTCGACGCGAGAAAGGATTTGATGATGTTGCCGGCCGCAACCACCCCGCCGAGACTGTTCACGCTGATCTTGCTCTCCGGGCTTTCGGTCGTGACGCTCAATATGTTCGTGGCGTCGCTTTCGAACATCGCGGAGGAACTTCAGGCCGATTACGCGCTCGTGACCCTATCAATCGCCGGTTATGCCGGAATGACGGCCGTCTTGCAGTTGGTCATAGGGCCGTTGTCGGATCGGTTTGGGCGGCGGCCGGTAATCCTGGCGGGGCTGCTGATCTTCATCCTGGCGTCGCTCGGCTGCCTGTTTGCCACCAACATTTGGACGTTCCTGATCTTTCGGTTGCTGCAAGGCGCGATCACTTCCGGTTTGGTGATCTCGAACGCCGTGGTCCGGGACATGGTGCCGGTACAAGAAGCGGCGAGCCTGATGGGCTATCTCGCCATGGCGTGGGCGGTGGCGCCGATGCTCGGGCCGATGGTTGGCGGCGTGCTGGATGAGTTGTTTGGCTGGCGCGCGAGTTTCGTGGCGTTCGCTGGCGCAGGCGTGGCGATATTCGGGCTGTGCTGGGTCGATCTCGGCGAGACGCACAGAACGCCATCAGCCACCTTCGTAAAGCAGTTCCGGTCTTATCCAGAGCTTTTGCGGTCCCGCCGCTTCTGGGGTTATGCGCTGTGCATGGCGTTTTCAACGGGCGCGTTTTACGCCTTTCTGGGCGGAGTGCCGTTCGTTGCCAAGACGATGTTCGGCATGTCGGCGGCAACGCTCGGTTTCTATATGGGAACCATCACGGCGGGCTTTCTTCTCGGCAGCTTCCTGTCCGACCGCTACGCAAAGCGTTATCCGCTGACCACGATGATGATTGCCGGGCGGCTTGCTGCCTGCACCGGACTTGTCGTTGGGCTGGTTCTGTTTCTGACCGGCGTTGTTCATGTCCTATCGTTGTTTGGCGCGTGTGTGTTTGTTGGCGTCGGCAACGGCCTAACCATGCCGAGCAGCAGTGCGGGCGCGATGTCGGTACGGCCCAAACTGGCGGGAAGTGCTTCTGGTTTGTCGGGGGCTCTAACGGTGGGAGGCGGTGCGGTGATCTCTTCGATCACCGGCGCCCTCATGACCGGAGAGAACGGGGTCTACCCGGTCTTGGTCATGATGTTGTTGTCGTCGCTGATGGCGCTGATTGCCGCGCTCTATGTGCTTTGGGTCAATCGAGCCGAGAGCCTGAAAGAGGTTGAATAGCCCCGCGCGCTCTGTCTACTGCGCATCCACTCGTTCGCCGTGGCGGGTGCAGGCCGCCTCGGCCAGGTCGACGAACACCGGGGCGATGTCTTCCGGCGTCTTCAGGGTCATCGGATCCTCGCCCGGGAAGGCGGCGGCGCGCATGGCGGTGCGGGTCGCGCCCGGGTTCAGCAGGTTGATCCGCAGCTTGGTCTTACGGGTCTCGCCGGCGTAACAGCGCACCATGGCCTCCAGCGCCGCCTTGGAGACGGCATAGGCACCCCAGTTCGGCCGTTCGCCCACGGCGGCCGCCGAGGTCACGAAGATCGCGCGGCCGGCATCGGACTGCCGTAGCAGCGGGTCTAGGCTACGGATCAGACGCTGGCAGGACGACAGGTTGGCCGCCATCACCGCATCCCACATTTTCGGGTCGTAATGGTTAATCGGGGTCAGCGCGCCCAACTGACCATGGTTGGCCACCAGGATGTCGAGCTTGCCCCAGCGTTCATGGATCGACGCGCCCAATTGATTGACCGCGTTGCCGTCGGTCAGGTCCAGCGGCACCAGGGTGGCGGTGCCGCCGGCGGCCCGGATCCGGTCGTCGGTCTCCTCCAGACCGCCGACCGTGCGGGCGACCAGGATCAGATGCGCCGCGCCCTCGCGGGCGAAAGCCTCGGCCACGGCGGCGCCAATGCCGCGCGACGCGCCGGTAATCAGGGCGATCCGCCCGTCCAAACGTCCGGTCATGGTATCCTCAGGAAGCTTCGGCAAGCAGCGAGAGTTGACGGGTGGCGCCGCCGCCGTCGCGGTCGGTCAACGCGATTGGGTAGTCGCCGGTGAAGCAGGCGTCACAATACTGCGGCGCGGCTTCATCGCGCTTCACCTTACCCATAGCACGGTAGAGACCATCGATGGTTATGAACGCCAAGCTGTCGACACCGATCCGCTGGGCCATCTGCTCGGCCGACATTTGCGCCGCCAGCAGCTTGTCACGCTCCGGGGTGTCGACGCCGTAGAAACACGACTCGGTGGTTGGCGGGCTAGCGATGCGCATATGCACCTCGGTCGCCCCCGCGTTGCGGACCATGTCGACGATCTTGGTCGAGGTGGTGCCGCGCACGATGGAATCATCGACCAGCACCACGCGTTTGCCCTCGATTTGGCCCTTGTTGGCGTTGTGCTTGAGTTTCACGCCCAGGTGACGCACGTGGTCGGATGGTTGGATAAAGGTACGGCCGACATAGTGGTTACGGATGATCCCAAGCTCGAACGGGATGCTCGCTTCGGCGGCGTAGCCGATGGCGGCGGGGACACCGGAATCCGGTACCGGAATGATGACGTCGGCGTCGACACCGGACTCGCGGGCAAGTTCGGCGCCGATCGCCTTGCGGGCGGCGTACACACTGTGCCCCTCGACCAGACTGTCCGGGCGGGCGAAGTAGATGTACTCGAAGATGCAGAACCGGCTCGGTGCGGGACGAAACGGGAAGAATGACCGCACACCGTCACCGTCGATCACCACCAATTCGCCCGGCTCCACGTCGCGCACGAATTCGGCGCCGATGATGTCGAGCGCACATGTCTCCGAGGTCACGATATGGGCCTCTCCGATCCTGCCAAGAACCAGTGGCCGGACGCCGAAAGGATCGCGGAGACCGATTACCATCTCGCTGGACAGACAGACCAGCGCGTAGGCGCCCTGGACCTGACTCATCGCCTCGACCAGGCGGTCGACCACCGTGCGTCGCCGCGACCGCGCAATCAGGTGAATAATGATTTCGGTGTCCATGGTCGACTGAAACAGACACCCCTGGCGCACGAGATTTTGCCGCACTTGTAAGGCGTTCGTCAGGTTGCCGTTGTGACACAGGGCTAGACCGCCGAACTCGAAATCGGCGAACAACGGCTGAACGTTGCGCAACACTGTCTCGCCAGTCGTGGAATAGCGGTTGTGGCCGATCGCGGCATGCCCCTTGAGCCGGTCGACAACCGATTGGTTCTCGGCGCCGAAGTTCTCGCCCACATGGCCAAGGCCGCGATGGGCGTGGAACTGCTCGCCATCGGTGGCGACGATGCCAACGGCTTCCTGACCGCGATGTTGCAGGGCGTGCAGTCCGAGCGCAGTGTGAGCGGCGGCATCGGACGTGCCAAGAATACCGAACACCCCACATTCTTCGTGGAAGTGATCGTCGTCGAAGGGGGAGGTGGTCAGGGTCATGTCAGCCGGGTTCCTGTGACGCGAGTAAGAGTTAAAGGGCCGGAAACGACAAAAGCACCCGCCTATTGGGTGCTCTGAATGGCGCGATTCATGTCTTGACGTTCGCCGTCAGTATAACCGTTCGATGGCGATGACGCACCGGCTTTCGGCGTCGGTGCCAGAAGTTGGCGGCGCAGGGCCTCGCGCGCCTCATATTCGGCCCGTTGTCGAGCGCGATTCGCCGCCTCGTCGGCTTCACCTCTGAGATGGACGGGAATTAGCTCATAGAGAAAATCCGCACCCTCACTCACCAGGGGCAACGCCCGGGCGTCGCGCAGCCAACTCGGGCGATCGGCCTCGTTCGGCACGGCGTAGACCACCAGCAGATAGGCGATGCAGACCAGCACCGCCCCGCGCGCCAACCCGAACAAGAAGCCGAGTGATTTATCCAGCGCACCAAGTCCGGCCATCGATACACTGCCCGACAGCACCCGAGCTAGAATTGAGAAGATCACCAGTGAAACGACGAACAACCCGACCCCTGCCGCCAGATCGGCAACCGTCTCGTTGAAGGTGATCAGCTCCCGGGCGTAGGGCTGAAGATGGACATAACCGTAGGTCGCGACGGCCAGCGCGCCAATCCAGGCGACGATCGACAGCACCTCGGCCATGAACCCGCGCAAGAACGCCAACAGCGCCGACAGCAGCAGGATCACCGCGATCGCCAAGTCGCTGATGTTGATCGGCAAGGAGTCCATGCGCGCTCCTAACCCGAGATCACACGCCGCCCGAAGCGGGCGTCGTCGCCGGGGTCCTGTAGCAGATCCACGAGATCGTGCAGACGGGTAATCTCGACGAGATCGAGTCCGCCCGTAACGGTGGTCCCAGGAGTTCCGCTTTTGGCGGAGCGTGCGGTCTTGCGCCGGGTTGCCGGCAGCAATGCCTTCTCGAAGCCAAGCTTGGCGGCTTCCTTCAGCCGCGCCTCGGTGTGCGCGACGGCCCGTACCTCGGCGGATAGGCCGATCTCACCGAATACCACCGACCCCCTGGGCACCGGCACGCCGGTCAGAGAGGAGACGAGGGCGGCCGCGACAGCCAGATCGGCGGCCGGTTCCGACACACGCAGTCCACCGGCCACGTTCAGGAACACGTCGTTGCCGGCCAGACTGACGCCGCAACGGGCTTCCAACACGGCCGTCACCATCGCCAGACGGTTGGTGTCCCAGCCGACCACCGCCCGCCGTGGTGTGCCGAACGGCGAGGGAGCGACCAGCGCCTGAATCTCCACCAGCACCGGCCGTGTACCCTCCATGCCGGCGAACACGCAGGCGCCGGAGACGTCGTCCTGCCGGTCCGACAGGAATAGCGCCGAGGGATTGCCGACCTGGACCAGGCCAATCTCGGTCATCTCGAACACCCCGATTTCGTCGGTCGGCCCGAAACGGTTTTTCACGCCGCGAAGGATGCGAAATTGGTGCCCGCGCTCACCCTCGAAATACAGAACCGTGTCGACCATGTGCTCCAACACACGCGGGCCGGCGATCGTCCCTTCCTTGGTGACATGCCCGACCAACAGCAGCGAGATACCGCGCTTCTTGGCGTGGCGGATCAGTTCCTGTGCCGAGGCGCGAACCTGCGCGACGGTGCCGGGGGCGCTGTCCAGCGCGTCGACATACATGGTTTGGATCGAGTCGATCACCACCACCTCGGGCGCGTCGGCGGCGTCCAGGCTGGTGATGATATCGCGGACGCTGGTGGCGGCGGCGAGGCTGACCTTGGCGGTGGCGACCTCCAATCGTTGGGCGCGCATGCGAATCTGGTCCACCGATTCCTCGCCGGAAACGTAGGCGCAGCTGCTGGACCCGGCCAAGGCCGCGACTACCTGCAACAATACGGTCGATTTGCCGATGCCCGGATCGCCGCCGATCAACGTGGCCGAACCCGGTACCAACCCACCACCCAGCACCCGGTCGAACTCACCGATGCCGGTCACACGGCGCGGCAAGGTGGTGGTTTCACCGTCCAGATCGACGAAGGCGATCCGCCGGCCGCCACCAGGCTTCAGGCCCTTTGGCGTGGTTTCGACCGCTTCTTCGACCAAGGTGTTCCAACCGTCGCAGGCATCACATTTGCCGGCCCATTTGGCGTGTACGCTGCCGCATTCTTGGCAGACATAGCGGCTGGTCGCTTTGGCCATCGTCGCTCCCTTACTCTCGCCGGATCGCCATTTCGATCGGGCCTTCGGCCCGGCCATGGATGAATTGATCGACGTGGTCGTTGCCGCTGGCGTCAATATCGCCGACTGGTCCCTCCCAGATGATGCGGCCGTGATATAGCATGGCGACCCGATCGGCGATCTTGCGCGCGCTCGCCATGTCGTGGGTTATCGACATGGCGGTGGCGCCCAGCTCGCGGACGCATTTGACGATCAGGTCGTTGATCACGTCGGCCATGATCGGATCGAGACCGGTGGTCGGCTCGTCGAAGAAAATGATCTCCGGCTCGGTGGCGATGGCGCGGGCGAGCGAGACGCGCTTCTGCATGCCGCCTGACAGTTCTGCCGGTGAGAGGCGCGAGACGTCCTCACCCAACCCGACCTGCGCCAGCTTGGTGAGCGCCACCTCGCGCGCCTTGACGCGGTCCATGCCTTCGCCCTGGATCAAACCGAAAGCGACGTTCTCCCAGACCGGCAGCGAGTCGAACAACGCGCCACCTTGGAACAGCATGCCGAACTTGTGCATGAATGCTTCGCGCTCGGCCCGAGGCAGTCCGACGACGTTCTGGCCGTCGATCTCGATAACGCCGCTGTCGGGGTCGAGCAGGCCGAGGATGCACTTCAGCAACACCGATTTGCCGCTGCCGGAGCCACCGATCACCACAAGGGATTCCGCCTTGCCGACATCGAGATCGATGCCGTCCAGGACGACCTTCGAGCCGAAGCTTTTGCGCACATCGCGCAACCTGATCTTGGGGCGGTCGTTGGCGGGGGACGGGGTGCTCATAGATCTCCTATCGCGCGAAGAACAGCTCGGTGATCGTGTAGTTGGCGATCAGGATTAGGATCGAGGCGCTGACCACGGCGTTGGTGGTGGCGGCACCGACGCCCTGAGCACCGCCACGCGAGTGGAAGCCGTGAAAACAACCCATCAACGCGACGAAGAAACCGAACACCGCCGCCTTCACCAAGCCCGAGATCACGTCCATCCGTTCGAGGTACTGGATGGTCGAATGGATATAGGCACCTTGATTGAAATCGAGCTTGTAGACACCGACGAGATAGCCGCCGAACACGCCGATGATGTCGCCAATCAGAACCAGGAGCGGTAGGCTGATCGTGGCGCCAAGCAACCGCGGAACGATCAGATACTTGAACGGGTTGGTCGACAGCGTGGTCAGGGCGTCGATCTGTTCGGTCACGCGCATGGTGCCGATCTCGGCGGCGATGGCGGCCCCGACGCGTCCCGCCACCATCAGTCCGGCCAACACCGGCGCCAGTTCGCGGGTCATGGACAGCACCACGACCGTCGCCACCGCCCCTTCGGCCGAGAAGCGGGAGAACCCGGTGTAGCTTTGCAACGCCAGCACCATGCCGGTGAACAGTGTGGTCAGGCCAACGACAGGCAGCGAGTAATAGCCGATCTCTAGAAACTGGCGCAGGAGCAGGTTGGCGTAGAACGGCGGACGGACACAGTGCGAGACCGCTGTGGCCGTGAACATCCCGATCCGCCCGATAGCGGAGAGAAAGGCGAGGAAGGCGGCGCCGATGCGGGCGAGGGGGTTCATACGTCGACGTTTCGCGGTCGTTGCGACGGCTCGATTCGGGAGCTTGGGAACATCACGCCGTCCTGCATCACGCTGTATCCACGTAGTGCCGCTTGTATCGCCCGCCGAGCGACGTGAGAAGTTCGTATCCAATGGTGCCGGCGGCGTCGGCGGCGCCATCGGGTGTAACCGTCGGCCCCAGCACTTCGACGAACGCACCCGGTGACAGTTCCGACAACGGCATGTCGGTGATGTCCACCGTAATCATGTCCATCGAGACGCGTCCTACCACGCGGCACAGCCGGTCTCCAAGCGCCACCACACCGACGTTCGACAGACTGCGCAGGTAGCCGTCGGCGTAACCCGCGGCGACCGTGGCGATCCGGCTGTCCCGCTCGGCTTTCCAAGCGCCGCCATAGCCAACCGTACGTCCAGCTTTTACGGTCCGCAGTTGCAGAATGCGCCCCTCGATTCGGATCGGGCATTCGAGCGGATTGGCGATGTCGGCATTCGGTCGTCCGCCATAGAGCCCGATCCCCGGTCGCGCCAAATCGAAGTGATAGCTGGTGCCGAGGAAGATCGCCGAGGAGTTGGCCAGGCAGGCCTTCATCTTGCGTGGCAGCACCGCACGAAGGTCGCGGAACCGGGCGAGCTGTTCGGCGTTCATCGGGTTGGCCGGCTCATCGGCCGAGGCGAGGTGCGACATCACGTACAGCCAGTCGATGCCAGTCAACACGCTTGGCGTCTCCAGCACCCAGTCCAGCTCATCCTCATCCAACCCCAGCCGGCTGATCCCGGTGTCGACGTGCAACAGGGCGGGCAGTTCCCGGCCGATCCGTTCACCCGCCATGCGCCAGCGGGCGATCTGCTCCAGCGCGTTCAACACTGGCACGATCCGGTGTTCCAAGAAAACCTCCTCGGTGCCGCTCAGCAGGCCGTTCAGGCAACACACCGTCGCCTCCGGCACGATCGAGCGCAGCCGCACCGCTTCGTCCAGGGTGGCGACGAAGAAGATGCGGCAACCTTCGTCCCACAACGCCGGTGCCACGCGATCGGCGCCCAGGCCATAGGCGTCGGCCTTGACCACGGCGGCCGACGGCACGCCGGTCAACTCAGCCAAAAGCCGGCGGTAATTGCGCCGCACGGCGCCGAGATCGATGGTCAGGCGGGACAGCGCGGCGGATGTGGCATCGGTCATAGGCGCTCGATAGCAAGTGGTTGGTGCCGCGACAAGCGGGGTTTCCTCTCTCTCGGCATCGTCGCATTCTCTTCAAAACGAGGGAGGGCGTGATGACCAAGAGTGATAACAACGATCAAGCCGAACGTGTGGCCGCCACACTTGCAGCACAGCATGCGGCGCGCGCGCGGTTCGAGCCGCTGACCGGCGATTTGGCGTTGGGCGATCTCGATCAGGCCTACGCCGCCCAAAAGGCGTTGATCCGGCGGTGGGAGACCGGCGGGCGTGGCCCGTTGGCGGGCTGGAAGATCGCGCTCACCTCCAAGGCGGTGCAGGAATTGGTCGGCCTCGATCATCCCTGTGTCGGTGGTATCTTCGCCTCTACCGTGCATGACAGCCCCGCTGTGGTGCGGCGCGCGGGCTTTGTGCGCTTGGGCCTGGAATTCGAGCTTTGTCTGCGTCTTGGTGCCGATCTCGACACCCGGGCCGGCGGGCATACGGCTGACAGTGTGCGCGCGGCGGTTGACGCGGCGGTGCCGGCGTTCGAATTGATTGAGGACCGGGACAGCGATTACAGCAAGCTCGACGCGGCGTCACTGGTCGCCGACAACTGCTGGTGCGGCGGCATCGTGCTCGGCTCGGCCGGCGGCGACTGGCGGGACCTGGACCTGGCGACGACACCGGTGCGGCTGGACTACAACGGTGAGATCGAGACCGCGACCACCGGCGCGGCGCTCGGCAACCCGCTGAACGCGCTGGCTTGGGTCGCCGATAAGCTGGCCGATCAGGGCCGGCCACTGCGCGCCGGGCAATGGGTGATGACCGGCTCGACCCTGAAGACCCGGTTCCCGCTGGAAGGCGACCGCGCGACCTACGCCGTCGAGGGGTTGGGCAGCGTGTCGGTTGAGGTTGTTTGAACTCGAGACGTTTACGAAATATTCAACCTTTCGGCCTAGTGTTGGGATACTGGTCTTAGGGGCCACATATTTGGGCGCGGATTGGGATACATGTCCTCCGACACTACGATGAAGATCTTGATTGCCGACGATTCCAGCGTCGTCCGGCGGATCATTCAAGACGTGTGCCAGAGCCTGTCCTGGCGGCTCGACATCAAACTAGTATCCACCGGAACCGAGGCGCATGAGGCATTGCTGACTTTCGATGCCGACTTGGCATTCCTGGACATCAACATGCCGGGAATGAACGGATTGGAGGCGCTGGCTCGGGCGCGGGTTGCCGGCCAAAAGATTATGGCGGTGATTATGTCGTCCTCGGATGGCCACGCGCTCCGAACCGCTGCTCAAGAACTCGGAGCCTACGATTATTTGGTTAAACCCTTCACCGCCAATCAGATCGGCCTGATCCTGGCCGACGCGCGGGCCCTGCTGTCGAGCCATAGTGTGCTGATCGTCGATGATTCACGTACCGTCCGCCGCATCCTGGTGAAAATGATCCATCAACTCGGCGACGGCTACGACGTCGACGAGGCGGAAGATGCCGAGACGGCCATTCGCAAGATGCGATCCGGGCTGTTTGACACCGTGCTGCTCGATCTGACCATGCCCGGCTTGAGCGGTCTTGAGGCTCTGCCATTGCTTAAGGCGGAGAACCCGAGCACCTGTGTCATCATCGTCACCAGCCATACCGATCCTGATACCGTGGATGCGTGCCGGGTCTCCGGAGCGGATGGTTTTCTGGTCAAGCCGGTGCGCGGCGATCGGTTGGCGAGGTTGATGGGAGTCGCCCCGGCCGTGGCATAACGCCGTCGGGCGATCAGTCTCCGCTCAAGGAAACCCGGTCGGCCCAGGCGATGGCGGCGGGCGCCCAACCCTTGGGAATCCCGTGATTGCCGTCATGCAGGCAGAGCTGGACCTCGCGGTGGGAACCGCAATCGGCCCACACTTCGCATCGAAGCTGCTCGGCATGCTCGATCCGGCTTGGCTCGGCGGCGCAGCCGTTCTGGCGTCGCCAGAAGGCAATGCCTTCCCGCACATCACCTTGGCGATAGACCTCGCGGATCACCCGTCCGGTCATCGGGACCACCGTGTCCGAGGTGCCGTGGGTGTGGCGTATGGCAACCGGGCCGGCGGGGCAGGTCTCGGGGTGTGGACGCCAGAACGCACCGGCGACCGGGATGAAGGCGCTGAACAGATCGGCGCGGAAACAGGCCATGTGCCACGCCATCGAGCCGCCGATCGAGAAACCCGACGCCCAACGCCGACGCGCATCGATGGGCCAACGCGCCGCCACGTCGGCCAGTACCGTCTCGATAAACGTGTCGTCGTCGAGCAGCCGCTCGAAATAGGGAGCGCCCTGGTGCCGCCACCGCCGTCGCTGGCCATCGGCATTGCCCTGGCCGTCCGGCGCAACGACGAGCACGTTGGCACGGGAAAATGCCTCAAGCGTGGATTTGTTCTTCATCACGGTCATGCCGCGTTGACCGAAGCCGTGAAAGAACACCACGACGCCGAGCGGCTTGGTGCCGTCCCAGTCCGGCGGCACATGGGCGACGTAGGATCTGTCACCGATCTCGATGGTGACCGGATTGGCATCGGCCGGCACGACAAGAGCAAGTGTGGACAGGGCGGTGACGGCGGTCAGGCGGGTCAGCAACGCGACGATGGCACGCAACATACGGATCACCCAGAAATGCGATTGTTTCGTTTCTGCCCGGCGCTCGCGCCGCCGTCCAATGACGATACAGTGAGATTTAGCGACGGGCTCGTTGAAAACGACGGGCCACAATGGGCGCCAGCGATATCAGAGCCAGCGCGCTCAACAACAACACGGTCTCGGTTGTCATGATATCGGTTGGTGCCAGGGTGGTGGTGTCGCTGATGTCCTTCAAGGTGCCGCCCAACCGGCCGACGATGACCGAGACCGGGGTGACCCCGATAACCGTGGCGAGGAACACTGTGCGGTAACGGATATCGATCGCGATCGGCACCAAGTTGACGAGCCAGGCCGGTATCACCGGAACCAGGCGCAGCGCCAGAAGGTAGAAGAACCCGTCACGGGCCAACGCCTGCCCATACCGCATCAAGCGCCGCCCCCACAGCCGCTCCACCGTGTTTGGGAACAGGTTGCGGCCCACCGCCGCGACCACCAAAGCGCTGAGCCCGGCGCCGGTAGCGGCCAAGACAGGACCGGCCACCGGACCGAACAGAAATCCCGCCGACAGCATCAGCAGAATGCCGCCTGGCACCGGCGTGACTTTGCCCAAGGCACCGATGATCAAGTACAGCACGGCACCGAGGATCGGATGCCGGGTGATCCAGTCCGCCACCGCTTGCGCTGCCGTGATCACCTCGGCGGGTTCCGGCGCGATCATGGTCATCAAAATCACGAGGATAACCATGATCAGCCCAATCAATAGCCGAAGGTGAAGACCGATTGGGCGAATGCTGCGGTTCATAAATGTCCGAGTCGTGGTTTGTTGGCGGCGGGTATCCGAGCATGGCGTGTCCCCGATCGCCCGGAATCCGTCGTCATGGATTTCATAACTTGATGAAAGGCGTGTGGTATTCCACCCTTTGTCTGTGTCCAACAATCAGAAAGGAGGTGTCCGATGTCGAGTGAGATCCCGGTCAGGGGCGAACCCGAGTGTTTCGGGTTGGTGTCGGAGCAACCTTCGACGGCGACCTGAGGCACGGAAAAGAGTTCGAGCCCCAAACCGGCTCACGGAAAGGCCGCTCGGCGTCCCGAGCGGCCTTTCTTCTGTTTGACGAGTGCTTTCGAGGCGGCCTCAATAGGCAGGCACGTGATCCTCGGAGACGTAGTTTGAGAATTTGGTCGTCGTTCCCTCGAAGTGCAGGGTGATGGTGCCGGTGGGGCCGTGACGCTGCTTGGAGATGACGATCTCAGCCTTACCGTAGGCTTTCTCGCAACGCTCTTTCCAGTTGTCGACGCGTTCGTGGAACTTCTCGTCGTTCTCTTCCGGGCGTTGGGTCGGCTCGGATTTCTGCAGGTAGTACTCCTCGCGGAAGATGAACATCACCACGTCGGCGTCCTGTTCGATCGATCCGGATTCTCGCAGATCCGACAGTATCGGGCGCTTGTCCTCGCGTTGCTCGACCTGTCGCGACAACTGCGAGAGCGCGAGTACCGGCACGTTCAGTTCTTTGGCGAGCGCCTTCAGCCCTTGGCTGATCATCGTGATTTCCTGCACCCGGTTTTCGATCCGGGCTCCGGGTGCCGGCCGCATCAGCTGCAGATAGTCGACGACGATCATGGCCAAGCCGTGCTGCCGCTTTAGCCGGCGGGCACGGGTTCGCATCGCCGAGATGGTAATCGCCGGGGTATCGTCGATGTAGAGCGGGGCTTTCTCCAATTCCTGGCTGGCCTGGACCAAACGCTGGAAACCTTCGTCGTCGAGTTGGCCGCGTCGCAGTTTCTCCGATGGAATCCGGGTACGTTCGGACAGCACGCGCGTGGCCAATTGTTCGGCCGACATTTCCAACGAGAAGAAGGCGACCGGCAGACGTTCGTGGCTAGGGTCGCGCAGGCTGGCGGTGGCGATGTGAAAGGCGATGTTGGTCGCCAGCGCCGTCTTACCCATGGCGGGGCGCGCGGCAAGGATCAGCAGATCGGAGCTGTGCAGACCGCCCAGGCGTTCGTCCAGGTCGACAAAACCAGTCGCAAGGCCGGCCAGACCGCCATCGCGCTTGAACGCCGCCTCCGCCATGGCGACGGATTGGGTCAGCGCAACCTTGAGCTCCTTGAAGCCGCCCTCCGATTGACCATGCTCGGCCAGGGTGAACAGCACGTTCTCGGCCTTCTCGATCTGCTCGGTCGCCGGGCTGTCGAGATTGCGGTCGAAGGCGTCGTTGACGACGGTCTCGCCAATGTCGATCAGCTCACGGCGCAGGAAACAGTCACGGATCTCGCGGCCATAATCCTCGGCGTTGACCACGGTCACCACCGAGGCGGCGAGCTTAACCAGATACTGCGCCCCGCCAACCTCGGCCAAGGCTTCGTCCTGATCGAATATGCCCTTCAGCGTCACCGGACTGGCGATCTGGCCGCGATCGATCAGCCGCGCGCAGGCCTCGAAGATGCGGCCATGCACCGGGTCGGCGAAATGCTCGGACTGCAGGAATTCCGACACCCGTTCCAGCGCGCGGTTATTCACCAGAATAGCGCCCAGCAACGCCTGTTCAGCTTCCAGGTTATGCGGTGGCTCGCGATGGGTGGACGGCATCTCCCCAAGCGTGTCGGGCGATGATCCGGGAAACGGGGTAACGCGGGTATCGATGTCGGACATACAGTCTCGCTGGTCGAAACGTTATGGTCGCAGAATACGACTGTCACAATACAGCATACCGGATACCCGACCAGGCGCGGCTAAGCTACGGGGGGAGCATAAGAATCCTGGGGGCGAATCGGACCCGGGTTGTGGACAAACAAGCCACAGGCCATACCCACCGTGCATTCCAGACGGGGCTGGCTTGTGAAAGATACGGGAGCGGAACGGTGTAAGGCGATCAGATCGATGGATGGATTGCTCAGCCATGTTCACTTGGTGTGATGAGCTTGAGCGCTACCCGAAAAGATTGAAGCGATCTCTTCGGCGACTGGAGCGAGCACCATTGCCCGGTCACGTGCACGTGCCAATTCAGGCGTGGTCCCTAAGGTTGGTATCTCTGGTAATGTTTCGGTATCGTGCTGCACGCTACGGTCTGTCCACGTATCTGAGGTGAGTAATGCTGTCGCGACTTGGTTCATCCATCACGCGCGCGATCCTGGTGATGGTCGGGGTCTGCATACTTTCGTGGTCGGCCGTCCCGCAGGCCTACGCCTCGCCCGCCGTGGAATGTGCGATCCCCATGGCGTCGTGCCTTCCCACGGCGGGCGAGAAATCCTGCCCCATGACAGCGGACCTGAGGACGCTCCGACTGGCCGTCGTGGCACCCGAGGAGCCACAGTACGAAGCCGGCATCCCGGTAGAGACGCTCTCGCTTTACAAGACCGTTACCTACGTGACGGGGGCGACGCTTACGGATCAGCTCTGGTACCTGATTATCGCCTCGGCGGCCGCCACGACCGGCGGTCTTTTCTTCGGTGTCAACGCGGCCACCTCGTCGATGATGACCTACAGCTACGAATACGCCTGGACCTTGTGCTGTAAGGCGCCTCCGGGCCCGGACGGCGTTGTGCCGGTCAGTATCACCAAGGCGGTCATTTACCGCGGCCTCAGCATCATCAGGGTCGGTGGCCTCGCCCTCCTGTTCGGCAACACCCTGCCGTCCTCCGCGATCGTGACCGGCGCGATCACCCTGAGCCGCACCGCTGTTTACATGACCAACGACTACGTTTGGAACAGCGTCGATGTGAGGAAGCGTACCGAACCGGTTCCCGCCACCGGCCCGATCAAGATCCCGTCCGCTCCCCTGGTGAGCGTCCAACTGGGCGCGGTCGACTAGAGCCTCTTCAATTTAATCTCGGTCATACCCTGCGGCGGCGAAGTAGTTTTCGCATTCGGTCGGTGTGAAGGTTTCTATAGCCTTGGCGACCGCATCCCAGAGATCGGCTTTGGTTCGTGCGGCGGCCTTG
>JABMNR010000193.1 GCA_013203465.1 Alphaproteobacteria bacterium
CGATAAGACCGTCCTGCGCAATCTGGAGCGCGATCTCAAGACCGTCGTGTTCGGCCAGGACGAGGCGATCGGAGCGCTGGCCAGCGCCATCAAGTTGTCGCGCGCGGGATTGCGCGAACCGGAGAAGCCGATCGGGAGCTATCTGTTCTCAGGCCCGACCGGCGTCGGCAAGACCGAGGTGGCGCGGCAATTGGCGTTTATTCTGGGGGTCGAGCTGACGCGGTTCGACATGTCGGAATACATGGAACGGCACAGTGTCAGCCGACTGATCGGCGCGCCCCCGGGCTATGTCGGCTTCGACCAGGGCGGGCTGTTGACCGACGCCATCGACCAGCACCCGCACGGCGTGCTGCTGCTGGACGAGATCGAGAAGGCGCATCCGGATCTGTTCAACATCCTGCTGCAGATCATGGATCACGGCAAACTGACCGATCATAACGGAAAATCGGTCGATTTCCGCAACATCATCCTGATCATGACCACCAATGCCGGGGCTTCCGATTTGGCCAAGGAAGCCGTTGGCTTCGCTCGTGCCGAGCGCGACGGCGACGACCAGGAGGCCATCACCCGGATGTTCACGCCGGAGTTCCGAAACCGGCTGGACGCCATCGTGCCGTTCAAGAACCTGTCGCCGGAGACCATCGGCTTAGTGGTCGACAAGTTCGTGATCCAGCTCGAAGCCCAGCTTGCCGACCGAGGGGTGTCGATCGAGTTGACCGATGCCGCCCGCAAATGGCTGAGCGCCAAGGGCTATGACCGAAACTATGGCGCCCGCCCGTTGGGCCGGGTGATCCAGGAGCACATGAAAAAGCCGCTGGCCGAGGAGTTGTTGTTCGGCCGGTTGGTCAAGGGTGGGTTGGTCCGGGTTGGCGTGGTCGACGGTAAGTTGGCCTTCGACATCGACGAGGAACCGGTGGCTGAGAAGCCGATCGCCAAACCATCGAGCAAAAAAGGTGGCCGTGGCGGTGCCGGTGGCGCATCCAAGGTGCCGGAACGGGTGGAGTAGCAGGGCTTCGTTGACGGGCTCGATGCCGTGAGCGGATCGGCATGTGATCAAAACAACGAAAGCCCCGCTGGTAGCGGGGCTTCTCGCAGGAGGCGTCGGTGCCGCCGCCGCTGAACTGGGGTCCTCAGGCGGCGTTCTTGAAGCCCTTTTGGGTTAACGCCGCGTCGAGCGCCCATGGGTCGATACGAACGGTGTTCGCGATGGTCTTTGCAATCCGGCTGTGATCGGCGGCCAGCGTCAGCACGGCATCCACCGAGAGCCCGGTCTGCTCCGCCGCCTCGCGCGGCGTTAGCACATGCATGTCACGCATGGTGCGATCTCCTTCTGGTTCGTTACTGTCTCGGGTTTCCCCGGGCCAATCCGTCCAAGAACGGCACGGCCTTTTGTTAGTATGTAGTGTGGGGTGTTTTGGATGCGGTGCAACCATCCGTGACGGATTCCGTGCGCTTTCGCTGATTATGTTGCGTTGCAGCAACACTGATCTGGCCTAACCGTCCTGACGGAACGGCGAGTCTTCCATCAGCATGGCCTTCTCGTGCGCCACGCCCCGCCGTTCCCGCTCCAGGAAGTCGGCGACGGCGTCGTGGAACCCCGCGTGGGGGATCAAATGCGCGCTGTAAGTCATGGTCGGCAGGTAGCCGCGTTGAATCTTGTGCTGGCCCTGGGCGCCGGCTTCGACCCGTTCGAGGCCCCGCTCTATGGCGAAGTCGATCGCTTGGTAGTAGCAGCACTCGAAATGCAGGAACTTGTAGTCTTCGGCGCAGCCCCAGTTCCGACCGTACAGCGCGGTGTCACCGATCAAGTTCAACGCGCCGGCCACCAGCTCGCCATCGCGCTCGGCCATGATCAGGAGCACCCGGTCGGCGAGCCGCTCACCTAGTAGAGCGAAGAAGGTTCGGTTCAGGTAGGGTGAACCCCATTTCCGGTCGGAGGTGTCGAGATAGAAGCGATAGAAGGCGTCCCAATGACGCTCCTCGATCGCCGCGCCGGTCAGGCGGTGGAGGACGAGGCCGCTCTCGGCTACTTGTCGGCGTTCCTTGCGGATCGCCTTGCGCTTGCGCGAGGACAGAGCGCCCAAGAACGCGTCGAAATCGGCGTAATCCCGGTTCTCCCAATGATATTGCAGCGCGACCCGCTGCAGAAAGCCGAACGCGCCGAACCGCTTCCACTCCCGCCGCGTCGGGAAGTTCACATGGGCAGAAGACACGCCGAGCTTGTCCAACAGCCCGACCAAACCACCGATCAGCACGTCCTCCACCCGGTCACGGTCGACGTCCGGGCGCGTTAGCAGGCGCGGGCCGGTCACCGGCGTGAACGGGATCGCCGACAACAGCTTGGGGTAATACCGGCCGCCGGCCCGCTCGAAGGCGTCGGCCCAACCCCAATCGAACACGTACTCGCCGTAGGAATGGCCCTTTAGGTAGAGCGGCATCGCGCCGACCAGCCGGCCCTGTGCGTCGTGCACCGCCAGATGCCGTGGCATCCAGCCGGATTGGGGGGCGACCGATTGGCTTTCCTCAAGCGCGCCGAGGAAGGCATGGCTGAGAAAGGGATCGTCGTGCCCGGCGCAGGCATCCCAGTCCGCCGCCGCCACCTCGGCCAGGGCCGAAAGCACCGACACTTCCGCCCGGATATCCTGGCCGTCCACGTCGGGGTCTCGGTCGGTGCCGTCCGGCATGAATGCCTCCCGGTGTTTTTCACCGATACCGATAAGGTTGGTTGCCGCGGTACGTCTACACAAGGGCAGGGTTGCGCCAAGCTCGCGGCACCGGACTGTTAGGCGATCTCGAACACGCCCTCGACCTCGACCGCCACGCCACGCGGCAGGCTGTTGCTGCCGACCGCGAACCGCGCATGCCGACCCTTGTCGCCAAAAACCGCGACCATGAGGTCCGAGGCACCGTTGATCACCTCGGGCTGCTCGATGAAATGATCGACGCAGTTCACGAAACCGCCAAGCTTGACGACCCGTTGAACGCGATCAAGGTCGCCGCCGGCGGCGACCTTGGCCTGGGCGATCAGGTTGATGGCGCAGATGCGTGCGATGTCCTTCGCTTCGTCGACGGAATAGTCCTCGCCGACCGTTCCAATGCCCTCGATTTTGCCCGCGACCATCGGGATCTGTCCCGACACGAAAACCAGATTTCCGCTCTTCACGAAGGGGACGTAGTTCGCGGCCGGAGTGGGCGGGGTGGGAATGTCGATTCCAAGTTCCTTCAAGCGTGCGTCGACCGTGCCGGCCATTGTATGTCTCCTTCGTGAGTTGGTCGAAGTCAGCTCGAAGCCTACCCGGAGCGGCGACCCTGACGCTAGTGGGGCGATCGAAACAGATGGGTTTCAACCATTTTCAGACCACTTGCGCATCGAAAGGGCGGTGCACGTGGAAAATCACACGGGGAGATGAAAAGAAAAATCGGGTGCGTCACTTGTGGGCCGACGCACCCGAAGGTTGGACGACAGAGGTTCGTCCACAGGAGCTTCACAGGGTGGTGGGAGAGACGGCGAGGGGACCCCGCCTCTCCCGGTATCCGCCACGGGGCAGCGGCGGAACTGGGTCGATCGACGGGGGAACTCCAGAAACCCCATCAACCGGGAACTCGGAGATAACCTGCGACATATGGTATGACAATTTATCCTAATACACAATATCTATTTAAAATCGATTCACGATATAGCACATCTTGATGTCTGATGGGGCCCCAAAGACATGCCGCTTTTCATATCCGGTCGTTAAGCAAGCGCGAGCCGACGGTTTCTGAACTTGGCCACGCGCGCCGGCCGGGTGACACTCGGGCTGTGAACCATGCGCGAGGCTCCCCATGACCCGTCCTGACATCTCACGAGAGGATTTGGCGTTGCCACCGCCACCGCTGGGAAGCCTGCCAAGGGGCGAGCCGATCCAGGTATTCGCCGCGCCGCTCGGTACACCGGCGAAACCGAGCATCGCCCGGGCCGAAGGCATCCGGATGTGGGACACCGAGGGGCGGGTCTATATCGATGCCAGCTCCGGGCCGGTCGCCTGCAACTTGGGATACGGCAATCGTCGGGTGCTGGACGCGTTGCGGGAGCAGGCCGAGGCGGCGGCGTTCGCCAACGTGTCGCATTTCGAGAGCGCGGCTAACCGGCGGTTCGCTGAGCGGTTGGCCGAGGCCGCCGGACCGGGTTACGAGCGGGTGTTTGTGGTCTCCGGCGGGTCGGAGGCGAACGAGGCGGCGATCAAGCTGGCACGGCAGATCGCGGTGGCCCGGGGCGAGCCGTCGCGATTCAAGGTCATCGCCCGCCAGCCCTCCTATCATGGCAGCACCCTCGGTGCCTTGAGCCTCACCGGCGATCCGGCGGCGCATGATTTGTTCGGCCCGATGATGCGGCCGATGCCCAAGGTACCGGCGCCGGTGACGTACCGGCGACCCGATCATCTTGACCCGGAAGCGTGGGCGCATGTCTGCGCCGATACGTTGGAGCGTACGATCCAAGACGAGGGGCCGACCACCGTGCTGGCCTTCATTCAGGAACCGGTCGGTGGGCTCGCCACCGGTGCGCTGGTGCCGCATGACGCCTACATGCGCCGGGTTCGGGAGATCTGCGACCGCTACGGGGTGCTGCTGATCCACGATGAGATCATGAGCGGCGGCGGGCGGACCGGTGGTTTCCTGGCCCACGAGCATTGGCCGGACTGCAAAGCCGATCTGGTGGTGATGGCCAAGGGCGTCGGCGCGGGATACTTCCCGCTCGGTTTGGTCCTGGCGCCGCGTGACTTGGTGGCCCTGGTGGCGGAGTCCGGCGGCTTCCAGCACGGTCACACCGCGTTCGGCAACCCGCTCGCCTGCGCCGTCGGCCTCGCGGTGCTGGAGGAGACCCTGGAACGCGGACTGATAGCCAACGCGCGGGACATGGGCGCGCGCTTGCGCGACCGGCTGGAGGCGATCGCCGGTCGCTCGCCGATCATCGGCGACGTGCGCGGCAAGGGGTTGCTGATGGCTGTCGAGTTCGTTGCCGACAAGGAGCGCAAGACCCCGTTCGCGATCGCGGCGGCGGCGGCTCAGACCGTCTCCCGAGCGGCATTGGATCACGGCCTGATTCTGTACACCAGGCGCACCAATCGGGGCCGCGACGGCGATTGGGTGATGGTGGCACCGCCGTTGATTGTGACGGCCGAGCAGATCGATGATATCGTCGAGCGGATCGAGAGGGCGGTTGCCGATGCGGCCAAACGGCTTCGACGTGGATGATTCCAGTGGGCTGATTCACGCGACGTCTGATCTGGTGGGGCGATTCACCAAACGGATGGAACCCATCCGCATCGCTCGCACCGCTAGGGCGCCGTTAACCGTTTGGTAACGTCGAATCGTCTAGAGTAGATTTATGTCGACGGCACCCTTCATGCCGCATGATGTCGTCATGCGTAAGCTCGCGGTGCACCGGGCCTGGTTGGATGGAGGCACCGGCGGTGGGCCTGTGTCCTTAGCGCACGCCAATCTGTTCGGCTTCGATTTCACCGGCTTTGATCTTCGCGAGGTCGATTTCGCGGGCGCCACGCTGCAGGGCGCACGCTTCGTTGGTGCGGATTTGAGCAGTGCTGTACTGGCCGGGGCCAACCTCACCGGCGTTAGTTTTCGGGATGCCATCCTAGCCAACGCTGATTTGACCGGCGCGCAGCTGTCCGGCGCGATTTTCGAAGGCGCGGACATGCGGGCGGTATCGTTACGCGGGGCGAGCGGCCTGCCGGCGGAGGGCTCTCAGCGCTCGATCAATGGCGTGGAGACGGTTAACTTCGCTGGCGCGCTGATGCACAAGGCTAATCTGTCGGGCGCGCAGTTCGAACGCGCCGAGATGGCCCAAACCGATCTGACTGGCGCCAATCTCGAACGCGCGTCGCTGCGTCGGGCATCGATGTCGGGCGCGGTGCTGCGCAACGCCAACCTGACCCATGCGGATTTGACCCATGCGGATCTAACCGATTCGCTGATCACCGGCGCCGATTTGTCGGGCGCGCAGTTGGCCGGCGCCAACGTCGACAGGGCTAACCTGATCGGCGCACGGTTGCGCGACGTCGACCTCAGCCAAGTCGACATCTCACAGGCACGCCTGGCGCCGCCCGCCGATATCGTCGCGGCCGAGCTGCAGCATTCGCTGGAGAACCACGATCGCTGGGTGCGCAGCGAGGGGCGGCGTGGCGCCCGCGCGTCATTGGATGGGGTCGATCTTTCCGACGCGGATCTGCGGGGTCTCAATCTGTCAGGTGCTGATTTGCGCGGCGCGATCCTGACGCGAGCGCTTCTGAACGACGCCCTGTTGGTACTTGCCGATCTGTCTGGCGCCGATCTGTCGCTCGCCTCGCTCGCGCGGTGCAATCTGTCCGGCGCAAATCTCTCCGGCTGCAACCTGTCGCTTGCCGATCTGACCGACGCGATCCTCAATTCCGCGCCGATCCTGACCCCGCAGGGCGAGGAGACCGGGCGCCAGCAGGAAACCCGGCTCAAGGGCGCCGATTTGACGGGGGCGGTGCTCGATGGGGTCGATCTTGCCGCCGCCGATCTGAACGGTGGCGCCGAACGGCCGGCGGTCGTGACGGCCAAGGACCAACTGCCGGCTTAACTGATTCACGGCGACGTCCTACACTGTTCGCTCACGACGTGGGAGGTGGGCGATGGCCCTCGACAATCAACGACATCTGTTCGATATGCCTGACGGCGTGGTCTATATGAATTGCGCCGCCCAAGGACCAGCGCCGCGCGCCGCGATCGACGCCGGCCGCCGCGCCGTTGACCGAAAGGCCCGGCCGTGGGAGCCGGAACGCCAAAACCTGGGCGCCGAGATGGAGCGGGCCCGCGCGCTGTTCGCTGGTTTTATCGGTGCCGACCCGAGTTGCGTGGCGCTGACCGGCGCCACCAGCTACGGCATCGCGATCGCCGCGCGCACCCTGCGGGTCGAGCCGGGCGGCGGGATCCTGGTGCTCGAATCCAAGTTCCCGTCGAACTACTACGCTTGGCAGCGGGTTGCGGCGCGTGATGGCGGCCGGGTCGTCGTGGTGCCCCGGCCCTCGGACGGCGATTGGACGGGAGCCGTGCTGGCCCGGCTGACGCCGCAGACCGAGATCGTCGCCTTGCCGAACGTGCACTGGGTCGATGGCGGTTACCTGGAGCTAGGCTCGATCGCCGACGCCACCCACGCCGAGGGCGCGGCCCTGGTGATCGACGCGACCCAGTCGATCGGTGCCGTGCCGTTCGATGTCGCTCGCCTGGACCCCGATTTCGTTGCCTGCTCGGCCTATAAATGGCTGCTGTCGCCGGACCAGGCCGGCTATCTCTATGTGGCGCCGCGCCATCACGAAGCGGAACCGTTGGAGTACAACCACGCCAGCCGGATCGGCGACACACCGATGACCTTCGGGCCCGGCTATGGCGAGCGGTTCGTCGAGGGCGCCAAGCGCTTCGATCAAGGAGCCGCCGACACCATGATCCACATGCCGATGTCGGTTGCCGCCATGGAGCAGATCGCCGAGTGGGGGGTGGAGGCGATCGGTGCCGGGATCAAGCCGATCGTCGACCGGATCGCCGAGGAGGCCGAGGCGCGCGGGTGGAGAGTACCGCCCAAAGCGCATCGCTCGCCGCATTTTATCGGGCTGTTGCCACCGCACCCACCGCGTGCCGACTTGGCCGACCGCTTGGCCGAGGATGGCGTCCATGTCAGCTTGCGGGATGGCCGCATCCGCGTCAGCCCTTATCTGTTCAACGATGTGGCGGATGTCGGCAGATTGTTCGCCGCACTGGACCGGCGGGCCGATCAGGCGGCGTGATGCCTGTGCCGGCGGAGCGCTAAGCGCGCCGCGTCAGACCGCTTGCGCGAGATCAGGGTCCGGATCGTCGGGTGTGTCGTTGGCGGGGGGGCGCTTGATCTCCTCCGGCATCAGGCGCCGCTGCCGCACCTCGGAGATCACCACGCCGGACAGGCCGTCGCCTAGGATGTGATGGGCGGCGACCTTCAACGTCTGTTCGATCTTTGCCTTCGAGAAACGGATCACGGGATCGGTTACGGCGACGACAAACGCGTTTTCCAGCGCCTGCTTGAGGGTGTCCTGCTTCGCTTCCATCGCGGCGATTGGCCCCTCGTGATCCAGCGCCAAAGTGACCTGACACGAGCATTCGTACTTAGCCATCGGGTCGCCGCCGGGTGGCAGGACAGTTATGCGGAATGGCAGGGCTACCATGATCGTCGCCGAGCGCACCGCCTCAAGACGACGGCGCAGCAGGTGGGTGACCAGGGCGACGGCGCTGAACAAGGCCGAGACTTCCAGGCTTCGCACGTAGATCTCACCCCGGAAGATGGGTGGCTTGCCGCTTAGCGCCATCGTTGTGTCGACGATATACAAGCCTAGCGCCGCGGCGAGACAGGCCACGGCCATCAACGTGGCCGCGACGGTGGCGAGCCATAGGGTGTAGTTCGCGTCGACCGCCGATCCCAAAAATGTCGGGGTGCCGGACGCTGGCTTGCGCGTCGCGGCGCGAGGCCGTCGTGGGGTGGCGGTATCGATGGCCATCGCGGCGGATTCCTTTGGCGAGGCGGCGGTTGGTTTGACGTCGTTGAACATCTTTCACCTTCAGAACAAATATAATATATCTTGAATTGGTTTCCAATTGAAAAGTTTTCTGAGAATTTATGTTGTGAATTCAATGTTTGCCTGAGATTTCGCCGACGATGACAGCGGTGTAGCGTGTCGATAAGCTCGGTTCCCACGTCTTCCGTTCCCACGTCTTCCGTCGTCTCGCCGCCCGGTCTCTCCGGTGATCTTCATGCCCCGTTTGTCTAGCCTTCGCGCCGTTGTCGCCCTGCTACGCCACCCCGATTACGGGCTCTACACGCTGACCAACGGGGTCTCGTTGATAGGGCTATGGATGCAGCGGGTGGCGATCGGGTGGTTGACGTGGGAGTTGACCGGCTCCGGCACGTGGCTTGGCATCGTTGCCTTCGCGGATCTATTTCCCTCGGTGTTGATTGGTTTGGTTGGCGGGGTGGCGGCCGACCGGCTCGACCGTATCCGGGTGATCATGACGTGCCAGGGACTTCAGATGGTCCTGGCCGCTGGCCTCGGGGCTGCCACCCTGGCGGGAGTGATTTCGATCGAAGGCTTGGTGGTCGTCGTGTTCGTTGGCGGCGTGATTGCCGGCTTCAACCAGCCGTCCCGTCTCGCATTGGTGCCGCGTCTGGCACCGCAGGAGCAGCTCGGCACGGCGGTGGCGCTCAATTCCATCGTGTTTAATCTGGCGCGGTTCGTTGGTCCGGCGGTGGCGGGTGCGGTGATTGTGGTGGCCGATGTCGGCTGGGCGTTCCTGGCCAACGCCATAAGCTATCTTGGCTTGTTGGTGGCGTTGGTGGTGATCCGCCGCCGCAATCCCGGCGCGGGACGTGACCCCGAGGCGGTGGGCCGCGAGGCACAGGGATTGGTGGCGGAGATCAGGGCGGGTTTACGCTACGTCGCCAAACACCCGGGGCTCGGCCCCTTGATGGGCATGCATCTGTGTGTGTCGATGGCGGTGCGGCCGATCATCGAGCTGCTGCCCGGTTTCGCCGATCGGGTGTTCCAGGGCGGCGCCGACACACTCGCCACATTGACATCGACGGTCGGCGTCGGTGCGGTGATCGGCGGTTGGATGTTGGCCCGGCGGACCGGCGCCGGCGCGGCGGGGTTGGTCGGCGTGGTGCTGACAAGCGTCACCGGTGCCACGGTGTCGGTTCTGGCGTTCACGGCGAGCGATTCTCTGTGGATCGCGATTCCGGCGATCGGGGCGTTCGGGGCGTTCATGGTGGCGGCCAGCATCGCCACCCAGACCATCATTCAATTGGCGGTAGATCCGGCCGTGCGCGGCCGGGTGTTGAGTCTGCATGGGGTGGTCTTTCGTGGCGGGCCGGCGATCGGGGCGCTGGTCATGGGCATCGCCGGCGATCTGTTCGGCTTGCGCCCGCCATTGTTGGTTGGCTGCGTGCTGGCATTGGGCATGCTCGGCTTGGTGTGGTTGCACCGTGACCGTATCCGCGTAGCGATCGAGGGCCGGCCGAGCGGTGATTGCCTGGGGAAACCGGAAATCGCCATAGAGGCCCCGGGCCGAACGTCGAGCAAAGAGCGAGTATGAGCAGCAACGGGCTCCTCGCCCTGGAACGCCGTGTGACCGCCGATCTGGCGATGATTGCCTACCCGGACAGCGAGTGGGTGCCGCCGCGCACGGGACCGGACGGCGCGCGGGTGCTCGATGCCCTGGTGGTCGGCGGCGGGCAGGGCGGGTTGGCGGTGGCCCACGGCCTCACGCGTGGCCGGGTGACCAACATCCGCATCGTCGATCAGGCCGAGCCGGGACAAGAGGGGCCGTGGCTGACCTACGCCCGGATGCCGACCCTGCGCTCACCCAAGGAGGTGAACGGCCCCGACCTGGACATCCCCTCGCTCACCTTTCAGGCGTGGTTCGAGGCGCAACACGGCACCACCGGCTGGGAAACCCTCAACAAGATCGCTCGGGAGGACTGGGCCGCCTATCTGCTGTGGTTACGGCGGGTGCTCGATCTGAGTGTCGAGAATGGTGTGGCGCTGGAACGCCTTGAGCCGGGTGAGGGCGACCTGATTTATGCAACCTTGCGGCACTTGGCCGAAAACCGGGTCGAGACCGTCCACGCGCGCAAGCTGGTGTTGGCCACCGGGATCGAGGCGTCGGGCCGCTGGTGGACGCCGCCGGTGGTCGAGGCGCTGGATCGGCGGTTCTGGGCGCATACGAGCGAAGCGATTGATTTCGCCGCCTTGGCGGGCAAGCGGGTGGCGGCGCTCGGTGCCGGGGCGTCGGCTTTCGACAACGCCGCGACAGCGTTGGAGGCGGGGGCGGGCGAGGTCGCGATCTACTGTCGTCGGCGGGACCTGCAACGGGTGCAGCCATTTAAATGGCTGTCGTTTCCGGGCTTCCTCGGCCATTTCGCCGATCTGGACGACGTCTGGCGCTGGCGATTCATGGCCTATTTGCTGACCATGCGTGAGGCGTTCCCGAAGGAGACCTGGCAGCGGGCGTCGCGCCACCCGAACTTTCGCCTGGAGACCGGCGCCGGGTGGCAGCGCTGCGAGGTTGTGGGTGACCGCGTGCGCCTGCACACCCCCAAGGGAGTGTTCGAGGCCGATTATCTGATCATCGGGACCGGGTTCGACATCGACCTGTCGCACCGGCCGGAACTGGCGGGTGTGGCCGAGCATGTGGCGCTGTGGGCGGATCGCTTCGCCCCACCGGCCGAGGAAGCGAATGAGCGGTTGAGCCGCTACCCCTATCTCGGTCCGACCTACGAGTTCTTGGAGCGCAATCCGGGGACCGCACCATGGCTGCGGCACCTGCGGCTGTTCACCTACGGCACCACCGTGAGTTTCGGGCCGTCCGGCGCGTCGATCAACGCGATGAAGTTCGCCGCCCCGCGCCTGGTCGGCGGTATCCTGCGTGACCTGTTCCGCGAGGACATCGAGAGCCACTGGAACTCCCTGAAATCGTACGACCTGCCGGAATTTCTGTTGCCGGGGGAAGAGGGCGCCGCCGCGCCGCCGAAGGCGGTGTTGGATCGTTTGGCCGATGGCCGGTTCGGCTGACCGCCGTTGTCGGCTCTCAGCCGACCAGCCCGCTGGCGGCGATGCCGTCGAAGATGAACTGCACCGCCAACGCCGCGAGCAGGACGCCGACCACCCGCGAGAGCACTTGCAGCCCGGTGACACCGAGCAGCCGCTGCACCTGGGTCGCCAACAGCAGCAGCACGAAGGTAAGGGCGAGAACGGCACACAGCGCGGCGATGACCACGGCGATTTTCCGGCCGTCGCCCTCGGCCCCGGCGGCCAGCAAGATGGCGGCGCCGATGGCACCGGGTCCGGCGATCAATGGGGTGGCAAGCGGGAACACCGAGATGTCCGCCTTGCCGGCGGCTTCCGCATTCTCCTCGCTGGTGGTGGTGGTGCCGCCGGACGGTCGCGCGAACACCATGTCGATGGCGATCAGCAGCAGCAGGATTCCGCCCGCCGTGCGCAACGCCGGCAGCGAGATGCCGAAATAGGTCAGCACCCACTCCCCGAACAACGTAAAAAACAACAGGATACCGCCGCCGATCAGCGTGCCCTTGAGCGCCATGGCCCGGCGTTCGGCGACCGTCTTGTCGTGGGTCAGCCCGGCGAACAGCGCGGCCACGTCGGGTGGGCCGACGGTCGCGAAAAAGGTAGTGAAGGCGACAATGGCGATCTCAAGCATCCCGAACACGGAACCATGCGGCGGTCCGGACGTCCAGCGTGGCGTTGTCATGGCCGTCGGCTTCGGCGGGTGTCGACACGCGCCCGGCTTTGGGTATGTTGAGCGATCTGTTCAACAACCGGGTCGTCCGATGCCTATCGACAAGATCGTGCCCAGCGTCGCCGAGGCGGTGAGCGGTATTTCCAGCGGCATGACCATCATGATCTCCGGCTTCGGCTTTGCCGGGGTGCCGAACGACCTGATCCAAGGGGTGTTGGATTTGGGCGCTACGGATCTGACGGTGATCAGCAACAACGCCGGCACCGGGACCGACGGGTTGGCGGCGCTGATCGGCAGCGGCCGGGTGCGCCGGATCATCTGCAGCTACCCACGCTCCAAGGGCTCCGACCTATTCGATGCGCGTTATGCCGCGGGCGAGATCGAGTTGGAGCTGGTGCCCCAGGGCACGCTGTCGGAGCGTATGCGCGCGGCCGGCGCCGGCATCGGCGGGTTCTTCACCCCGACCGGTGCCGGGACCGAGTTGGCAGCGGGTAAGGAGATCCGGATGATCGACGGCCGCGAGTATGTGCTTGAGACGCCGCTGCGCGCCGATGTGGCGCTGGTGCAGGCGCAGGCCGCCGACCGCTGGGGCAATCTGGTCTATGCGAAGGCGGGACGGAACTTCGGCCCGGTCATGGCCATGGCGGCCGATCTCACCGTCGTGCAGGTGCGTGAGATCGTGCCGCTCGGGTTGCTCGACCCGGAGGTGATCGTCACGCCGTCGATCTTCGTCGACCGGGTTACCCTGATGGACAATGAGCGGGAGTGGGACATATGAGCACCGCCCTGGCTGAGAGCGTCACTAAACTGTCGCGCCTGGACATCGCCCGCCGCGCCGCCGCGATGATCCCCGACGGCAGTTACGTAAATCTGGGCATTGGCATTCCGACGCTTGCGGCGAACGTGATGCCGGCGGGCCGCGAGATCGTTCTGCACAGCGAAAACGGGATTCTGGGTGTTGGGCCCGCGCCGGCGGAGAAAGATCGCGATCGCGATCTGATCAACGCGTCGAAGGAGTACGTCACCCTGCTGCCGGGCGGGGCGTACTTCGTGCACTCCGACGCTTTTGTCATGATCCGGGGCGGACATCTTGACCTTGCGTTGCTGGGTGCGTTCGAAGTGGCGGCGAACGGCGATCTGGCGAACTGGACGACCGCCGATCGGCGGTTTCCGCCGGGTGTCGGCGGCGCGATGGATCTCGCCGCCGGCGCCAAGGCGATCTGGGTGTTGACCGATCACGTCACCAAGAAGGGTGAGCCGAAGATCGTGAACGCCTGCCGGCTGCCGCTCACCGCCAAGGGGGTGGTGAAACGAATCTTCACCGATCTGGCGTTGATTGACGTCGAGCCAAGGGGGTTGGTGGTGCGCGAAATGGCGCCCGGCCTCACCCTGGAGGCGCTTCAGGCGGTGACCGAGCCAGCACTGATACTGGCCCAGGATTGGCGGGAGATGGTGGTGCCCGCGACCTAAAGCCCGGCCTTTATGTTTGCGGTTACGAAAACCCCAAAGTGTCCGCCGACAAGCTCGCCTCACAGCCGCGTGCGAGTTCGGAAAATTTCAAATTTCATCTACCGCGCGATACTTTCTTCCCCTAGAGTTTTCCTGAACGAGATCAAACCCGGATTTCCCATGTGCACCGTTCATTTGACGCCAGCACTGTGCGATTGTGGTATACATATCAGTATGTTGGGTTGGTTGGAGGGCGGGTAAGATGCGGAACCCAGAGGGTGAAGC
>JABMNR010000194.1 GCA_013203465.1 Alphaproteobacteria bacterium
ATCCAGGGCCACCCCGAGGTTACCCGCGCCGCCGCGCCGGCTTGGTTTGGGGCCCGTCGCGACCGTCTGGAAGCGGATGGCGTCGATGTCGATAACCTGATTTCCGCCGCCGACGATGTGCCGAACGCGAAGACATTGTTGGCTAATTTCACCGACCTCTGTCGCATCGAAACCGGTGTTGATGGATAAAGAGCTTTGGTTTTCCCGTGACGAGTTCGCTGGCCGTATCGGCCGGTTGCAGGTCGCCTTGCGCGAACGGGAACTGGATGCGTTTCTCGGCTTCCAGGCTGAAAGTCTCACTTGGCTAACCGGGTATTACACCCGCGCCTATGGGGCGTTCCAGTTCGTCATCGTGCCGGCTGACGGGGATCCGACCATCGTCTGCCGTGATCAGTCGGCGTTCTACGTCAACCTGCGCTCGCCTTACGAACGATGTGTCTGCTGGGCCGATGGCGACGACCAGATGGCGGTCGCCGCCGCCGCCATCACCGAGGCGGTTGCAGGCGATGCGGCATTCGCCATCGAGCTGAATGCCTGGCATTTGACGGCCGCCCGCTTCGCCGCCCTGCAGGCGGCCTTGCCGCGCGCCGTGTTCCAGGATGTTGGAACCTTGGTCGCCGGGATGCGTCTGATTAAATCGCCCGCTGAAATTGCTTATCAACGGCGTGCCGGCAAGGCCGCCGAGGCCGGCATGGCGGCGGGCCTGGCAACCGCCAAGGCGAACGTCCGGGAGCGCGACGTGGCGGCGGCGGTATGTGCGGCGATGGTCTCGGCCGGCAGTGACGAGCCGGGGCCCGGGGTGATGTCGTCGGGCCCGCGCGCCCGGCATCTGCACGGCGGCTACAGCGATCGGGTGTTGCAGCCCGGCGACACCTTGCAACTCGAATGCACGCCGAGCGTACGCAACTACCACGCCCGCTTCATGCGCACCTTGAAGATCGGCGCGGCCGATGACGACGACCGCCGCCGCGCCGACATCTTGATCGCGGTGCAGGATCGCGCCCTTGCGGCGGTCGCCCCCGGCATGCCGGCCGCCGAGGCGGACCGCCTTTACCGCCATGGTATCCTGGCATCGGGTTTGACGGACACGTACAGCAACAAGACCTTCTATTCGATTGGCCTGATCCTGCGCCCATCCGGCGGCGAGCCGCTTGAAGCGACGCCCGGTTGCACCTGGACCTTCGCACCGGGCATGACCTTCCATACCTATCTGCTGGTCGATGGCTTTGGAGTCTCGGAATCGATCATCATAACGGACGATGGGTACGCCCGCCTGACCAACTTTCCCCGTACGTTATGCTACTAGAGCACGATCAACGTAATCTGGATTACGATGTGATTCAGATTACGTTGTGAATCCGTCTCTAGTGGGCTGATCTGGTGGCACGCGGTGCGCGGCGGCCATCGGCGTTTTCCGCCTGACGATATTTGCATTCACGGCGCGAAACCCCCAGATTGCGCCGGAATGTTACTGACCGCGGCATTTGGCTAACGATGACCCATATCGATCACCGTTTTTGCATCGCTCCGATGATGGAATGGACCGACCGGCATTGCCGGGTGTTCCATCGGCTGCTGACGCGCCGGGCGTTGCTCTATACCGAGATGGCGACGGCCGACGCGGTTCGCTTCGGGCCGCGCGATCGGTTGCTGCGGTTTTCCGAGGGTGAGCACCCGGTGGCGGTGCAACTCGGCGGTTCCGATCCCGAGGCGATGGCCGAGGCGGCGCGGATCGCCGAGGGTTTTGGTTATGACGAGGTCAACGTCAACGTCGGCTGTCCATCGGACAGAGTTCAATCCGGCGCCTTCGGTGCATGCCTGATGCGCGAACCCGAGACCGTGGGCGCGGTGGTTGCCGCCATGACCAAGGCGGTGTCGATCCCGGTGACCGTGAAATGCCGGATCGGCGTCGACGATCAGGACCCGGGGCCGGCGCTCGACGCGCTGGTCGACGCGGTGATCGACGCCGGGTGCCGGACGGTGATCGTGCACGCCCGTAAAGCTTGGTTGAGCGGATTGTCGCCGAAGGAAAACCGCGATGTGCCGCCGCTCGACTATGACCGGGTCACTCGGCTGAAGACGGAACGGCCGGACCTGGAAGTGATCCTGAACGGTGGGCTTGGCGACCTGGATCAGGCGGTCGCCGCGCGCGGTGCGCTCGATGGCGTCATGCTGGGACGGGCGGCCTACCAGACACCGTGGCTTCTGGCCGAGGTGGATCACCGGTTCCTTGGCGCGCCGCGGCGTGCCCTCGACCGCCACGATGTGGTCGAGGCGATGACCGAGTACGCGGCGCGCATGGCGCGCGATGACGGCACGCCGATCAGGGCGATCGCCCGCCACATGCTCGGTCTATTCCAAGGCCTGCCCGGCGCCCGGGCGTGGCGGCGGCATCTGTCCGAGACCATGCATCACCACGACGCCGGCCCGGACATACTACGGGCCGGCGCCGCCCATGTGCTGACCGATCGGCGCCAAGCCGCGTGAGGACCCTCGAATGACCCGTACCAAGGCGCTAACCGAGTTCGGCCCGCTGTTGCTGTTCTTCGCGGCCAACCTGCTCTACGGCATCATGTCGGCGACGGCGGTGCTGGTGATCGCGACGGTCGCCGCCGTCACCTACGCGATGGCCAAGGAAGGGCGGGTGCCGTGGATCCCGGTGGTGGGGGCGGTGCTGGTATCGATCTTCGGCGGCCTCACCCTGATCTTCGACGACGCCATCTTCCTGAAGATCAAGCCGACGGTGGCGAGCCTGTTGTTCGCCAGCGCTCTGCTGATCGGTCTCGCCTTGAGGCGCTATTTTCTCAAGATGGCGCTTGGCTCGATCCTGGAGCTTGACGATCGCGGCTGGCGCAATCTGACGCTCTATTGGTCGGCGGTGTTCGTGGTGATGGCGGTGGTCAACGAGATCGCCTGGCGCAACCTGTCGACCGATGGGTGGGTCACGTTCAAGACCTTCGGGCTGACCGGTCTCGCCATCGTCGCCTCGCTTGGGGCGGCGCCGATCATGAAGACGATCCGGCGGAACGACTGAACGCCCAGGTGGAAAACAGCACGACCCACCTCATGCCAATTCCAGGCATCGCGGCGGCGGACACCGCCCTCAGATGAACTTCGCCATCAGCATTTTCGGCAGCGCCAGGATCAGCTCCGGGAAAAAGATGACAACCAACAGGACGACGAGCATCGGCATCAGAACAATCGCGACATCGCGCAACGCATGTTTGACCTCTAGATCGCCGATCTTGCACGCAATCAAAAGGCACAGCCCATAGGGCGGCGTCACCAGGCCAAAGGCCAAGGAAATAACCCCGATGATGGCAAAATGAATCGGGTGCATATGGGACGTCTCGGCCAATGGCCACAGAACGGTGCCGAGAATGATAATCGCCGGAATAGCGTCGATGAACATGCCGATCAGCAAAAATGACCCCGCGACGATCAATCCGGTGCTGATCGACCCGACACCGAAAGGCTGCAAGAAATCCACCACGGCCAAAGGTATCTTGAAGTACGCCAACAGCCAGCCGAACGCCGACGCCGTGCCGATGCAGAACAGCGACATCGCGGCGAACTTGGCGGAATTGAACAGGATCGATGGGATGTTGTGGACCCCGATCGTTCGGTAGAACAGCCCTCCCAACACCACGGAATAGAGCACCGCGATGACGGACGCTTCGGTCGGGGTGAAAAACCCGCCGACGATCCCCCCCACGATAATCAACGGTGTCATCAACGGCGGCAGCGCATGGAACAGCGCGATCAGAAACCCCTTGAGCGACGACCGGGTGTACATCGGGTAGTCATAGATTTTAGCGAAAACGTACACCGCCAGCATCTGTGATCCGGCGATCAGGATGCCCGGGATCACGCCCGCTAGAAAAAGCCCGCCGATGGACACCGACATCAACCCACCCCAGACGACCATCAGGATACTGGGCGGGATGACCACCCCCATGACCGAGGAGCACGCCGTGATCGCCACCGAGAAACTGCTGGAATAGCCTTGTTTTTTCATTTGCGGGATCAACAACGAGCCGATCCCCGCCGCATCCGCCGTCGACGACCCGGAGATCCCGGCGAACAGCATGCTGACGACGACGTTGACGTGCCCCAAACCACCCGGCAAATGGCCGACCATGGCCCGCGACAGCTGGACCAGCCGATCGGTGATACCGGCGGCGTTCATGATGTTGGCGGCAAGCAGGAAGAACGGAACGGCCAGCAGCAGGAACGAGTTGTATGACTTGAACATCTCGTTCATCAGCAGAAACGGCGTCAATCGTTCCTCAATCAAAAACACAGGGATGCATGACAATCCGAGCGCTATGGCCACGGGCACGCGCAGGACGACAAGAACGATGAAAAGCGGGAATAAAATCGCCGCGACCTCCCAAGCCATCATGAGGCGTCACTCCGAAACAGCTTGATGTGATTGGCGGCGCGTTCCGCCAGAAACAAAATCCACGTCACGCCGGTTATCGGCCAGGCGGCGTAAATAAAGACCATCGGCAACTCGGCCATTTCAGACGTTTGCAACAAACCGAACTCAACCAACGGCCACCCCCACGCAACGAAGACAACCGCCAAAGTGAATGTCATGAGGTCGACAAACATGAGTGAGATGGCTTTGCCGCGATTGGTCTTGGGCGTCGGCAACAGGTCGACGGTAAAGTGTTCGTTCTCGCGCATGGCGATCATGGCGCCGATGAGGATGATCCAGATAAAGCAGAACCGCGCCAACTCCTCGGTCCAGACATAGCGTGGGATAAACCCGATGTAGCGGGCGAATATCTGCATCGTTACCGGAACGATCAGGACCCCGATCAAAATCGTCAGCACGAGCTTGAGCAGCGCATAGTATCGATCGAGAATTTTTTTCATCATGGCATCATGCGCATGTAACTACCTAAAGATACGGCAACATCACACGAATAGGCCGGCGACCCACCGGGCCACCGGCCTTGTTGTGCGAACCCAGAGGCGTGCGGGGTATCCGGCTTACTTTACGGCCTGAATCGCATCGTACAGATCAGCGGCGCCGACTTCCTTGAAGTAGTCCTTCAAGACGGGAGTCGCGGCGGCGATCAGCTTTTCACGCTCGGTGAACATGACCGTTTTCAGTTTCCCGCTATCCTCCATTTCCTTCATGATGCCTTGGCCTTCGGTCAGCTCGATGACCCGCCCGTAGGTTCCCGCATCCTTACCCGCCTGGATGATCGCGGCTTGCAGATCCTCCGGCAGACGGCGGAGCGTCTTACCGCTGAACGCCAGCGGACGGACCGTGATCGAATGGGCGGTCAGCGAAATGTTCGGGCCGACTTCATAGAACTTCATCTGACGGATACCGGCGGCTTCGTTTTCGGCCGCATCGATAACACCCGTTTGAATCGCGTTGTAAACTTCCGAATACGCGATGACGTTGGGAGACATGCCAAAGGCGTCGAATAGTTTTGTCTGAATCGGCGCGCCCATCACCCGGATCGGCACGTTCTTGATTTCAGCCATATTAGTCACGGGCTTGTTAACGATCAGATGGCGAATACCGCCGCCGCCGTAGCCCAGCAACAGAATGTCGGCGCGCTTGTAGATATCATCGACGACGGGTTGCAACACATCACCGGACAGAACCTTGCTCCAATGCCCGGCGTCGCGATAAAGCATCGGTGGATCAAGCACCGTGGCCAGCTTCGAAAAAGTAGACATGTGCGAAGGTGAAGCAACGGCGTAGTCAACCGACAGCCCCTGGTTCATGTACGCGACATAGTCTTTTTCGAGACCAAGCTCGCTGTTCAAATGCATGATGAATTCAAGTTCATCGTCGCCGCTGTAGTATAGCCTGGTCAACTGCTCAAACTTGCGCATTAACCGCGTAAACGCATGTTTTTCGTCAAATTGACTGGCGCCATGCAGAGTGATTTTCTCCGCTTGTGCTGCTGAGACCATCGTGAACCCGGCGAGAGCGACCACCATCGCCGAGCCGGTTAATTTGGAGAAGATCGGATGCATTACTTGGAACCTCCCGGAGTTTTATTTTGTATTAAGTTTATTTTCAGAGATTTACGGCCTTATAGCCGTATGATCGATCGATGATGCGGATCGATATTCGTATCGTCAATAATGTTATGTCAGGGTTTGCGTCGATGAAAGGATTCCCTGAGGCGCTGATCTCGGTCTGGGCAGAAGTACGCTCTGCATGAGAGGTGCGGCGCTCAGAAATCCGTGGGCGCGCCGCCTTCCTCAATCCGCTTCGCCACGAAGGTGTCCAGCTCGTCGCGTATGGCCGGATCGATTGCCGGCGGCTCGTACTCGGCCAACAAGCGTTCGACCAGCCCGGCCGCCCGGCTGTAGGCATCGGGCGATCCAACCTCCTGCCACGCCTCGAAGTTGCGCCAGTCGGAGACCATGGGCGCGAAGAACGCCGTCTTGTAGCGATCCTGGGTATGGGCGGTGCCGAAGAAATGCCCGCCCGGCCCGACGTCACGGATCGCGTCCAGCGCAAGGCTGGCGTCGTCCACCACGAGTGGGGTGAGAAACTCACCGACCATGCCCAGCAGATCGGCGTCGATGACCATCTTCTCGTAGGAGCAGCACAACCCGCCTTCGAGCCAGCCGCAACCGTGCTTCAAGATGTTGACCCCGCCCATGATCGCGCCCCAGAGCGAGAACACGCTCTCCCACGCCGACTGCGCATCGACCGTGTTGGCCGCGTTGGCGTTCGACGAGCGATAGGGAATGCCATAGCGCCGGGCCAACTGGCCGCCGGCGATCGCCGCCTTCATGTATTCCGGAGTACCGAACGCCGGCGCGCCGGATTTCATGTCGACGTTCGAGGTAAAGCCGCCATACACCACCGGGGCGCCGGCCTTGACCACCTGGCTGAACGCGATACCGGCCAAGGCTTCGGCGTTCTGTTCGACCAAGGCTCCAGCCAGCGTCACCGGCGCCATCGCCCCCGCCAGGGTGAACGGCGTGATCACGCTGGGCTGCCCGGCCTCGGCAAGCGCGATCACCCCTTGCAGCATCGGCAGGTCGAACCGAAGCGGCGACGAGGAGTTGATAACCGAGAACACGCTCGGCTCGCGCTCCAACGTGGCGCGGTCGACGCCTCGGGCAATGCGGGCGATCTCGATGGCGTCCTCGATCCGCTCCCGACCCAGCGAGTAGGCGTGGAACCCCTTGTCGGACAACAGCACGATATCCCGCAGTGCCTCCAGATGCCGAATCGAGGCATGCAGGTCGATCGGCTCGGTCGGGTAGCCGCCGAAGATATGGATCGCGTTCAGTTGATGGCCGAGTTTGATCAGCCGGCGATAGTCCTCGTGATTGCCGACCCGACGTCCGCCGGCGAGGTCCGAGACGTTCGGCGTGCTCGCGACCTGGCAGACCACAACCTCGTCGCCACCGATCCCAACGTTCTTGTTCGTGTCACGCGCGTGCAGCGTGAAGCTGCCGGGCACGGTCGCGAGATGGTGCTCGATGAAACCCCGTTCCATGCGCACCCGCTCACCGTCGAGCGATGCACCGGCGGCCTTCAGCCGATCCCGCGCCTCGGGCAGCAGAAAATCGATCCCGATCTCCTCTAACACAGTCAGCGACGCGTTGTGAATCGCCTCCACCTCGTCATCGGACACCATTCGCATCGGCGGGTACGGATTGCGCAGCCGGCGAAACGCCGGTTGTTCCAACCGTGGAGCCGCGCCGTCCCGATCCCCCCCACCGTGTCGGCCTCGCCGGCCGCCGCGACGTGTGCCCGTCGCCGGCTCCGAGCCCATCTGCGCTGTCATTTCCCCTCCAGCACGGTCGGTGATACCCAACCCCTCGCCGCGTCGCGATCGAAAACCGGACTGTGGGCCACGCTCTCCGATCGGTCGAGAGGGAAAACATCCACGTACCGCTTGACTTCGCGGCCGAGCCGCGTCGGATTCACCAGGTCCTATCGAGGAGCCATCCATGACCGTCGATCCCACCGACGACGACGCCCTTGCCGCCTTGATCGCGTCCGCGGGAATCGCCGGCACACCGGCCGATCTTCGCAGCCGTCTGACCCGTATCGCCGCGTCGCCCAACCCCTATCCGGCCGACGCGTGGGTACGGCTCATCGCGCCAGGCGCCGATGCCGATACGCTGGCCGCGCTGTCCGAGGCGCGCGACTGGCTGCGGCCGACACCACTGACACCGGATGCGTCCCGGCTCGACCGGTTGCGGGCGGCGCTGACAACACAAGGGGTCGACGGGTTCATCCTGCCGCGCGCCGATGAGCATCAAGGCGAATACCTGCCCGATGGCGCGCAGCGGTTGGCCTGGTTGACCGGGTTCACCGGTTCCGCCGGCACCGCCGTCGTGTTGCCCGACACGGCCATCCTGTTCGTTGATGGACGGTACACCCTGCAAGCCGGGCAGCAGGCCGATCCGTCGCGCTGGGAGGTTCGGCATTTGATCCGCACCCCGCCAGCCGCCTTTCTCCGCGAGGCCCTGACAGGCCGCCGGCTCGGCTATGATCCGCGCCTGCATTCGGTCCGCCAGATCGAGGCTTTGACGGACGCGGCGGGCGCGAGCGGCGGCAGTTTGGTGACGCTCGACCCAAACCCGATCGACGCGTTGTGGACGGATCGTCCGCCCGCGCCGCTTGGTCCAGTCGAGGTCCTGGATGTCGCCTTCACCGGGGTGGACGCCGCACATAAACGCGCTCGGATCGCGGCCGCGCTGGCTGAGACCGGCGCCGACGCCACGGTGCTGAACCAGCCTGAGTCGATAGCATGGCTGCTCAACATCCGTGGTCGGGACGTGCCCTACACACCGCTGCCGCTGGCCTACGCCACCGTGAGTCGTGACGGCACGGTCGAGCTGTTCATCGACCCCGCCAAGCTGGATACCGAAACACGGACGGCGCTTGGCAACCAGGTGGCGCTCAAGCCGTTCGACGCGATCGGCGAGGCGTTGGACGCGCTAGGGACCGCCGGCGCCACCGTGACGATCGATCCCGACAGCGCCACCGATTGGCTTCGAACCCGGCTGGTCGCGGCAGGCGCCAACATTCAGCACGCGCCCGATCCATGCGTTCTGCCGAGGGCGCGGAAAAATGCCGTAGAACTTGCCGGCACGCGTGCCGCGCATCGGCGTGACGCGACCGCCGTGGCGCGGTTCCTGAAGTGGATCGACGACACGGCCTTGGACGGGTCCGTCACCGAAGCGCGCGCGGTCGAAGCGCTGGAGGGTTTCCGGTCACGCGGCGAGCGCTGGCGCGGTCCCAGCTTTTCGTCGATTTCCGGCTTCGGCACCAATGGCGCCATCGTGCACTACCGCGTCACCGCAGCGACCGACCTGTCCTTGGAAGACGGGTCGCTGTATCTGATCGATTCCGGTGCGCAATACCTGGACGGCACCACCGACATTACCCGAACCGTCGCCATCGGCGCCCCCAGCCAGGAAATGCGCGAGCGGTTCACACTGGTGCTGAAAGGCCATATCGCCATCGCCACCGCCCGGTTCCCGGCCGGCACCACCGGCGGCCAGATCGACGCCCTGGCGCGGCAATTCCTCTGGAAGGAGGGGTTGGATTTCGATCATGGCACCGGTCATGGGGTCGGCGCATTCCTTGGCGTGCATGAGGGCCCGCAGCGCATCTCCAGCATCAGCCGGGTGCCGATCGAGCCGGGGATGATCCTGTCGAACGAGCCCGGCTACTACAAACCCGACGGCTATGGCATCCGGATCGAAAATCTGATCCTGGCGGTCGAGAGCGACCCCATGCCCGACACTGGGCGGTCGATGCTGTCATTCGAGACGCTGACCTTCGCGCCGATCGACCGTCGGTTGATCGAGCCGAGTCTGCTGAACTTCGAGGAGGTCGCCTGGCTCGACGCATATCACGCCCGGGTGCGGACCATGGTCGCCCCATCACTCGATGCGGGCGAACGGGCCTGGCTCAACGCCGCGACCGCAACCATCACCCACGGGGATTCGTGAACCGGCTGGATTGTCAGATCATCTCCCTAACCCGCGCGCCGCCGACGATACCGGTGCTCGCTCGCTGGTTCGTCGAAGAGTGGGCGTCCTACTATGGCCCCGATGGGCCAGGGGATGCCGAATCCGACCTGAGAGCATGCCGTGACGACGGTGTATTGCCCTATTCGGTCGTGGCCCTGGACGCCGAACGCCGGGTCCTCGGCACCGCCTCCCTCAAGGCGGAATCCATCGGATCGGACCGGTTCCCCGGGCCTTGGCTTGCCGCCCTCTTGGTTAGCCCGCGCCACCGCCGGCATGGCGTGGGCAGTCAACTCGTCGCAGCGATCGAAACCGCCGCATGGCGCTTCGGACATGCCGAGTTGTATGTATCGACCGATCGTGAAAATCTCTTCGCCCGATCCCGTGGCTGGACACGCGTTGGCGTGACCCAATCACGCCGTGGCCGCATCGTGGTGCTTCGGCTCACGCGGCCAGCCGAAACGCTCTGACATCCTTCAATCTTCCCGACGGCGGTCCAGGCGGCCGTCCAAGGGCCGGTCCTGCCGGCGCCGGTCAGGGCCGACGTAATCCTCGGTGCGGATGAATTCACGCGGTTCCGCCAGCACGACCGCGATCTTTTTCTGCAGGCTGTTCATGGACACTGGCTTGGCGAGGAACGCATTGACGCCGGCGTCGCGCGCCTCGAACACCGTACGACGATCGGCGTGGCCCGTCAGCAGGATGATCGGAACGTAGGGGTTCGGCGATTCCGGATGAGAGCGAATCCGCCGCGTGAACCCGATACCGTCCATTTCTTCCATGACCAGGTCGGAGATGATGATGTCGGGGGTAAACCGCCGCAGCAGTTCCAACGCCTCGAAGCCGCTTCGCGCCTGCTGCACCTCGACCGCGCCAATCGACTCGCAGAGCGACATCGTAAGCGCACGGCTCGCCCGGTCGTCATCGACGACCAGGACGGCTAAATCCTCGAACTCGGCGTCCATGACCGTCTCCGCTAGCCCTTCAAGCATCCTAGCAGTGTAACCCCGCGACGTCAGTCACGGTTGTTAAGCATCTCGACGATTCGTTGTGTCTCGATTTCGACGTCCGCGACCGCCTCCAACATCACCGGCAACACGGCGCGCAGCGCTTCGACCGAGCCGCAAGCGGCTTCCGCCACCATCGCCGCCGCCTGCAACCGCGTGGCGCCGAAATTCGCGGCCAACCCCTTGATGGTATGAGCCGCGCGGCGTGCGGCCGGCAGATCGCCGGTTTCGATCGCGGCGACCAAATCATCGGCACGCAACCGCGCCTCCTCCGGCACCAGCAACACCATCGACGCCGCGCGCTTGGGCGGCAGCGATCCCACCGCCTCGTGCAATCGATCCCGATCGAACGCCGGCAGGGAGTCGATTGGCGCCGCTCGTTCGGGCTGAACCGGGGGCCGTGGCCCATCCGGTGCCTCCGACAGTCCTAGCATCCGCAACATTGTCCGGTCGAGTTGGCGCCAGTCGACCGGTTTGGTCAGCACCTCATCGACGCCGGCGCCGAGATAACGCTCACGATGCTCGGCCAGCGCATCCGCCGTCAGCGCAACCACGGGCGTCGCGTTGCCGGGCGGCGGCAGGGCGCGGATCGCGCGGGTCGCCTCCAACCCATCCATCACCGGCATCTGCATGTCCATCAGCACCAAATCATAGGTGCCGCGACGCACCGCCTCCAGCGCCTCGAGTCCGTCGACCGCTTCGGTTACCCGGTGGCCGGACTGCGCCAGAATCTTGGAGATCAGCATCCGGTTCACATCGTTATCCTCGGCCAGAAGAATGCGCACCGGCGGCATCCGCGTCATCAAGGCGTTGCCCATGCTCGCAGCTGCCTCGTCATCCTCGCTGGGCAGCGTGACGTTGCGCGCCGGCGCCATCAGCACCGAAAACCGGAAGGTTGCCCCCTCGCCCAACCGAGATTCGACACTAATCTCCCCGCCCATACCCTCAACCAACCGCCGGCAGATCGCCAACCCGAGCCCGGTGCCGCCGAACCGCCGGGTGGTCGATGTATCGCCCTGTTCAAACGCCCGGAACAGATCGTCTTGCACCTCTGGCGAGATGCCTTGGCCCGTGTCCGTGACCGAGCCGGTAATCCGCAACATGTCGCCCGGACAGCTTTCCGAAGCCAGCCGCACGACGATCGACCCGTCGGCGGTGAACTTGATGGCGTTGGAGATCAGGTTCGACAGGATCTGCTTGAGTCGGAGCGGATCACCGGTCAACACCAGCGGCAAGGATGGGTCGAGCTCACTCTTCAGGATCAGCCCCTTTTTCGAGGACTGGCCTTGAAACAGTTGGATGACATCACGCATCACGCGGGATGGCGAGAACGGGATGGCCTCAAGCTGGACCTTGCCGGCTTCGAGCTTGGAGAAGTCGAGGATATCGTTCAGCAGCGCGAGCAATGTTTCGGCGGAGCTTCGCATCGTGCGCACGGAGCCCCGTTGATCATCATCCAGATCGGTACGCGACAGCAGCTCGATCATGCCGAGCAACCCGGTCATCGGCGTGCGCAACTCGTGGCTCATGGTCGCCAGGAACCGTGACTTAGCCTCACCCGCCTCCTCGGCGCGGCGCCGCGCCGCGTCGATCTCGTCCGCCAACGCGCGAAGCGATCGGGCCTGTTCAACCAACCCGTCGCGGGCGCTGCGCAGCTCGTTCTCGGTGCGAATCCGCTCGGTTATATCGGCTCGAAGACTAACGGTGCCGCCTTCCTTGGTGCGGTAGTCACTGATCAACAACACACGGCCATCGGCGAGCGGCTGCTCGATTGGGTGGCCTAGCGGATTCCTGTGAACGGAGAGACGCTCCTCGGCCCACTCATCCTCACGCCCCACGGCCTCTGGAAAATAGCCCGATCGAACAGCGGCATAGACGATTTCCTCGAAGGTGGCGCCAATGTTGATATAGCGCTCACTTTCCGGGTAGATCGTTTGATAGCGTGAATTGCACAACACCAGAACATCGTTCTTGTCGAACAGCGCGAAGGCTTCGGACATGGTTTCGATCGCGTCGATCAGGCGCTGCTGGGTCTCGCGGATCATCGCCTGGGCGCGCCGCTCAGCGGTGACGTTGCGCCACATCGACAGGTAGCCACCGTCGGCTACTGGTCGGCCCGTGACGAAGAAGATCTGATCGTCGTCCCGCCGCCATTCGAACTCGACCGACTCCTGGCTACGTATCGCCCGGAACATCCGCTTGATGCCTGCCTCGGTGGACGGAGTGAGGCGCAGGATTTCCTTCGATAGGCCGACCAGGGGGCGGCCACGCAGCAACTTTGCCGGATCGATCCGCACCAAGTCGGCGAAGCCGCTGTTCCAGGCCACCAGACGATTGCCACGATCGAACGCCACAAGCGGACTCGGCATGGTGTCGAGGATCGCCTGAAGAACCAAGGACGTGTTCGCCAGCTTCTGCTCGACCACCTTGCGGTCCGTGATGTCCATCCGGGTGGTGATGGTGTAGCCGCCGACCGATTTGTTCTCCTTGATCAGATACCAGCGGCCATCCGAGTGTTGGCGGTCCGGCATGCCGCGGCCACGGCGGCGATCCTCCATACGCCGAGCGACATAGCCTTCCGGGTCGTCGAGCGCGTTGCCGGATTGGACGACTTGGTGCGCCAGACTAATGCGCAGAACGTCCTCGAAGGTCTTGCCGGGCAAGTCCGGCGTCTCCCGTAAATACGGGTAAAGGTCGAAATACTTGTGATTGGCTAGAACGAATCGATCTTCCTCGTCATAGATCGAGATCGCGTCATCAATGGCGTCGATCGCCTGGCGTAGAATACGGTTGGCGCGATCGCGAGCGGCGATCGCAGCCTCGCGGTCCATCTGTTCGGTGACGTCCTGGAAAACGCCGGTGATGGCCACCGCATTTCCCGTGGGACCGGTTTCCACCACACCCTGGGACATCACCCGACGTATCTCGCCCGACGGCCGGAGGATCCGAGCTTCGAATGCGAACGGGTCGCCTTGTTCCATCGCGGCCTCAACCAGTCCCGCAACCCGGTCCCGGTCATCCGGGTGATAGACGTCTATGGCCATGTCCAAGGTCGGTGTCACGGTTGCCGGGTCGAGATCGTGAATCCGGTAAACCTCATCCGACCACGTCACCTCACGGGTCGCCAAATCGACCCGCCAATGGCCGACATGGGCCATGTCCTCGGCAAGATCGAGCAGACGTGCGCCGGTCGTGTTCTCGATAGGCCGGAACAGTTGGCTGACGCCGATGACCGCGCCGTCCGCGCCGCGCATCGGTGAGGCCGTTACCTCGACGGAAAGACGGTGCCCGGTCGAGGTCACACGGGTCGCCCGGAGCCTCCGGGGGCGGCCGGACAGCACCTCGTCCCACCATGGGCGCGGCGCCTCGGGCGGCTCAATCAGGCTGCAATCAGCGCCCAACACGCTCGCCGCCGCATGTCCGAACAACCGTTCGGCCGCCGGGTTCCAAATGAGGATTCGCCCGCTCCGATCACAGGCGATAAGCGCCTCCTCCAACCCAGCGAACACGCCAAGGGTGTCCTCAGGGGTCGGTGTGATCGACGGTCGTTCGTCGCGACTCGTGGTCACGTCCCGGTTCTCTTCATGTCAGCAATCATGAAATACAAAGACCGTTTCCACACCGCCAGTATCGTTCAATGCGCTTTCTTGGCAGTACATCTTGCGCGTTTGATCTCGGGCGCGGCGCCGTGCCTCGTCTTCGGCGACGCTCCCAGCCCAATACCACCCTGCTTCGCGGGCCGCGATCAAACAGTCTCGCACGCGCAGCCACCCGGTCACAGTCCCCGGCAATACCTGACGCTTTCCGCGTCGGCCTATCCCCGCCTTGGATATAGGACCCGATCGTGGTGCACTGCGCCGAGGTCAGATCATCCCGAAGGAAAGCCATGAGCCGATACCGCGACAGCGACGATCCAAGCGTGAGCGTGGACGCCCATCCGCCGATGGTCATCGCTCGACTGGTCGAGACGGTCGGTGTGGCCAAGGCTGACATGCCGGTGTTGAAGACCATCACCCTTGGCATCCTGGCCGGTGTGTTCATCGCTTTCGGCGGATTGCTCTATACCGTTGTCCTGACCGGCAGCGAGCTCGGCCATGGCCCAACCCGCCTGCTCGCGGGCATGGCGTTTTCCCTCGGCCTGATCCTGGTGTTGGTCGGCGGCGCGGAGCTGTTCACCGGCAACAGCCTGATCGTTATGGCGTGGGCCGACCACAAGGTGACGTCCGCGCGGTTGTTGCGTAATTGGGGCTTGGTTTATCTCGGCAATCTGATTGGCGCCGTGGCGACGGCGGTTTTGGTGGCGGGGTCCGGCGTCCTCGATTCAGCGAATGGGACGGTTGCCGAGACCGCCGGCCAGATCGCCACCGGCAAGCTCGCCCTTGATCCTCTGGAAAGCCTGATCCGCGCCGTCTTGTGCAATGTGCTGGTATGCTTGGCGGTTTGGCTGTGTTTCGCGGCGCGCAGCGTGACCGACAAGATTCTGGCGATCATCCCGCCGATCACGGCTTTCGTCGCCATGGGGTTCGAGCACTCGGTGGCCAACATGTACCTGATTCCCGTGGCGTTCCTGGTTGGCGTCACACCAACCGATCCGGCCGGTTTCGCGATGAACCTCGTGGTGGTGAGCCTCGGGAACGCGTTTGGTGGCGGGGTCCTGGTCGCCGGCGTCTATTGGCTGGTCTATCTGCGCCAGGACAGCGCCAGCCCCGAGTAACCGCGTTGCGATCGCTCGGCCGGCCAGGTGTCTCTGAATCCGCCGCATTTTATCAAAAAACACCGGCATTTTACCGCGATTCCCATTCAATAACTTCTTGGAATCATTCCCTGGAGAAGGATTGAGACTCTGGGCCATCGTGATGGCGGCATCGGAGGAGGCCCGCCATGACCACGCTATCTTGCTCACACCACGACCTGGGCGCCGCACGGCGATTTTTGCGGGATACCGGCGGCGCCGCCATGATGATGCTGGCCGGCTCGATCGTCCCTCTGATCGGCTTTACCGGTGTCGCGGTGGATGGGTCGATCGCTGATCATCGCCGAGGCGTTCTACCAATACACTCCCGTGTTCACGATGCTGATGGAGCCGCACGTCATGTACGCCGCCGCCTATATGCGGCCGCGCGTCGGCCTGCTCAACCAGTTGAACTGAGGCGGCTCAGAAGATCTCGAAATTGCTGATGCTTAGGCTCGCTTTCGAGACGCCGATCAGGGTCACGCTGTTGTTGCTCCCGAGATCGAGGATCACGTTCGAGCCGGAATCGGTAAGCGCGGTCAACGCCGCCACTGCGGACGTGATGCTGGAACTGTTCACGCCCGAGGAAAGGCGGATGATATCGTCGGCCGCGGTGAAGCCGGAGATGGTGTCGCTGTCGGAGCCGGCCGTGTACACGAACCGGTCAATGCCAGCACCACCGTTCAGGATGTCGTTGCCGTTGCCGCCGATGATCGAGTCGTCGCCCAGATTTCCGAAAATGAGATCGTTGCCGAGGCCACCCGAGAGAATGTCGTTTCCCTGGCCGCCGAACAGCGTATCGTCACCGGCGCCACCACTGAGCGAGTCGTTGCCCTGGTTGCCATAGATCAGGTCGTTTTCGCTCCCGCCCGAAATGATATCGGCGGCGTTGTTGCCGAAGATCGTATCGTGCCCATTACTGCCCAGAATTGTATCGGAATCCTGACCACCAAAAATCGAATCGTCACCACTGCCGCCGGTTAGACTGTCCCCGCCTTGGTTGCCGTAAATGATGTCGGTATCGCCTTGACCCTTGATGGTGTCGTTGCCGGAGCCACCCACCAAGGTATCGATACCGTCTCCGCTTGTGATCGAATCATTGCCGGCGCCGCCAGAGATCAAATCCGGGCCAGCAGCACCCAAAAGGGTCTCGTCGGCCGATGTTCCAACTATCGATACCATGATCGCGTCTCCCTCGCTGGGTTTGGGCGCACAATCACATGATACCGCGCTCGCCGGGGCGATGCCAATCGCCCCACTAGAGCAACTTTAGCGAACACCGAATCATAAAAGGGGATTCCCACGGCGCTCCACACATGATTCAGTGTCTCCAGGTGTTTTGGGAGGCAGATATGGTACGTCCGTACGGGATTGAGCTCCGCCAGCGTGTTGTCGACGCGATCGATGGCGGTATGTCGGCGCGGGCGGCGGCGGCGCGGTTTTCGGTGGCACCATCCTCGGCGATCAAGTGGCACCAGCAGTGGCGGGCCGAAGGCTCGCTTGAGCCGGCGCGTCAGGGGCAGCCGCCGGGCTCGAAGCTGGATGCACACGAAGCCTTCATTCTCGGCTTGGTGTCCGCCGACAAGGATATCGCGCTGCATGAGATCGCCGAGCACTTGTTGGCCGAGCGCGGGGTGCGGGCCTGCGCGGCAACGGTCTGGTACTTCTTCACCAAGCGCGGTCTGACGCACAAAAAAAGACCGGGCACGCGGCCGAGCAAGAGCGCCCGGACGTCCA
>JABMNR010000195.1 GCA_013203465.1 Alphaproteobacteria bacterium
CTTTGGTCATAGTGGCTCGTCCCCATTTTCCGGCTCAATATCCTGTGGCTCGTTATCATTTGCCGCCTGTTCGAGAAACTCCCGCGCTGCCTGCCGTCCTAGTATCCTAGCAATCTCCACTTAATTAATATCCGGCATCTCGCGGCGTTCGGTAATTCTCGTGGTGATTTCCTTGGCCCGCGCCGGTGACATGTTCGCCAGGACGGGGGCCGTTTTCGAGGCTTTCATGCGATTGATCACTTGGAGCAGGACGTCCATGTCCATCTCATCGAAAATGCGCGCGGCGTCCTTTGGTTTCATGGTTTCGTAAATTTTCACGACGCTCTTGAGCTGCGCCTCTTCCTGTTCGTCATATTTCTTGATCAGCGCCTCGATCTCGCCCTTGATTTTGGTCATTTCGGCGATTTTCTGCTCGATCCGGTGCTCGGCCGCCGCCAACAGCCCCTCGCGCTGATCGAGCGCGCGCTCGCGTTCTTCCAATTCCTTGCGCCGTTCGGCCAAGCTCTGCAGCAGCTCGATTTGCGACTTTCCGAGCGCGAAGGGATCCAGCTTCTCGTCACCGGCCATCGTCGCGCCCGACCCGGCCACCGGTTTTTCCGCGGCGGCAAGTTGGGTGGGCGGCTCGGCCTCCGTCGGCTTCGCACCGGCTGGCGTGCCAACCTCGAAAGCGGCCGGCAGCCGCTCCCGCGCATCCCACAGGCCACCAATTTTCACGGTTAAGACCAGCGCCGCGACGAACGCCGTGATCGGCAGAATTCGCATCCCAAACCGCCGCTTTCCAACCTGGGTCACCGGTGCGGCATTGGTGCTTCCACGGGCCAGACGCGCGGCATTGGGGGTCGCCGCCATGGGGAGGCGGGCGGCGTTTGGCTCCGATGGAGCGGGATCATCGGATAGCTTGCTTGAAGGAGCGACTCGACGGCCGCGTTGATCATAGGTCATGTCAGCGCACATTCCTCAAGGCGTTCATCAAATCACGCTCAGCCTTTGAGCGCACCGCCTCGCCATCCTCGTCCAAAGGCGGATCATCCCTCGGTACCTCGGCGGCTGGCGTCGTACGGTCGCGCGACTTGGGCGCGCGCCGCGGTGCCGCCGCACCGATGCCGCCCGCTTGCGCCTTGCCCGCACCCACCGTGCCGGCGCTTTGCGACACAGCCATCCGCTCGGCAACGGTATCGGCTCTTTCGATCAGGAACAGCAACTCGTCGCGAAGCGCTTGAGCCTTCTGCGCCGGCGCGTCGATACTGCGCTGTGCCTGCTCGGCCGCCTGGCGAATCCCCTTCAAGCTCGCCTCAGCGCGGCTCGTCGCCTCGTTCATCCGGGCAACGAACGTCTCCAGCTCACCGCGATTGGCTCGCAACGACCCCAATCGCCGGTTCAACACAATCGCGTAAACGATCGTCGCGAGCAGCAACACAACCAGCAGAGCGTCGAGAATCAGCGCGACATCCATGCGTGCGGTCGCCTCCTACATTTTTCGCAGGCGTTGACTGATGCGCACCGCGATATTGCCGCTGCGCCGCCCCATCTTACCACTGAACAGGGAGACATTGCCGCACCGCATATCGATCGTCGAATCGGGTTGGGCATTGAGGAGCAACCGGCTGCCGGGTTTCAAGTTGAGCACGTCGTTCAACGACATCACGACTTCATCCAGCACCGCATCAAGTTCGACTTCCGTGTTCCACAATTCGTTCGCCAAATGGGTTTCCCAGATCGAATCGCGGCCGAATTTCTCGCCCATGAACATCTGGAGCAACAGTTCGCGCACCGGCTCCAACGTGGCGTAAGGCAGCATCAGCTCCAACCGCCCACCACGATCTTCCATGTCGATCCGCAGCCGCGCCAGCACCGCCGCATTGGCCGGGCGGGCGATCGTGGCGAAGCGCGGGTTGGTCTCGAGACGGTCGAACCGGAACGTCACCGGGCTCAACGGATCGAACGCCGCCGAAAGATCGCTCAACACAACACTGACCATGCGCTCAACCAGATTGCGCTCGATCGTGGTGTAGGGCCGCCCCTCAATTCGCATCGCGGCGGTGCCGCGCCGACCACCGAGAAGCACGTCGACGATCGAATAAATGAGCGCCGAATCAACCACGAGCAACCCGAAGTTATCCCACTCCTCGGCCTTGAACACCGACAGCATCGCCGGCAGCGGGATCGAGTTCAGATAATCGCCAAAGCGAATCGAGGTGATGTTATCGAGCGAGACCTCGACGTTATCGGAGGTAAAATTACGCAAGCTGTTGGACATCATCCGAACCAGCCGGTCGAACACCACCTCCAGCATCGGCAGGCGTTCGTAGGATACCAGAGCCGAATTGACGATGGCGTGAATGCCGGACGTGTCGCCGTCGCCGCTCCCTTCCTCATCGAAGCCGAGCAGGCTGTCGATCTCGTCCTGATTTAGGACACGAGCAGAGCCGACGTCCTCGTCGCCCTCCTCCTCGTCGCCCATCGCCTCCCATTCGGCTGCGAGATCGTCGTCGGTCGCCATGGTTTTCGCCCTATTGCACCAACATTTCCTTGAACAACACGTCCCGTACCTTAACCGGTCGCGCCGCCAGATTGACGCGCCGCAGCAACTCTTCGCGCAACCGATACATACCAGCGGACCCGTTCAGGTCATCCACCCGTAGTTCCCGCAAATAGACCTGGAAGTTGTCGACGATCCGCGGCAGCACATCGTTGATCCGGTCCACATCCTGCGACCCCTCCAGTTCGAGCGCGATCTTGATCTTGAGAAACGTCGACTTCCGTCCACTGGTGTTCAGATTCACGATCAGGTCCGGTACCTCGAAGAAGAACGCGCGGGTATCCTGCTGTACCGGTGCGGCTTGTTGTACCACACCTTCTTCGGCGGCCGGCGGCGGTTCACCGCCGAACAGTCCAAGCATGAACGCCGCCCCCACGCCACCGCCGATGACCAGCAGCAAGATGGCTACCGCAAAGATGATGAGACGCCTGCCGCTCACCTTGGTTTGTTCGGGCGAGCCGTCGTCTTCCAAACCTTCGTCGAGGGCTTCCTCGGCCATGTCTCAACTCCGTCGGGCGCGTTCTGTCGATGTATGTCCCACGAACCCGACCTTCAAATGCCCGGCTTGCAAGGAATGCCCGACTTGCAAGGGTGATACCGTCGGCGGGTGACGCGGCGAATCGCCTGATTCTACCGGAACAGCGGTCACTTCGAAAGCACCACGCTCGATCCCGGCTTCCGGCCCCTTGCCGCCGAGCGTCAAAGCCGCTTCACGCCGCCTTTTCGCTCGCAGGCCGTGATCGTCCGGGTCGACGGGCAAGATGTGCCGGGCGGCCTGCGCTCTAGCACCCCAAACACCCGGATCCGGGCGGCGGGATTCTGGCACGCCTCGTGCATTTGCTGAACGACAACAAAGACGGATGGCATGAACCGACCGTCGATCAAGCGAGACGAGAGACTGGAGTGAACAATGGAAAACTCAATTTACATCGGCCTATCGCGTCAGACCGCCCTGCGCCGTGAGATGTCCGTGGTCGCGAACAACATCGCGAATATGGACACGACCGGTTTCAAGAAGGAAATGATGATCTATCAGACCTATACCGAGCAAGCCGGCTTCACGGACAAGCTGGCCTTTGTGATCGATCAGGGCACCGCCACCGATTACAAAGAAGGTGACTTGAAAACCACCGGCGACACCTTTGATCTGGCGATCCGTGGTCCCGGTTACTTCCAAGTCGACGACGGCACCGGCACCAAATATACCCGCAACGGCACCTTCACGCTCGACGAGAACAACCGTCTCGTCACCCAGCAGGGTTTTCCGGTGCTCGACACCCAGGGAAATCCGATCGTGGTGCCGACGGGTAGCCACGACATCGTGGTGAGTGAGGATGGCGCGATTAACCTCGGCGAAGAGGTGGTCGGTCAGCTTGGCGTGGTCGAATTCGACAATCTTCTCGATCTGAAAAAGGATCGGAACAGCCTGTACTCCAGCGAAGTCGCTCCGACGCCGGCCACCAACAGCAAAGTGGCTCAGGGCGTGATCGAGACATCGAACGTCAACCCGATCGTCGAGATGACGAACATGATCAACATTCACCGGTCCTACGACGCGGTGAAGTCGATGATCGACTCCGAAAGCAAACGTCAACAGGAAGCCACGCAGCGTTTGGCACGCCCCATGCAGGGCGCCTAACGACACCTAGCTGAACCGGGTGCTGAACACCCGACCAGGGAGACTAGAATGCAGTCCTTGAACATCGCCGCGACCGGCATGGCAGCCCAACAGCTCAATGTCGAGGTCATCTCGAACAACATCGCTAACATGAACACCACCGGCTTCAAACGACAGCGGGCGGAGTTCCAGGATCTGCTGTATCAGGACCAACGCCGGGTCGGCACCAGCTCCTCCGATGCCGGCACAACGGTGCCCTCGGGCATTCAGCTCGGCCTCGGCGTGAAGACCGCCGCCACCTACCGGATCAACGAACAGGGCGCGTTGCTGCGCACCGACAACGAATTCGACCTGGCGATCCGCGGCGAGGGCCTTTTCCAGATTCTGCTGCCGAACAATCAGACCGCGTACACCCGCGCTGGCTCATTCCAGCTTCGCCAGGACGGCACGATCGTGACCACTGACGGCTACACCGTACAGCCGGGCATCTCCATCCCAGCCGAAACCCTGTCGGTCACAATCAACGAATCAGGGCAGGTGTTCGCCCAGATCGACGGCCAGATCGCCGAGCAGAACGTCGGCCAGTTTCAGCTCGCCACGTTCCAGAATCCGGCCGGCCTCGAGAACATCGGCAACAACCTGTTGCTTGAGACCCAGGCATCGGGCGCCGCCGCTACAGGCGTCCCGGGTGCCGCCGGCTTTGGTCAGCTGCAACAAGGGTTCGTCGAAAGCTCGAACGTCGACCCGGTGCAGGAGATCACCAACCTGATCACCGCCCAGCGGGCCTACGAGCTGAATTCCAAGGTCATCGAGACATCCGATCAGATGATGTCGACCGTCAACAACGTCCGTTAACACGGCCACGCACGACGGCATTGAACGAGGGAGACGACACGTGAACCCGATCCAAAGAACCGCACGATGCGCCGCCTTCGCCCTGACGCTTGCCTTGACCCCGCTCGCCCTGGCTCCGCTCGAGCCGGCCATGGCGACCGAGATGCCGCTGTTGCTCAAGTCGCAAGTGGTGGTCGACGGCGGAGGCATGCACCTGTCCGACCTGTTCGCCAACCTGCCGGCGGAACAGGACAGCCGTCTCGCCGACTCGCCCGCACCCGGGGAGCGAATGATCCTCGGGGCGCGGACGCTGTGGCAATACGCACAGGCGTTCAAGCTGAATTGGCGCCCTCGCAGCAACAAGATCACCGTCGCGGTGATCCGGGATAGCCGGCCAGTGCCCCGCGAGGTGGTCGAGAGCGCGATCGCCACCGAATTGGCGCGCGCTCACGTTCATGATGACTTCGACATCAGTCTGTTCGATCGTGATCTGAAGCTGTATATCGCCGCTGAATCCTCCACGGACGTGCGCGTAAGCGAGTTGCGTTACGATCCTCGCAACCACCGTTTCGAGGCCCGGGTGCTGACGGCGGACAGCGACAAGCCAGCGATCATCAACGGCAAGATCGAGCCGATGGTCGACATGCCCGTGCTGCGACGCCATGGCATGCCGGGCCATCTGATCACGGCCGAGGACATCGAATGGCGTCGGGTTCCGGGACGGATGGCGGCCATGGGCACGGTGTCCCGGATCGAGGATCTGGTGGGCTATCTGCCGCGCCGGCCGATCCCCGCCGGCCAAACGATCCGCGTTACCGACCTGAAGCCCGACATCGTGGTCTACCGTCGGAATCTGGTGACCGTGCTGCTCAAAACCAAAATGATGAGCATCACCACCCGAGGCGAAGCCCTGAGAGACGGCGCCCGTGGCGACGTTATCCAGGTTCGCAACAGCCATAGCCGCAAGGTGATCGAAGCCCGGGTCGTCGGCCCGGACACCGTCGAAGTATTGCCATCACAGACCGCGGCGCTGGCCGATTGACCCGGCCAATCACCGTCAGGCGCGCGCAAGCGCCGAAGACAAGACCTGAAAGAGGACGACCCCAATGACCCGCATCGCTCCGCTCCACGCCGCCCGACCGGCGCTTACCGCCTTCACCGCCGCGATTCTGCTGTCTGGCTGCAGCGCGCTGGATCGCCTCGCGGATATCGGCAAAGCGCCTGATATGTCGCGGATCGAGAACCCGGTCCAAAGCCCTGGCTACCAACCGGTCTCGATGCCGATGCCCGAACCCGTGACGGCCACCCGGCAAGCCAATTCCCTGTGGCAGGAAGGCTCCCGCGCCTTCTTCAAGGACCAGCGGGCGAGCGACATCGGCGACATCATCACCGTGGTGGTGGATATCGATGACGATGCTGACCTGAAAAACACGACCACCCGGACCCGGGCCAACAGCGACACCGCCGATCTGAACGGCTTCTTCGGCTTCGAGGGCACGCTGGGTCAAGTGTTCCCGGAGGGTATCACCGGCGGCAATCTGGTCGACCTTGCCTCGACCACCAGCAACGTCGGCAACGGCGTGGTCGACCGCGAGGAGGAAATCAGCTTCAGCGTCGCCGGCGTGATCACGCAGAAACTGCCGAACGGCAATCTTGTCCTCTATGGCCGGCAGGAAGTGCGCGTGAACTTCGAGGTGCGCGAGATCGTGGTCGGTGGTGTGATCCGCCCGGCCGACATCACCGCGACCAACACCATCAGCTACGACCAAATGGCCGAAGCCCGCATCTCCTACGGCGGCCGTGGCCAGCTCACCGACGTGCAACAGCCGCGCTATGGCAGCCAGGTGCTCGACGTCATCATGCCGTTCTGATGGTTCTTCCCGCCGCCCCGGCGTCCATGCCGGCGGCGGCGGGAAGCGCCCCACCGCTGGCCCGTTAGTCTCCCCGCGTCTCCCTAAAGCCGGGCCAGAACGCGGAAGGCCGCCCGATCGGCGGCCTTCCTGCATTCAACATGCGCGACGATCAGTCGTCACGATGGGTACGCTCCATGCGTTCGTGCCGCTCCTGCGCCTCCAGGCTTAGGGTGGCAATCGGACGCGCCTCCAGCCGGCGAAGACTGATCGGCTCATCGGTTTCCTCGCAGTACCCGTAGGTGCCGCTCTCGATCCGCTTCAAGGCCGAATCGATCTTGCTAATCAGTTTGCGCTCGCGATCCCGGGTTCGCAGCTCGATGGTGTGCTCGGTCTCAAGCGATGCACGATCGGCCATGTCGGGTTGCTGCAAGTTTTGCTCGGTGAGATTGCTTAGGGTTTCGTGGGCTTCATCCAACAGCTCGGCCCGCCAACGCAACAACTTCTGGCGAAAATATTCGAGCTGATACGCATTCATGAACTCCTCGTCGTCCGAGGGCCTGTAGTCCGGCGGCAGCGACACGCGCATCCCCTCCTCCAAACGGGCTGGACGTCATCCGAGGCCAAACACAACGGCCTCGGATGGGCGCGGGTTCCCAATTAATCGCATGTTCCCGTGCGGTTGACACAAGAGGGGAGGTCCGCGCCGCGCGAGGGGTTACACCGTTCGACCGAGTTTCGCAAGCTCGACCCGTGCGCGCAGTTCAATGTCGTCGAGGATCTCTGTAAGCCGCGGGTCGTCAAATGCCTCGCGCTGGCTCCGAGCGGCTGTAGCCAGCTGTTCGAGCTTCGATTCGGAAATCGACCCCATCAGCAGCCCGTTGCGAATATCCTCCAGCCGCGCCACCATCATCTCAGCCCGATCACGGGCTTGACGCGCATGACCTTCACGATCACCAACATCCTGTGCGGCAAACACCGCGTCCACACCCGACGTGGTCGATGGGCCCGCCGTCTGATCGGTGGCCTCGGTGCTTCCAAGAATATCGGCGAACGCGGTTCCGCCGGCCTTGCCCGACTTGTCGGCTCGCCGCACCCTGGCAATCCCGGCGCTTTTGGTTGGGTCGACCTTCATGGAAAAATCTGGCCTGAGTTTCGCATGGGGATTCCTATACCAATGGCGGTTCTTATACCACGCGTCCGCTGTCGTTTCGATTCTAGAGCGGGTCGTGAGAAATCCGAACCGCTTAGTGGCTCTGATTGCTTGCGTGAATCTGCTCTATGTTATTGAATAAGAGGGCGATTCACGACCAATATCACGTCACGCACGTGACTCGATATTGGTCGATCGCGCTCTGGCCGATCACACCCGGAACGCGTCGCACAATCAGATGTTTGAAGGCTCCAATGGGTTGGCATGGTTTTCGCATAAATTTCACTGAGACCGGGCGTACCCGGCAGGAATGATCGACCGCGGGGACAAGAGACATGATGGCGACGAAACACTGGATGCGATGGATCGCGACGGGCCTGATCACCACCGTTTTGGCGGTGGGGGCGCCTCAAGATGCCGCCAACGCGCAGACCCGCATCAAGGACATCGTCGATTTCGAAGGTGTCCGTGAGAACCTGCTGATCGGCTACGGCCTGGTGGTCGGACTGAACGGCACGGGTGACTCGCTGGATTCCGCGATCTTCACCCGAGAAAGCCTGGTCGGCATGTTGGAACGCCTGGGCGTTAACGCTCGGGACGACGACCTGGACACCGATAATGTGGCCGCCGTCATGGTTACGGCGATCTTGCCGCCCTTCACCACCCAGGGAACGCGGATCGACGTGACGATCTCCGCCATTGGCGATTCCGAAGGCCTGCTGGGCGGTCAATTGCTCGTCACGCCGATGATCGGTGCCGACGGCGAGGTATATGCCGTCGCTCAAGGCCCGGTCGCCGTTAGCGGCTTCTCCGCGCAGGGCGCCGCGGAATCCATCACCAAAGGTGTTCCGACCGCCGGCCGGATATCCAACGGCGCGATCGTCGAGCGCGAAATCGACTTCGAACTCAACAAGGTTGAAACGGTCCGACTGTCCTTACGCAACCCGGACTTCACGACCTCGCGGCGCATCGCCCAGGCGATCAACGCCTACCTTGGCGGGCCGGTGGCGCAGTCGACCAATCTGGCCACCGTGCGGATTCTGGTGCCCGACAGCTATCGTAACAACGCCGTGGCGCTGATCACCGACATCGAACAGCTGCGGGTGACCCCTGACACCATCGCCAGGGTGGTGATCGACGAAAAAACCGGTGTCATCGTGATGGGCGAGAACGTGCGCATCAACACGGTCGCCATCGCCCAAGGCAACCTGACCATCCGGATCACCGAAACCGCCCAGGTCAGCCAGCCGCAACCCTTCTCGGAAACCGGTGAGACCGTAACCGTGCCGCGCACCCAAATCGAGATCGACGAGGATAGCGACAAACGGCTGACGGTCCTGCCGCAGACCGTGACGTTGCAGGAGTTGGTTGACGGCCTGAACGCCCTGGGTGTCGGTCCCCGCGACATGATCTCGATCCTGCAAGCGTTGAAAGCGGCCGGCTCCTTGCAAGCCGAGCTGGAACTGATCTGAGGGAGGTGGAGATGATCGATTCCCCGCTCTCCGGGCCGATGTCACCAACCGATCTGAGCGCCGCCCAGGCGGCCGGACGATCCAAGACGGTTGAAGCCTCCCTGCGCACCGCCATTCAAGCCGGCGACCGCGAGGGCATTCGCGAGGCCGCGGAAAAATTCGAATCCCAGTTCCTGTCCCAGATGCTGAACCACATGATGAAGGATCTTAGCGCCGAGGGCATGTTCGGCGGCGGTCAGGCTGAAAAGATTTGGCGGGACTTGTACGTCCAGGAAGTCAGCGACGTCATCACGCGGCGCGGCGGGATCGGGGTTACCGAAGCCATCGAACGACAACTCATCAAGCTCCAGGAGGTCTCGTAATGGATGCCCGCGACATGATCCGGCATTTCGTCGAGTCCATGACCCAGCTAATGGCGGTGATGCAGCGCGAGATCGACTTGGTCAAACAAAAGAGTTTCCACGAGATCGAGAAGCTGCAACGTCATAAATCACAGCTTTCCAAGGCCTACGAGACCCATCAGGCCCGCTTGCACCAGGATATCTCGGTGCTGGGCGCGCTGGATGCGGACGAGCGTTCGGAGCTGCGCGAGCTCTACGCCCGCTTCCGCGAAACCTTGTCGGAAAACATGCTGGCGCTAAAAGCGACTCAAGACGCAACCGATCGGGTGATCAAGATGATCATCGGCGGAGTGAAGAAGGCCCGCGGTATCACGGCTTCCGCCCCTTCGCCTATTGGCAGGTCGCCGAGTGGCTACGCCGCATACGCCCAGACAGGCGGCGGTGGTGGCGTGGTCGGCTTGGACCGTACGTTCTGAGGACCTCAGCCAGCAAGCGCCGCTAGGTACCGGGCGTTGTCCGGCGCCAATTCGCGGACTCGGTTCTGTTCGGCGGTCGATCGTTCATTATCTCCCAAGCGCGTGTAAATACGGGCCAGGGCATAATGCGCATCGATGCTATCGGGATCGATTGACACCGCCTTCTCGGCGATTTCCCGGCCCGCTTCGTCAGCGCCGGATTCCGCCATCACCAAGGCGAGGCCACCCAATAGGGCCGGGTCATCTGGATTGCGGTGCAACGCCTCGTCAAACATGTGCTTAGCTTCGTCGAACCGGCCCATCTGCCCCAGGCAACTCGCCAGTTTACCACGGAAGGAGGCCACGCCTGGTGCCCGCTCCATGGCGGCTCGGTAGCATTTCTCCGCTTGGTCGAGCTCGCCGAGATCAACGAATGATTCGCCGATCTGGTTCAACGCTTCCAGATTATTCGGATTGATGTTGACCGCCTTGAGCAGGAACTCGATCGCCTCGGCCCCCTCCCCGCACTCTCGCGCCACGATCCCGCGCCACATGAGCGCCTGATCGTTCGCGTTGTCCGCCATGATCGCTCGGTCCAAGGTGGCTTTGGCGATGCCGAGATCGTCCTTTCCCCGATGAACCAGTGCCAGATTCAACAACGCCTCGGCGTAGTTTGGATCCTCCTCAAGCGCTTGTTCGAACATGGCGGCGGCACCGTCAAGGTCGCCCCGACGCAACGCCACCGTACCCAGGTGGTTGATGTAGGTTGGATTATCGGCATCGATCGCACGCGCTGCTTTCAGCAATTGTTCGGCGCCGTCCAGCTCGCCGCACTGCAGACAGAGCAGCCCCGCCAGATGCAACGCCCGAAGGTTTTCTGGATCTTTCTCTAGAATCGCGAGGTACAGATCGCGTGCCTTGTTGATGTCTCCCGCCTCGTGGTGATGGACGGCCTCGACCAGTTGCGCATGGAAAATATCGGCTTTGGTCATGAAGGCAGACTCCACCAGGGTTCGTTCACCGTTGCAGCGACGCTACCACATGTCGTCAAAAACTGGGAGAGAGGAACAGAGTCCGGTCCACGTGCCCTAGGCACGGTTATTCAAGGCGCCTGTAGTATCAGGCAACCACGTCGACCGATGGCGTCGGCACCGAGCTGGGGGTGGCCGAGCTGGGGGTGACC
>JABMNR010000196.1 GCA_013203465.1 Alphaproteobacteria bacterium
GATTGAGGGCCAGCGCCAGCGGATCTGCATCGCCCGGGCGCTGGCCGCCCGAGAACTCGTGCGGATAGCGCCTGGCGTGCTCGGGCCCCAGCCCGACCCGCCGCAGCAGCTCCGCCACCCGGTCCCGCAGCGCCCGGCCCGAAGCGAGGTTGTGGATGCGCAGCGGCTCGCCGATCAGGTCCGCTACCGACAGGCGCGGGTTCAGCGACGCGAACGGGTCCTGGAAGATCATCTGCATCTGCCGGCGGACGGTCTCCATGGCCCCCCGGCCGAGCTTGGTGATGTCGCGCCCCTCGAACACCACCCGGCCGCGGGTCGGCTCCTGCAGGCGCAGGATGGTGCGGGCCGTCGTCGACTTGCCGCACCCGGACTCGCCCACCAGCGCCAGAGTCTCGCCGACACCCAGGCTGAACGAGATGTTCTCGACCGCGTGGATCGCCGATTTCGGACGCCCGAGCAGACCGCCGCCGACCGGGAACCGGATCACCAGCCCCTCGACCTCGAGGAGCGGCCCAGCAACCGGCGTTGCAGCCGCGGTTTGCCGTGGCGCGGCCGCGGCCGCCGGCTCGGCCGCTTCCCGGCCGTATTCCAGGTTCGGGAACTTCATCGGCAGCGGCTGGCCGCGCATCGCCCCCAGGCGCGGCACCGCGTCCAGCAGCGCCTTGGTGTAGGGATGCTGCGGCGCGTGGAAGATCCCGTCGACCGACCCCTCCTCGACCTTCTCGCCACGGAACATCACCACGACCCGGTCGGCCATCTCCGCCACCACGCCCATGTCGTGGGTGATGAACAGCACGGCCATGCCGATCTCGCGCTGCAGCGTCTTGATCAGGTCCAGGATCTGCGCCTGGATCGTGACGTCGAGAGCCGTCGTCGGCTCGTCGGCGATCAGCAGGGCCGGCCGGCAGGCCAGGGCCATGGCGATCATCGCCCGCTGCCGCATGCCGCCGGATAGCTGGTGCGGGTACTCGCCGAGCCGCTTCTCCGCCTCAGGCATGCGCACCAGGTTCAGCATTTCCAGGGCGAGCTTGTCGGACTCACGCCGCGACTTGCCCTGGTGCAGGCTGATCGCCTCGACGATCTGGAAGCCGATGGTGAACACCGGGTTCAGTGAGGTCATCGGCTCCTGGAAGATCATCGAGATCTCGTTGCCCCGGATGTCGCGGAGCACCGGCAGCGGCTGCTGCACCATGTCCACCACCTCGCCCGATTTCCGGCGGAACTCGATCTCGCCCGAGGCGATCCGGCCGCCCCCGAGCTCGGTGAGGCGCAGCAGCGACAGCGCCGATACCGACTTGCCGGATCCGGACTCGCCGACGATCGCCAGGGTCTCGCCGCGGTCGATGTGCCAGGACACGCCGTCGACCGCCTTCACCAAGCCGCCCTCGACCGGGAACTGGACCCGCAGGTCGCGGACATCGATCAGTCGCTGCTCGTCCACGGCCGCCCCGCTCACTCGTTGCTGGTCGAGCGGCGGAGCCGCGGATCGATGGTCTCGCGCAGGCCGTCGCCGAGCAGGTTCACCGCCAGCACCACCAGGCTGAGGAACAGCCCGGGGAACAGCAGCAGCCACCAACCGACGAGCACGTAGGTCCGGCCCTCGGCCATCATGTTGCCCCAGCTCGGGATCGCCGGCGGCGTGCCGGCACCGAGGAAGGACAGGATCGCCTCGATGATGATCGCCGAGGCGCAGACATAGGTCGCCTGCACGGTCAGCGGCGCCATGGTGTTGGGCATGATATGCACGAACAGGATCCGCGGCAGCTTGGCGCCGAGCGAGACGGCAGCGTCGACGAACAGCTGCTCGCGAAGTGTCAGGACGATGCTGCGCACCAGACGCACGACCCTCGGCACCTCGGGAATCGTGACCGCGACCACCACCGTCCAGATACTCGACCGGGTGATGCCGACGATGGCGATCGCCAGCAGGATCGCGGGAATCGCCATCAAGCCGTCCATGATCCGCATGACCACCGGGTCCAAGACCCGGACGAAGCCCGACACCAAGCCGATCGCCAGCCCGACGATGCAGGCGAAGGCGGCGACCGTGAACCCGACGGTCAGCGAAACCCGTGAGCCGTATACCGTCCGCGCGAACACGTCCCGGCCGAGCTGATCGGTACCGAACCAGTGCATGGCCGAGGGCGGCTTGAGCCGGTTCAGCGGATCGAGATGCTGCGGGTCGTAGATGGTGAACAAGGGCGCGAACAGCGCCATCAACGTCACCAGCAGAAGGATGGTCAGGCCGGCCAGGACGGTCGGATGCCGCCGGAGCCAGCGCATGGCTCGCCCGATCCGGGCCACCCACCCGGGTCCGTCGGCTGACGGAACGGAGGTTTCGACCGCCATCAGTAACGGATCCGCGGATCGACGAGGATGTAGATGATGTCGATCGCCAGGTTGATTAGCACGTAGATCGCCGAGAAAATCAGGATAACCCCCTGCACTATCGGATAGTCGCGCCGCAGGATCGCATCGGCCGTCAGCCGGCCGAGGCCCGGGATCGCGAACACGCTCTCGGTCACGACCACGCCGCCGATCAGGAGCGCGATGCCGATGCCGACCGTGGTGACGATCGGCACAGAGGCGTTTCGGAGCGCATGGCGGAACAGGATCGGCACGATGCCGAGCCCCTTTGCGTGGGCCGTCCGGATGTAGTCCTGGTTGATCGCCTCGATCATCGACGCCCGCGTGATTCGGGCTATCAGGGCCACGTAGGTGACCCCGAGCGCCACCGTCGGCAGCGCGATGGCCCGCAGGAAGCCCCCCAGATCCTTGAACGGCGAGACGTAGCCCATCACCGGGACGAGCTTGAGCTGCAACGCGAACACCATGATCAGCAGATAGGCGAACACGAACACCGGCACCGAGAAGCCGAGAACGGCGAAGCCCATCATCGTGCGGTCGATCCACGAGCCCGCGCGCCAGGCGGCGACGATGCCGAGCGGGATCGCGACCACGACGCTGAGCAGGATCGTCGTGGTGCTGAGCGCCAGGGTCGGCTCGATGCGCTGCATGATCAGCTGGGAGACCGGCCGGCCCGAGAAGATCGAGGTGCCGAGATTGCCCTGCATGATCGCGCCGAGCCAGTTCAGGAACTGGGTATGGAACGGCAGGTCGAGGCCGAGCGCCGCGCGGATCCGGTCGATGTCCTCCTTGGTCGCGATGTCGCCGGCGATCACCGCGGCCGGGTCGCCCGGCGCCAGATGTAGCAGCCCGAACACGAAGAACGCGACGAACGCCATCACGAAGGCCGTCGCGACCAGGCGCTTGAAGATCAGGGCGATCACTGGCGGAACCTTATAGCGCGGGCCGTCGATCGGCCCAGGGGCGGGCGCGCTCGAAGGCGCGGCTGGTCTGGAGGACGCGGAGGTCCTGGGACCGGCCCGCGACGATCTGGATGCCGACCGGTCGGCCGTCGGGCGTGAAGCCGCAGGGGCAGGTCGCGGCAGGAACCCAGGTCAGGTTGAAGGGGTAGGAGAACCCGGCCCAGCGGATCCAGTCCCAGGCATGCTGCTCCCAATGCTCGGGCATCAGCCGACCGGCCGGGAACGCGGCAACCGACATGGTCGGCGTCACCAGCAGGTCGTAGCGGGTGAACAGGTCCTGGACCTTGGCGTAGAAGTTCAGGCGCTGCTGTTTCGCCCGAACGTACTCCGCCGCCGAGACGGACAGGCCGTCGCGCACGCAGGCAACCAGCCCCGGATCCATGCGGTCCTGCCACTCGTCCAGCAGCAGGCCGAGATTGCCGGCGAAGTTGGAGACCCAGAAGCAGCGGTGCATCTCGGTCGGGTCGTCCCAGAGCTGGTCGACCTCCTCGACGTGGCAGCCGAGCTCGGTGAACGCGTCGACCGCCTTGCGGACCGGTTCGGCGACCTCGGGATCGACCGTCAGGTAGCCGAGGTCCGGGCTCCAGGCGACCCGCAGGCCGTTGATATCGGCCTCGAGGTTGTCCAGATAACTCGGCGGCTCGTCGGTCAGGCTTGCCATGTCACGGTCGTCCGGCCCGGCCAGCACATCCAGCATCAGCGCAGCGTCGCCGACGGTGCGGGTCATCGGGCCGATATGCGAGACACTGTCGTTGTTCGGCGCCGGCGCATACGGGATCCGTCCGAAGGTCGGCTTGATGCCGTAGATCCCGCAGAACGACGCCGGCATGCGGATCGAGCCGGCACCGTCCGAGCCCTGGTGCAGGGGGCCGATGCCGGCGGCGGCGCAGATCGCGGCGCCGGTGCTCGAGCCGCCGGCGTTGTAGCCGTGCTTCCACGGGTTGTGCGAGATGCCGGTCAGCGGGCTGTCGCCGCAGCCCTTCCAGCCGAGCTCCGGCGTCGTGGTTTTGCCGATCACGACGGCACCGGCCTCCCGCACGCGCTCGACGATCGGCGCGTCGGACTCGGGAACCCGGTGCTCGAAGATGTACGAGCCGGCCATCGACCGGATGCCCTTGGTCATCACCAGGTCCTTGATGGTGACCGGTATTCCCTCGAGCGGCCGGAGGTGCTCACCGCCGGCGATCCGGCCTTCCGAACGCTTCGCCGCATCGCGCGCGGCGTCGAACGTCGGAGTGCAGATCGCGTTCAATCGCGGATTGAGAGCCTCGGCGCGGGCGATCACGGAGTCCACGAGCTCGGTCGGCGAAAGCTGCTTCGCCCTGATGAGTTCCCGCAAGGTCGTCGCCGGCGTGAAACAGAGATCCTCGTCAAGCATGCCGTCCCCCACCCCCATGAAGCATCGCGATATTGCGATCCTAGCC
>JABMNR010000197.1 GCA_013203465.1 Alphaproteobacteria bacterium
CCCGGGCGACTGGGCCGCTTCCTGCCCTGCCGCAGCCGAAGCCGCAGCACGCCGCCCCTATGCGGTCTTGCTCCCGGTGGGGTTTACCTTGCCGCTCGGGTTACCCTCCGCGCGGTGCGCTCTTACCGCACCCTTTCAGCCTTGCCGGGGCGAACCCCGGCGGTCTCCTCTCTGTGGCACTGTCCCTGGGGTCGCCCCCGCCGGGTGTTACCCGGCACCGTGTTCTCGTGGAGCCCGGACTTTCCTCCAGCCCCGGCCGAAACCGGAACCAGCGGCCGTCCGACCGTCTGAGCCTGGGGGACAGGTAGGCGTGCGCGAGGAGGGCGTCAAGCGAGGTGATTGCATCTCACGCACGGCCCCTGCACGCTAAGCCATGTCCGCGCCGCTCGACCTCTTCGGTTTCGCGCCGAGCGTCTATGTCCGCTCGGTGCGGCTGGCGCTGGAGGAGAAGGGGCTACCCTACACCCTGCACGAGGTGAACCCGTTCGCCGAGGGCGGCGCGCCGGACTGGTACGCCGCGCTACAGCCGTTCGGCAAGATCCCGGCGCTGCGCGACGGCGCGGTCACGCTGTACGAGTCCGACGCGATCCTGCGCTATCTCGACGCCGCCTATCCCGAGCCGCCGTTGATCCCCAAGGATGCGCTGGCCCAGGCGCGGATGACCCAGATCATGCGGATCATGGACCATTACGGCTACCCGGCGATGGTTTGGGGGGTGTTCGTGCCCGTGGTGCGCGGCGGCGAGGGCCGCATGCCGTACGGCGATGCCATGGCGATGGCCGCCACGGTGCTATCCGAACTGGATCGGCTGATGCCCGAAGGCGCCGATTTTCTCGCCGGCGACGGGCTCACCCTGGCCGACAGCCATGCCTATCCGAGCCTGCTGTACTTCGCCGAGGCCGCGCCGGGGCGCGCGGCCATCGCCGCGTGGCCGCGCCTGGACGACTGGTTGCGCCGGATGGGTGAGCGGCCGTCGGTGCGGGCGGCGATACAAACATCGGATGCCACATAGGCGCTGCAGCCACCAAACGCTATGTGCCCGCCTTAGCCATGATCCGCGATGGCTTTTTCCGGACCGCCCGCCGGCATCTCGGGGAAGGACGGCAGCGCCGGGTCCACATAGTCCCAGGCCGCCGCGCGGCTGGCGTAGACGACCATTTGCGGCGTCACGGCATTCGGGTCATCCAGGCTCGACGCGCGCGGAAAGACCATGCCCGGCATCGCGGAATTCTTGGAATAGATCGCCGACCCGCAGGTCGGGCAGAATCCCCGGCTGACGATATTTCCGCTGTCGGCCGGGCGGTCGTAGAACGCCACCGGGCCTGTGACCGACAGGGCGTCCGCCGGGATGACGATGTGCGTGCAATGGCCGGTGCCGCTGGATTTGCGGCAGTCCACGCAATGGCAGTGCGCGACGATCCGAGGCTCGGCGGTGCTCTCGAAGCGTACCGCGCCACAGAGGCAACCACCCTTGAAACCGTTCGACATCGTATCCTCCCTGGGGTTGATTCATGAGTTACTGTATTATCCTATCTTGTAACTTGCAATTAACAAGTGACTATCGCTTATGAATCGCCTGACCGAACGCAAATCACGCTCAGGATGCCCGATCGCCACCACCCTCGACATCGTGGGCGACCGCTGGACCCTGGTCATCCTGCGCGACATGCTCACCGGCAAGAAACGGTTTTCCGAGTTTCTCGACTCGCCGGAACGGATCACCACCAACGTGCTCACCGATCGGCTCGTGCTGATGGAGGCGGCGGGTCTGGTGGCAAAGACGCCGTACCAGCTTCGGCCCAGGCGGTTCGACTATGTTCTGACGCCGAAGGGGGAAGCGCTCCTGCCGGTGCTGCAGGAAGTCTCCCGCTGGGCCAACCGTTTCATGCCCGATACCTGGACCCCGCCGCCGAGTTTCATGAACCGGAAGGTTGATGGTTAGCGCACAGCACATCGTCGCTGGTAGCGGCGCGCGGCGATGTTTGTCATCATTGATAACCGTTGATACGGCCTCCACACGCAGAAAGAGGCGGTCCATGATCTCGCGCCTTGTTTGGGTATTGCTCGTTGCCCTCGCGGCCTCCCCGGCAACGGCGGCTGAGCTGACGCTGGAGTTCATCGCGGCCAGCACCGTTGCGCTTGAAAACCCCCACGACCTGAAGCTGTCGCCGGACGGCAGGTATTTGTTCGTGTCCGACGTGGGACACAACCGCGTCGCTATTCTCGATCCGGAGACCCTCGCGCTTGTCTCGGCGTTCGGCGCCGACCATCAGTCCGGCACCCATGACATCGATTTCGACGCCGGGGGCCGCGCGTATGTCGCCGACACCCACAACAACCGTGTCACGATCTATGCCATGGATGGCCTGCAAGCCACCCTGGTCGGCCAGCTTGCCGACCGTGTGCGCGGCCCCGAAGGCGTGCTGGCGCATCCCAACGGCCGGGTCTATGTCGCCGGCGCCTGGTCCGGCAATGTCGTGGCGTACGAGGACGGAAAGATTGTCGCGGAGCTTGCCGGCCTGTCGTCGCCGCATGATTTGGAACGCGCGCCCGACGGCACCATCTGGCTGGCCGACGCCGGAAACGACCGCATGCTGTTGCTGTCGCCCGACCTCGCCGTCCTGCGGGAGTTGAGCGGCGCGCCGTACCATTTCAACGGCGTCCGCTATCAGGACATCCTGCCGGACGGCACCTTGATCGTGGCGGACAAGAACAACCACCAGGTCAAGGTCATCGCCCCGGACGGCACACTGCTGCTGACCCTGGGCACCGGCCGGGCAGGAAAAGGCCCCGGCCGCTTCACGACACCCGAGGGGATCGAGGTGAACGGCGACACGCTGTGGATTTCCGATTCCGGCAATGACCGCGTGGTGATGTACCGAATCAAGAGAAACTGATGGTGGGTGGCTAGCCGTTAAGCCCCGAAGCCGCGGTGCCTCACACGCACACCACGCCGAGCGGCGGGAAGCCGTTGAAGCCGACCGAGGCGTAGGTCGAGGTGTAGGCGCCGGTGGCCAGGACGAGCACCGCGTCACCAGCCGCCAGGTCGAGCGGCAACTGGTAGCCGGCCTTCTCGTACAGGGTGTCGGCGCTGTCGCAGGACGGGCCGGCGAGGATCACCGGGCCGGTCGGACCGCCGTCCTTGGTGGTGGTCAGCCGGTATTTGATCGCCTCGTCCATGGTCTCGGCCAGGCCGGAGAATTTGCCGATGTCGAGATAGACCCAGCGCGGCTCGTCCCCGGCGTCGTCCTTGCGCGAGACCAGCACCACCTCGGCGCGAATCACCCCGGCGTCGCCGACCAGCCCGCGGCCGGGCTCGGCGATGGTGACGATCGAGCGGCCGCCGAAATGCCGGGTCAGCGCGGCCTCGATCGCCAGCCCATAGGTCTCGATCGCCGCCACTTCGGCGCGGTAGCGGGCCGGAAAGCCGCCGCCGAGGTTGACCAGATCGAGGGTGATGCCGTCGGCGTCCAGCCGGTCGAACAGCGCCGCCACCTCGGCCAGGGCGGCGTCCCATTGCGTCAGGTCCGCCTGTTGCGAGCCGACATGGAACGACACGCCGCGCGGGATCAAGCCGAGCATCACCGCCCGCCGCAGCAGGGTCTCGGCCATCGCCGGGGTGCACCCGAACTTGCGCGACAGCGGCCAGTCCGCGCCGTCGCCCGAGGTCAGGATGCGGCAGAACACCTCCGCGCCCGGCGCGGCGCGGGCGATCTTGGCCAGCTCCTGCTCGCTGTCGAAGGCGAACAACGGCACGCCCAGCGCATGGGCGTAGGCGATGTCGCGTTCTTTCTTGATGGTGTTGCCGTAGGACAGCCGTTCGGCGTTGATGCCGCGGGCCATGCAGGCGTCGATCTCGCCGGGGCTGGCGACGTCGAACCGGGCGCCCAGCAGGGACAGCCGCTCAAGAATGGCGGGATCGGGATTGGCCTTGATCGCATAGTAGATCGCGGTATCCGGCAGGGCGCGGGCCAGCGCCCGGTAGTTCCACTCGACCACCGATAGATCAACCACCAGGACCGGGTCCTGGTGCGGATGATCGTCGAGCCATCGTCGCATCGCCTCGGTCACCTCGCCGCGCGGCGGCACGCTGGCCGGGACCACGCTGAGCAGCGGCTTGGAGGCGGGGATACGGGTGGTGATGGAAAGACGGCGGGCCGGATCGCCCGGATCGGGTTGCAGCATCGTGGGTTCCCCCTTCGCAACCGGCCCGGGCGTGACGCCACCAAGACCGGGGTTGAGAAAAGAGACGCCTCGTCGTTGCTTAACCACCATGGGGCCAGGGGCACGTGCGGTCGCGTCGCAGGCGGGAAATTAAGAATTAACCCTCGGCGGCGCAAGCTTTTTTTCAGCTTTCGGGATCAATTCGGCCACGGCGGCCGGCATGGCGGCCATGCGTGGATGGAGTGGCTGGCCCAACGCGTCCGGTGTCCAATGACGGCGGAACGCCTCCAGCGCGGCGCGGGTGGCTGGATCGGCGAAGCGCGGTGCCCCGACGCGGTAGCCGATCCGCGCCAGATTACCGGCAACCGCCGCTTCATCCAGTTCGGCGGGCGGTGGCGATTCGGGGAAGACGCCGATGCCCGCCCGCGCCAGCCGGCGCCAGTCGAGCCGGTGGCCGGGATCGATCTTGCGGTCGGGCGCGACGTCGCTGTGCCCCAGCACCCGGTGCGGCGGAATTGGACACCTGGCCAGGATATCCCGGCACAACGCGATCAGCGCGACCAGCTGCGCCTCGGGGAAATCGCCATAGCCGTGACTGTGTCCAGGATTGTCCAACTCGATGCCGATCGAACGGCTGTTGATGTCGCTCTCCCCGGCCCACCAGGCGCGGCCGGCATGCCAGGCGCGGCGCTGCTCCGACACCAGGCGAAACACCCGGCCATCGCGGGCGATCAGATAGTGGGCGCTGACCTGGGCGGTCGGATCGCACAGCCGGTCCAGCGCCAGTTCGGCCGTCGCCATGTCGGTGTAATGCAGCAGCAGCATGTCGATCGGCGCCCCGTCACGGCGCGGGCCGTGGTTCGGCGAAGCGCGGTCGATCGGCCTCAAGCGCCGGCTTCCTCAAGCTGTTCCTTGAGAGCCTCCAGCTCCAGCCAGCGATCCTCGGCGGTGGCCAGCGCCGCCTGTGCCGCTTCCAGCCGCGTGGTCTCGGCGCGGAAGCCGTCCGGGTCGCGCCGGTACAGATCGGCATCGGCCAGCACCGCTTCCAGCCGCTCGATCTCCGCCTCCAGCGCGGTGATGCGCTCGGGAAGCTGCCGCAGTTCGCGGTCGTCCTTGTAACTCATTTTCGTGGCGCCGCTTCTGGGCCTGCCGCGCGCGGCGGTGGGCTTAGGTCCCGGGGTCGCTTTACCGATCGGGGTCGGCGCTTCGGTGCGGCGGCGTTCCGCCAGGTAATCGGAGTAGCCGCCGACGTATTCGCGCACATGGCCCTCGCCCTCCATGGCGATGATCGAGGTCACCGTGCGATCGAGGAAATCGCGGTCGTGGCTGACCAGCAGGACCGTGCCGGCGTAATCGGCGATCTCCTCCTGCAACAAGTCGAGGGTCTCGACATCGAGGTCGTTGGTCGGCTCGTCCAGGACCAGCAGGTTGTGCGGCTGGATGAACAGCTTGGCGAGCAACAGGCGGTTGCGTTCGCCGCCGGACAGGGTCGCTACCTTGGCGGTCGCTTGCCGGTCGGTGAACAGGAAGTCGCGCAGGTAGGAGACCACATGCTTGGGCCGGCCGTGCACGGTGACGGTATCGCCGCCGCCCGGGCACAAGGTGGACCACAGCGTGTCGTCCCGGTTCAACTGCTCGCGGCGTTGGTCGAAATACACCGACTCGACTCCGAAGCCGATCTTCACCCGGCCGGAATCCGGCGCTTCGTAGCCCAACAACATGCGCAGCAGGGTGGTCTTGCCGGCGCCGTTCGGCCCGAGCAGCCCAACCCGATCGCCGCGCATGATGCGCAGCGACACGTTATCGGCGACCCGCTTCTCGCGGCCATGGTCGTCGATGAAGCTTTTGCCCAGGCCATGCGCCTCAAGCACCAGACTGCCGCTGCGGGTCGCCTCGCCGGCGTCGAGTTTGAGACCTTCGGGGCGTTTGATCCGGTCGAACTTCTCACGCCGCAGTGTCAGCAGGCCGCGCACCCGGCCCATGTTGCGCTTGCGGCGCGCGGTCAGCCCTTCGCGCAACCAATGTGTCTCCTCGGCGATCCGCCGCTCCAGCTTGTGGGCCTGGCTTTCCTCATCGGCGAGCAATTTCTCGGCCCAGTCGGGGAACGCGTCGATGCCGTCGTTCAGCCGGTGCAGCATGCCACGCTCCAGCCAGCAAGTTTGGGTCGCCAGACGGCGCAGAAAGGCCCGATCATGGCTGATGATCAGCAAGCCCGCCTTGGCGCGGGTCAGCTCGTCTTCCAACCATTCGATGGTCGGCAGGTCGAGATGATTGGTCGGCTCGTCCAGCAACAGGACATCGGGCGCCGAGACCAGGGCGCGGGCCAGGGCGGCGCGTCGCGCCTCGCCGCCGGACAACACCCCCAGGCGCCGCGCGGGATCAAGGCTCATGCCGGCGACCGTGGTTTCGACGACGTGGTCGCGGGGGACATCGTCGTCGGCCGGCGGCAGGCCGCCCGCCACATAGTCGAACACGGTCAGATCAGCCGGCGGCCGGGGATCTTGGGGCAAATACACGGCACGGGCGCCCGGTTTCAGGAACCGCTCCCCGGCATCGAGATCGATCTCCCCGGCGAGAGCCCGCATCAAGGTGGACTTGCCCGAGCCATTGCGCCCCACCAGACACACACGGTCCCCCTTGGTGATGGGCAGGTCGACATCGTGGAACAATGGGCGGTCGCCGAAACCGAGCGTGGCGCCCCGGAGGGCGGCCACGGGCGGCTGTGTTTTATCCGACGGTGCCATGGTTCAGGTCAGGCCCCGGCTCTGCTTGATGCGAGCCCAGGCGGCGTTGATGGCGGCCGTCCTCCCGGTCGCGGCCGCGACCAATTCCTCGGGCAGACCGTCGGCGATCAGCCGGTCGGGATGGGTTTCGCGGATCAACCGGCGGTAGGCGGCCTTGACCGCGGCGTCCGAGGCGCCCGGCTCGACTCCCAGCATGGAGTAAGGGTCCTGACCGGCGTCGCCGACATAGGTCGCGCGCATGCGGTCGAAGGCCAATCCGTCGAACCCGAAGATCTCGGCCACACGCTGTAGATAAGCGACTTCGTTCTCGTGCAGCACGCCGTCCGCCTTGGCGATGTGAAACAGCGAGCCCATCAACTGATCCAGCACCGGCGACGCCGGATTGAACAGACGGGCGATCTGGGTGGCATAGGCTTCGAAGCCGTCGCTGGTGCGCCGCGCCAGATTCCAAATTCGGCCGACGTTCGCGGTCTCCTCGGGTGGAACGCGGAACACCTCGCGAAAGGCGGCGATCTCGTCGCGGGTGACCACGCCGTCGGCCTTGGCCATTTTCGCACCCAGCGCGATCACACCGATGGTGAAGGCGATCTTCTTGGTCGCGGCTTCCTCGTCGATGGGGCGGTCGTCGGTTGCGTATCGGTCGATCGCATGGCCACCGGCCACGCCCAGCAACGCGCCCAGAGGTCCACCCAGCGCGAAGCCGGCGGCGCCGCCAATGATTTTCCCCCAGATGCTCACGCGTTCGTCCCGTTGGCCTCGATCACGCGGGTCGTCGCCGCGCGCGGGATTTTGGCGGTCGAGCCCGGGTGGGTCAACGCCCCCGGGTTGCGCGGGTGAAGTACTCCATAATAGCTTTTTTCTTATGCTTCTCGATCATGAAGAATTGCGCGGCGAGCTTGTCGCCCGCAACCCGGGTGACTATGGCTTCGGCGTTGAATTCGATCAAACCCTGTTCGGTAGTGACTTCCACGGAGAGTTTAAATTTCTGGCCCTTGGCCAAGCGTCCATCATGGCCGTTGATCAGGACGCCGTTGGTGCTCCAGTTTTCCAGTGGATAAGTTTGGCTGTCGACGCGCACCGACCCCACCGCATGAACGCGCGGTGCGGCGCGCATCTCCTTGCTGGAAAACGACGCTTTGATGGCCGACCACATGATCAAGACCTCTTGCTTAACGGCTCCCCACCGTTCCAGCGCACCATGTTACCCGGGGATCGCTGAACAAAAGGTTAAAATTCACGGGGATGGGAGCGCGCCCTGGGGCATGTTAGGAGCCTGTGATCGCAACCGCCGCCCCTCTGGCCCATGCCCTCCGATCTTCGTTCCGCGCCCGACGACCTGAACGCGTGCTTCGCTGTCGCCGCGACGCTGGCGGTTGACGGCAGGACGGCGGCGGCGATCGCCGCGTTCGAAGCCGTGGTGACGCGCTGGCCGGACGTGACCGTCGCCTGGGCCAATCTGGGGGTATTGCGGCGCCGGGCCGGGTTGGACGAGAGCGCGATTGACGCCTTCGCCCGGGCCGCCGCCCTGCAACCGTCGGAGCCATCCCGCCACGCCGCCCTGGCTCAAGCGTGTCATGCCGCCGGCTGGATGGAGCGTGCGATGGCGGCGATGCGCCGTCAGGCCGTGCTATGCCCTGGTGATCCGGAGGCCGCTTACAACATCGGCATAACCGCGCCCCTGGTTGGCACCCGGCAAGCTGCCCGGCGGTGGTTGTGCCAGGCCACGATTCAGGATCCATCCCGTGCCGGGGCGTGGCTCCGGTTGAGCCGGATCGCCACGCGCCTAGGATCTGACGACGAGGCGTGGCGCGCGCTGCGGCGGTCATTGGTTCTGGCACCGGGGTCGACCGAGGCGTGGGGCGATCGGGTGCGCGCCTTCGAGGATCATGCGGCTGCCCCGCGGTTGATCGTGATCGATCCGGATGACGACGAGGTGTGGGTGTTGGCCGCAAGGGGAGCGGCGGACCCGGCGGAGACAGCGCGTTGGCTGGCCCGCTTTCAAGGGCGGGAAGTGGTGGCGGACGCGACCGTGCGTCTGGCCCGCCAGCTTGATCTGCCCGAGGGTCGGCGTTGGCGCACCCGCTACGAGCGATGGATCGAGCGCTACGAGATTTCAGACGCACGGGCGGTCGCCGCCGAGATCGCCGGCTGGAACGATCCGCCGACCATCGATCTGCTGATGCCGGTGTGCGATCCGCCGGTCGACGCGCTGGACGCGGCGATCGCAAGCGTGCGGGCTCAATCCTATCCCCATTGGCGGCTGTGCATCGCCGACGACGCGTCGACCGATCCGGCGGTGCACGCGGCGTTGGATCGAGCCGCCGCCGCCGATGCCCGCATCCGACTGTTCCGGCGAACGGAGCGGGGGCATATCTCGGCCGCGAGCAACACCGCACTGGGCCTGTCCGACGCGCCCTATGTCGGCTTCCTCGACCACGACGATGCCCTGGCCGAGCATGCGCTGTTCCATGTCGTCCGCGAGCTGCGGGCTCATCCGGGTATTGATTTCGTGTATAGCGACAGCGATTTGCTGGACCAAACCGGCACCCGCCATAGCCCGGTGTTCAAGCCGGATTTCGATCCTTATCTGGTGCGGACCGCCAATTATGTTTGCCATTTCGCCGTCTACCGTCGGGATCGGGTCGAGGCGTTGGGGGGGCTGCGCGAAGGTTACGAAGGGGCCCAGGATCACGATCTGATCCTCCGGCTGATGGACTCCGACCCGCCGCCGGTGATCCGCCATATCCCGCGTGTGCTGTATCACTGGCGCGCCGTGCCCGGCTCGACCGCCGGCAACGCCGAGGCCAAACCCTACGCGGCCAAGGCCAGGGATCGCGCGCTGACCGATCACTTGGCGCGCACCACACCCGGCGCCGCCATCGCCTCGACCGATTGGGGGCCGCGCGTGATCTGGCCATTGCCGGACTCGCGCCCGCGGGTGTCGGTGATTGTCGCGACCAAGGATGGGCACGCGCTGTTGCGGCGGTGTGTCGACGGTGTCCTTGGCGGGACCGACTGGCCGAATCTGGAGCTGATCGTACTCGACAATGGCAGCCGGCGAGCCGAGACCCGCGCCTATTTAGACGAGCTTGCGGCCGATGAGCGGGCGACGGTACTGCGGCGGCCGGGGCCGTTCAATTTCTCCGCCCTGATGAACGATGGCGCCGCACGGGCCAGCGGCTCGGTCCTCGCCTTCCTGAACGACGATGTCGAGCCGCTGCACCGTGACTGGCTGGAGGACATGGTGCGTCACGCGCTGCGGCAGGATGTGGGCGCGGTGGGTGCGAAGTTGTTCTATCCGGACAGAACGGTGCAGCACGCCGGGATCATCCTGATCCCCGACTATGTGGCACGGCACATTCACGTCCGTCTCAGCGCGCGCGGGCATGGTTACATGGCGCGGGCCCAGCGGGTCCAAACCCTGTCGGCGGTCACCGGGGCGTGCCTGGTCATGCGCCGGTCGGTGTTCGAGACGGTGGGTGGGTTCGACGCCGAGCGTCTGGCGGTCGATTATTCCGATATCGATCTTTGTCTGCGGGCCGGGACGGCCGGGTTTCGCACCGTCTGGACGCCGTTCGCCCGGCTGATCCATCACGAGTCCGCGACCCGGGGCGGGTATCTCAGCGTCGAGAAGCGCCAACGCTGGGAGGAAGAGACGGCGGCGATGCGCGCGCGCTGGGCCGCGCGGATCGCCAATGACCCGTATTACAACCCCAACCTGACCGTGGACCCGGAGGAAACGCCGTTCGATCTGGCGTTTCCGCCACGCCTCGGCCAACCCAACCTTGAAGACGGCCCGGTCCGGGACTAGCTTGCCTGCAATCTTCGGGAGATGAGTGATGACGGCTGACGCCCTTCCCTCCGACGCCACCGTCCATGACGGCGCGCTTCGCGCGCTTCGCGAGGCGTTCGGCGACCGGGTGAGCACCGGCGAAGCGATCCGCCGCCAGCACGGCAAGGATGAAAGCTATCACCCCGTTGTCGCCCCCGATGCCGTGTTCTTCGCCGAGAGCACCGAGGAGGTGGCGCGGGCCGTGCGCATCTGCGCCGACCACAAATGGCCGGTGATCCCGTTCGGTGTCGGTACCTCGCTGGAAGGCGGGGTGGCGGCGCTGAAGGGTGGGTTGTCGGTCGACGTCTCCGGCATGAACCAGATCCTGGAAGTCAACGCCGAGGATCTTGACGTGCGGGTGCAGGCCGGTGTGACCCGTAAGCAGGTGAACGAGTATCTGCGCGACACCGGGCTGTTCTTTCCGATCGACCCGGGCGCCGACGCCTCGATCGGCGGGATGTGCGCGACCCGCGCGTCGGGCACCAACGCCGTGCGCTACGGCACCATGCGCGACAACGTGCTCAACCTGACCGTGGTGACGGCTGACGGCCGGGTGGTGCGGACCGCCCGACGGGCGAAGAAATCCGCCGCCGGCTACGACCTGACCCGGTTGTTCATCGGCTCCGAGGGTACGCTCGGCGTCATCACCGAGGTGCAGCTCAAGGTCTACGGTATTCCCGAGGCGATCTCCTCGGCGGTGGTGCAGTTCGACGACCTCGACAGCGCGGTGAACACCTGCGTTCTGGCCATCCAATCCGGTGTCCCGGTGGCGCGGATGGAGCTGCTGGACGATATCCAGATGGGCGCCTGCATCGTGTATTCGAAGCTGGAGGGGTACGAGGCCAAGCCGACCTTGTTCTTCGAATTCCACGGCACGGCGGCCGGCGTGGTCGAACAGGCCGAGACCGTGCAGGCGATCGCCGGTGATTTCGGCGGCTCCGACTTCAAATGGGCGACCCAGGCCGAGGACCGTAACAAACTGTGGCAGGCGCGGCATGACGCCTATTACGCCGCCCTGGCCAAGCGGCCCGGCTCGCAAGGCTGGCCGACCGACGTGTGTGTGCCGATCTCGCGTCTGGCCGAGTGCATCGCCGAGACCAAGAAGGATTTGGAGGATACCGGCCTGCTGGCGCCGCTGGTCGGCCATGTCGGCGACGGCAATTTCCATCTGGTCTATGTCATCGATCCCGACAACGCCGACGAGATGCGCCGGGCCAAGGAGCACAGCGACCGCATGGTGCTGCGGGCGTTGGCCATGGACGGCACCTGCACCGGCGAGCACGGGGTCGGCTACGGAAAGATCGATTTCCTCGCCGCCGAGCTGCCCGAGGCGATCCCGTTGATGCGCGCGATCAAGCAGGCGCTCGACCCCGACAACATCATGAACCCCGGCAAGCTGTTCCGGATGAACTGACCGCCGTCATCGACGGTCCGTATTTCCCCTATTCTAGCGACCCAGGAGATCACCAGTGCCCAATCCGACCACCGAACTCTCGCTCGACGAGGCCAAGACCATCATCGCCACGGCCTTCGCCAAGGCGGCCGAGCTGAGCCTGAAGCCGTTGGCGGTGACGGTGCTGGACGCCGGCGGTCACCTCAAGGCGGTCGAGCGTCAGGACGGCGCCAGCTTCCACCGGCCGGAGATCGCGCTGGGCAAGGCCTATGGCGCGTTGACCCTGGGGCTGGGCAGCCGGGCGATCTTCAACCGGGCGGAGCAGCAGACCTATTTCGTATCGGCGGTGAACGGGCTGGTCGGCGGTAAGCTGGTTCCGGTACCCGGCGGCGTGCTGGTGCGGGATTCCGCAGGCCGGATCATCGGCGCCGTCGGTATCTCGGGCGACACCTCCGACAATGACGAGGCGGCGGCGGTGGCCGGGATCGAGGCGGCCGGTCTGACCGCCGACGTCGGATGACCGGCTGATGCCCCTGCTCGCCAAGGTAATGACCGGAATGGTGGTGGCGGCGTTCGTCGTCCCCGTGCTGGTGAAGTCGATCGGCCACGGCCGGGCCAGCGAGACCTGGTACAACGCGTCGCGCGAACCGACCGGCCTCACCCCCGACGCGGCGGTGGAGCGGCGCGCGCTCGTGCAGGTCTACGCCGCCCCGACCTGGGGCTGGCGCGGCATCTTCGCGGTGCACACCTGGATCGTCACCAAGCCCGAGGGCGGCGACGTCTACACGAGGTGGGACGTGGTCGGCTGGGGCGGCGGTCGGGTGGTGCGGCAAAACTACTTGGCGCCGGATGCCCGCTGGTATGGCAGCGCGCCGGAGCTGTTGCTGGACATTCGGGGTGCGGCGGCGGCCGATCACATCCCAGCCATCGAGGCGGCGGTGGCGTCCTACGCCTGGCCCGAGACCTACCGCAGCTTTCCCGGCCCCAACAGCAACACCTTCCTGGCCCATATCGGCCGCTCGATCCCGGCGCTGGGTCTCGATCTACCGCCGACCGCGATCGGCAAGGATTTTCGTCCGCTCAGCGAGCCGATCGGTAGCCCGCCGAGTGGACGCGGGGTGCAGATATCCCTTCTGGGGCTGGCCGGGGTGATCCTGTCGCCGGAGGAGGGGATCGAGATCAATCTGGCCGGGCTGTCGATCGGCCTTGATCTGGCGAAACCAGCGCTGCGCCTGCCCAGCTTTGGCCGCGTCGAGCCCTAATACCTCTCCGGTATGCCGATCCGGCTCTATTGTTCCCGCGCGAAGACGGCGCCGACCTTCTTGGTCAATTCCGCCGGTGCCGTCGCCTTGGCGAGGAAGGCGTCTTCGTTCCCAGCGTCGCCGAACCGCAGCCCGGCGGCCGCGATCGCGCTGTCCGGCACCTTGGACAGCGGCGTGTAACTTGGGTGGTGATGCGCGCGGTAGGGGTTGTTCCGGGCGGCGTTGTAGCAGCTGATCATGGTCCATCGGCGGTTCGCCGACCGGTTCTGGTCGGAGCGGTGCAGCGTGTTGCAGTGGAAGAACAACACATCGCCCGGCGCCATCTCGCAATAGACCAACTCCAGATGCTTCTTGGCCTCCTCGACCCGAGTCAGGTCGCCGCCGACCTGCTCACCCTCCAGCAAGCCGTGTTCGATCCGCCCCATGTGGTGGGAGCCACGGAGGACTTGCAGGCAGCCGTTGTCGCGGTTCGCGGTGTCCAGGGCGGTCATCGCCGAGGCCATCAGCGGGAACAGACAGCCGTTGTGGTACCAGTAGCCGTAATCCTGGTGCCATTCCCAGGCGCCGCCTTCATAGGGTTCCTTGGCGGTCAGCTTGGAGTGGTAGTGGTAGACCTCGCCGCCGAGCACATCCTCCATCGTGTCCACCATCTTCGCACAGCGCGCGGCCAAGCCGTAGACGCTGTCGCCGGGGTGGTTCCACGTCACCATTCGGGTCACCGCGCCCTCGGCGTCGCCACGGTTGTAGACATGGCTGCTGATGGTGGGATCCTTCTCCATCGCCTCGCGCAACAGGCCGATCTCGACCGGATCGAAAAATCCCCGGACAATGACATAACCGTCGCGGTCGAATGCCGCCCGTTGATCGCTGTCGAGAACGCTGGTCATCCGGCTATCTCCGAAGATGGTTCTAAAATTCTATTCTATTAAAAGCCGAACGAGTAACCCCTCCCCTCGTTCTAACCCTCAATCCACGGTCGATGCCCGCCGCGCATGGCTGTCGGCCCAACGGCGCAGCTCGACCAGCTCCTCGGCGCGCATGCGGGCGAGGAGCGTGGTATCGGCCAGCGCGGCCTCGAAATCGGCGAGGGTCAGGCCCAGATCGCCGCCCGTCATCGTGCGCCCGTAGGCCAGCAGCATGGCATCGTCAACCCAGGCGGCGATCTCGGCCCCGGTCATGCCGTCGCGGCTGGTGGCGGTGGCGTCGCCGGACAAGGTGACCAAGGCGCCTATATCCAAACCGTCGCCCATTCGGTTAACTCGCGTGAGATGGATGGTGATGATCTCCCGGCGTTCGGCGCGGTTCGGCAGGTCGACGAAGAACACGCCGTCGAACCGGCCCTTGCGCAGGAGCTCCGGCGGTAACTGCCGGGTCTCGTTGGCGGTGGCGAAGACGAACACCGGGCTGGTTTTTTCCTGCATCCAGGTGAGGAACGTGCCCAGCACGCGCATCGAGACGCCGGAATCGCCGACATGCTGGCCTGGCCGGGTCAGTCCTTTCTCGATCTCATCGATCCATAGCACGCAGGGGGCGACGGTCTCGGCGATCTGGATCGCGTGACGCATGTGCTCTTCCGAGGCGCCGACCAGCGAGGAATACACCCGGCCCATGTCGAGCCGGATCAGCGGCAGACCCCAACTGGCGGCGGTGCATTTGGCCGACCAGGATTTGCCGCACCCCGGCACCCCGGTCAGCAGCACGCCTTTCGGCACCGCCAGGCCGAAATCTCGGCCGTTTTGGGTCAAGGTCGCGTGGCGCCGCTCGATCCACTCCTTGAACCGGTCGAGCCCGCCAAGCTGGTCGAGCGAAATCGTATCGGTGTCCAGGAACTCCAGCATGCCGGACTTGCGCACGGTCTGACGCTTCTGGCGGAAGATCTGCTCGATGTCGCGGCGGTCGAAGCTCAGATCGTCGACCACCGCATAGGACAGCGCGTTCTCGATCTCGCGCTGGGTCAGGCCAATCGCCGCCTCGGCGAACCGATCGACCAGATCCTCGACGTCGTGCGCCACATGGATCTTGTCGGATTGGCTGATCTCCTCGATGAAATGACGGACGTAAGTTCTGATTTCCGACCGCGTCGGCAACGGCAGATCGACCACCGTCACGTCGTGTTCGAGCTCCGGTGGGATGTCGAGCGTCGGGGAGAGGATGATGCAGTTCGCCTTGCGCCCCATGATCCGAATATCGGCGGTTAGATCGCGCAGTTTGCGGCGATAGACCGGGTTGGCGTTGCGGTCCGCCAAATAGGGATAGGGGTCGAACAGGACGAAGACGAGACCATGCTCGGCGGCCCTTGGGTTGGCCATCGCCTGATCGAAGGTTTGCAAGGCGGCCAATAGATCGGCCAGCGGCTGTGTGCCGCCGTGCCCGGCGGTCTCGCCCTGGGGGTTGAACACCCCGCGGCTGGTGCTCCAGGCCAGCACACGGCGGTCCAACGTGGCGGCGGTCCGGCAGATCAGGTCGAAGGCCCGGCTTTCCTCGTAGGTGTTGATATGAATTAACGGAACCTGGGCGCGCAACAGCCGCTCCAGATCGTACCCGAAGGCACGCGCACCGCTGCTTGGCTTCACGGTCATCGACCCTTCGTTCATGTCTCCGCTCCGTTCTCTCTGCCCATTGTGACGATACTGGACGCATGAGCCTTGAGCCATATCAACAACCCGACGGTCGCGCTTGTGAGCGGCGGCTCCGGCCGCTACCGTTCGAGGCGGCAGGCGCAGCCATCGCGCCCGAAGGCGGGGAGACGACACACCTATGAACAGGTTGGACGGAAAGCGTGTGCTGATTACGGGCGCGGCCCGCGGCATCGGCGCCGAGACGGCACGGCTGATGGCGGAGGCCGGTGCCCGTGTCATGATCGGCGACGTTCTGGAACAGCAGGGCGAGCGCACGGCGCGTGCCATCACCGAGAGCGGAGGGCAGGCGTTTTTCGTGCCGCTCGACGTCACAAGCGAGGACAGTTGGCGTGCCGCCATCGACGCCACGACACAGCGCCTCGGCGGCCTTGATGTGCTGGTCAACAACGCCGGCATCTTTCTTGGCCGGGATTTCGAGGAAGCGACCCTCGACGATTGGCACAAGCTGGTGGCGGTCAATATGACCGGCGTCTTCCTGGGCACCAAGCTTTGCGCCGACGCGCTGCGGGCGAGCGGCGCGTCCAGCAAGCACGGCAGCGCCATCGTCAACCTGGCCTCGATCGCCGGGCTCGTCGGGTCAATGGTCGATCCGCTGTATTCGATGACCAAGGGCGGGGTCACGTTGTTCACGAAGTCGACGGCGATCGTTTTTGGCCGCAAGGGCGACCGTATCCGGGTCAACTCGGTCCATCCGGGTGTGATCGACACGGACATGGGGGCGCAAACCTTTGTCGCGCGCGCCGAACAATCGGGAACGAACGATGTTGAGAGCGCGCGGACCATCTCCACCGCGATGCACCCGATCGGCCGGCTCGGAACGGCCGGTGATATTGCGCGCGCCATCATCTTTTTGGCGTCGGACGATGCGGCGTTCATGACCGGTAGCGCGCTGGTCGCCGATGGCGGGTTGACCGCCCAATAGGGCCAAGAGGCGCCAAACTGAACAGGCCAGACATCGAGCAGGGAGGCGAGAGGTGACGGAACCCAATATTGGCCCGGGAGTGCATCCGGATCTGGTCAAGGTCCTGACCGCCGTGGCGGCCCTCGGCGTCAAGCCGATCCAGGTCCTGGACCCGGTCGCGGCCCGGCAACAGATGGAATGGACCGTGGCGCAGCGCCGTGTCCCGCCGGTGGAGGTTGGCGCCGTCCTGGATCGAACCATCCCGGGACCGGGTGGCGATATCGCCGTGCGGGTGTATCGGCCCGTTGGTTCGGGGGACGCCGTCCTGCCGGCCTTGCTGTATTTCCACGGCGGCGGCCATGTCATCGGCAGTCTGACCACCCATGACGGTGTTGGCCGGAGCCTGTGCGCGCTGGCCGGCTGTCTGGTGCTCTCGGTGGACTATCGCATGGGACCGGAGCATCGGTTTCCGGCGGCGGTCGAGGATGCGTGGGCGGCGTTGGCCTGGCTGGCGCAGCATGGCGCGGAGATTGGCGCCGACACCACGCGCTTGGCGGTCGGCGGTGACAGCGCCGGCGGTAATTTGGCCACCGTTCTGGCGCTGATGGCCCGTGACGCGGGCGGCCCGGCGTTGCGGCATCAGTTGCTGATCTACCCCTTGGTCGACTACCGCTGTGCCTCGCCGAGCTACGAACGCTACGCCACCGGCTACGGTTTGCTGGAGGCGGACACCATGGTGTGGTTTCGCGATCATTACCTCCGCGACATCGCCGACGCCGACGATTGGCGGGCTTCGCCGTTGCTGGCGTCCGATCACACGAACCTGCCGCCGGCGCATGTGGTGGTCGCCGAGTGTGATGTGCTGCACGACGAGGTGGTCGCCTATGCCGAGCGCCTGACCTCGGCCGGTGTGGCGGTTGATGTGGTCACCTACCCGGGGATGGTGCATGCGTTCTTCCCGATGACGGTGGCCGTGGCCGGTGCCGATGAAGCCAACGCGCGGGCGGCGGTGGCGCTCAGACAAGCCCTGATGGCGTAGCCGCCGAAGGCTTGACGCGGGCTGTCGGTGCTTGTGAGCGGGGGCTCCGGCCGCTACCGTCCGAGCGTGGAAGCGAACCGATCGCGTCCGAATCAAGGAGGCGGGAATGAGCGGCTTTCCAAGTGGTATATGGCGGTTCCCGACCGAGATCCGGTTTGGCCCGGGGCGGGTGGATGAGCTGGCCTCGGCCTGTGGCGACGCCGGCATGCGCCGGCCGCTGATCGTCACCGACGAGGGGTTGGCGCGGCACTCGATGATCGGCGGTGCCCGCGACGCCTTGCAGGACGCCGGCATGGCGGCGGAAGTGTTCGCCCGGGTGCGGGGTAATCCGACCGGCACCAATGTACGGGATGGCATGGAGGCGTTCCGCGACGGCGATTTTGATGGCGTTGTGGCGTTCGGTGGCGGCTCGGCCTTGGACGCGGGCAAGGCGATCGCCATGGCCACCTACCAACAAGCCGAGCTGTTCGATTTGCACGTCAGCGCCGAAGGACCGGGTCGAGGGCCGGGGGCGATCGATGGGTCCCGCGTCGCACCGGTGGTGGCGGTGCCGACCACGGCGGGCACCGGATCGGAGACCGGGCGGGCGGCGGTGGTGACCGAGGAGGCGACCCAGCAGAAGCGCATCTTCGTTCACCCTGCAATGATGCCGCGCATCGTGATTGAGGACCCCAAGCTCACGGTTGGCCTGCCGGCTAATCTCACCGCCTGGACCGGGCTCGACGCGCTGGCCCATTGCTTCGAGGCGCTATCGGTGCCGGAGCTGCATCCGTTCTGCGACGGCGTGGCCATGGAGGGTATGCGGTTGATCCACACGTGGCTGCCGCGCGCGGTCGATGACGGCCGGGATTTGGAGGCGCGGGGCCACATGCTGGTGGCGGCCTCGATGGGCTCGACCGCGTTTCAGAAGGGGCTCGGCGCGATCCATGCGCTCAGCCATCCGGTCGGCGCCCGCTACGACACTCACCACGGCCTGACCAACGCGGTGTTCTTTCCCTACGTGCTGGCGTTCAACGCCGAGGCGATCGCCGATAAATGTGATCGGCTTTCGGCTTATCTTGGCTTGGCCAAGCCGGGGGTTACCGGCGTGATGGATTGGGTGCTGGAGCTGCGCGAGCGGTTCGAGGTGCCGCATACCTTGGCTGGACTTGGGGTCGACGACGGTGAACTCGACGCCCTCGCCGAGGCGGCGGCGGCCGACCCCTCGGCACCAAGCAACCCGGTGCCGCTCGACGCCATGTCATTGAAGCGCTTGTATCTCGATGCGCTGGAAGGCCGGTTGCCGTGACCGGAGGCCCTCGTTAAATCGCGTCACCGCCGAGAGGAAGGCTTGCCATGAGCGCTGCCGACTACGCCGCCGCCAAATCCATTCCGCTCAGCGCCATCCCGGTGATTGATGTCGCACCATTGATCGTCGGCGGTGATGCGGAGCCGGTTGCCGAGGCGCTGATCCGGGCGGCGACCGAGGTCGGGTTCTTCTACGTGCGCGGCCACGGATTGCCGGAGGCGGTGGTGGCGGGCGCGGTCGCGGCCATGGAGGCGTTCTTCGATCTGCCGCACGATGCCAAGGCGACCGTACCGGTCGATCGCACGCAACGCGGCTGGATGGCGTCCGGCATGGCGACGCTGGACGAGGCCAGGACCCACGACCTGAAGGAAATCTTCTTCTGGGGGCCGGACTGGGCCGCTGACGATCTCGATGTGCTGGCCGGTGTGCCGATGATGGCGCCGAACAAATGGCCGGATACGGTGATGCCGTCGCTGCGGCCGGCGGTGCTGGCCTATCACCAAGCGGTGTCGGCGTTGGGGCGGCGGTTGCTGTCGGCGATCGCCCTGGGCCTCGGGCTCGATCCGGGGTTTTTCGCGAGCCGTTACACCAAGCCGCTGGGGCGCGGACAGTTGGTGTACTACCCGCCCTCCGAAGGCGATGACGAGGCCGAGGGTCGGTTCGGCGCCGCACCGCATACCGATTTCGGCGCGCTGACCCTGCTGTTGCAGGACATGAACGGCGGCTTGCAGGTGCGCAATCGGGACGGCGAGTGGATCGCCGCCACGCCGATACCCGATACCATCGTCTGCAACATCGGCGATCTGTTGCAGCGCTGGTCGAACGACCGGCTGCAATCGACCCTGCATCGGGTGATCAACCGCTCGGGCCGGCGACGGCACTCGATCGCGTTCTTCTTCGACCCGGATTCCCGCGCGGTGATCGATCCGCGCGACATGGCGGCGGATGAGGCGCCGCGCCACGCGCCGGTGACCGCGGGCGAGCATATCCTGGGCCGTAACGCCCGCGCCTTCGCCCAGTACAAGGACGAACCGACCAAGGACTGATGGCCTACGCCGTCTCGATCCGGCACCCGACTTCAAGCGACGCGTCGAGCAGCCAGTCCCACAGGTAGCGGGCGAAAGAGCGGCGGACGATGAGCTGATAGCTCGGGGTGTCGTCCAATTGCCGCAGGATGACGTTGGCGTGGGCCAGATGGCTCTGCGCGCAGTGGCCGGGACCGAAGGCGCGGGGGTGCAGGTCGACCGGCCAACCCTTGGACAGCACCCAGCGGGCCTTGGCGCCCGACAGCCGCAGGGTGGCGTAGCTGTCCGACAAATCGACCACCGAGGTGTGAACGCCGGCCAGCGCCTTTTCCAACGCCGCCGCGATCTTGGTCTCGTCGCCGGCAGGGGTGACGATCAGCCACTCGTCGGGGCCGAGCCACAGGACGACGCCCGCCTTGCCCTCGACGACCGTGTTGGGCGCGACCGGCGGTTCGGCGCCGACGGCCTTGCTCACGGCGGCAAGGAAGCCCTTGTCCGTGGCATCGCCGCGCAGGTTCAGCAGCCCGGGCAGCCGCTCCTCGCGCAGAACGACACCGGCGTCGTGCGGTCCGCCGACGGGGCCGATGGTGCCATCCAGCGGCGTGCGGGAGGAAAGTGCGGGCTCAGCCATCACGGCGGCTCCCTTCCGGATCAAAAAACAGTGTGTCGGTCACCGTCACCTTGACGGTGCGGCCGGCCAACGGAACGTGCAGAGCCTGACCCTTGCGGCCATGCCCGCCCTTGATCAGCGCCATGGCGATCGAGCGGCCGGCGTTGGGGCTGTAATAGGACGAGGTGACATGGCCGAGCATGGCCATCGGCGGTGCCGCTTTCAGGGTCTCGACCAGATGGGCACCCTCCGGCAGCACCTCGTTCGGGTCTTCGGTCAACAGGCCGACCAACTGCTTGCGGTTCGGGTCCCGCAGATCGGGCCGGGCCAGGCCGCGCTTGCCAATGAAGTCGGCCTTGGTCTTGGAGACGATCCAGTCCATGCCGAGATCGATCGGGGTGACCGAGCCGTCGGTTTCCTGGCCGACGATGATGAACCCCTTCTCGGCCCGCAGCACGTGCATCGCTTCGGTGCCGTAAGGGGTGATGCCGTGCCTCTCGCCCGCCGCCATCAGCGCCTCCCACAACGCCAGGCCATAGCGTGACGGCACGTTGATCTCGAAGCTCATCTCACCGGTGAAGGAGATGCGGAACACCCGGGCCGGGATGCCGGCGACCGTGCCCTCGCGCATCGCCATGAACGGAAAGGCGTCGTTCGTGAGGTCGATGTCACGGCACAGCTCGGCCAGCAGGTCGCGGCACTTCGGCCCGCAGATCGAAGCGACCGCCCACTGCTCGGTGACCGAGGTGAGATGGACTTCCAGCTCCGGCCATTCGGTCTGCAGGAACTCCTCCAGCCAGCCGAGCACCGGGGCGGCGCCGCCGGTGGTGGTGGTCATGTGGAAATGATCGTCGGCCAGCCGGGTGGTCACGCCGTCGTCCATCACCATGCCGTCATCCTTGAGCATCAGGCCGTAGCGGCAACGGCCGATCCCCAGCTTGAGCCAGGCATTGGTGTAGACCCGGTTGAGGAACTCGGCGGCATCCTTGCCGCGCACGTCGATCTTGCCCAGGGTCGTGGCGTCGAGGATGCCGACACCCTGGCGCGCGGCCAGAACCTCGCGGTCGACCGCCTGACGGAAACTCTCTCCGGGTTTCGGGTAGTACCAGGCGCGCATCCATTGGCCGACATGCTCGACCTTCGCCACACGGGCGCGGTGCCACGGGTCCATCGGCGTGGTCCGCACCGGATCGAACAGCGCCCCGTGGTCACGCCCGGCGTAGACGCCGATGGTCGATGGTGTGTAGGGCGGGCGAAACGTGGTGGTGCCGACGGCGGGAATATCCTTGCCCAGCGCGTCGCCGAGGATCGCCAGGGCGTTGACGTTGGAAGTCTTGCCCTGATCGGTGCCCATGCCGGTGGTGGTGTAGCGCTTGACATGCTCGACCGAGCGGTAGCCCTCACGTGCCGCCAGCATCAGGTCGGCGGCGGTGACGTCGTTCTGGAAGTCGACGAAGTGCTTGCCCTTGTGGCCGATCGGCTTGTCCGACGGCAGGGTCCAGAGGGCCCGGTGCGTGCCGAGGGTGGGTTCCTCGACCTTGGGGGCCGCCGGTTGCCGGGCGGTGTGGCCGCTGGCGCGCGCCGCCTCCAACCCGGCCTTGATGCCGTCCTTCAGCGCCCGCTCGACCGTCAGCTCGCCGTTGCAGCCGCCGACGCTGGTCTCGGCTTCGTGGCTGATGTTCGGCACGAAGGCGTGCAGCGTCTCGTTCCAGGCGAGTTTGCCGCGGCTTTGGCTGAACAAGTGGACGGTCGGGTTGAAGCCGCCGACCATGGCGATGGCGTCGCAGTCGATCGGCCGCGCCGCACCGGCCAAGCCCTTACCGTCGGCGGTCATCGGCGCTACCTGGGCAGCCTCGACCCGCTTGCCGCCAAGCGCGCCGACCACCGAGTGTTGAGCTAGAATATCGATACCCTTGGCGCGGGCGGCGTCGACCAGGGCACCCGAGGGATCGGCCCGCAGATCGACGATGCCGGCGACGGTGGCGTGCCGGGCGGCCAACGCCAGCGCCGTCCGGTAGCCGTCGTCGTTGCCGGTCACGATCAGCGGTCTGCGTCCGGCCAGCACGCCGTAGCGTACGGCGTAGCCGCGCATCGCCGACGACAGCATGACCCCCGGCCGGTCGTTGTCGCGGAACACCAGCGGCCGCTCGATCGCACCGGTCGCCAGTACCACGCGTTTGGCCCGGATCTTCCACAGCCGTTGGCGCGGCAGGGTCGGGATCGCCGCCCCCAGATGGTCGGTCACCCGCTCGACGGCGGTCAGGTAGTTGTGGTCGTAGTAACCGTTCACCGTGGTCCGCAGCAGCAACGTGACCTCGGGCATCGACTGTAGCTCGGCGATGGTCGCCGCCACCCACTCGGCGGGTGCTGCGCCGCCGATCAACACATCGTCCTCGCCAAGCAGCGAGCCGCCGAACTCCGCCTGTTCGTCGGCCAGGATCACCCGCGCGCCGCTGCGCCCGGCGGCCAACGCCGCCGCCAGCCCGGCGGGGCCGCCGCCGGCGATCAGCACGTCGGCGTGGATATGGATTTTCTCGTAGCGGTCGGGGTCGGGGCCTTCCGGCGCCTTGCCGAGGCCGGCGGCGTGGCGGATCACTTCCTCGTAGGTGCGCCAGAACGAAGCCGGCCACATGAAGGTCTTGTAGTAGAAACCGGCCGGGAACAGCCGGTGCAACGCCGAATTCACCGCGCCGATATCCCAGGCAAGGCTTGGCCAGCGGTTCTGGCTCGCGGCATCCAGCCCGTCGAACAGCTCGATCTGCGTCGCCCGCAGGTTCGGCTCGGTCCGGTTGCCGCGCGCCAATTGGATCAGCGCGTTCGGCTCCTCCGAGCCAAGACCGAGAAGCCCGCGCGGCCGGTGATACTTGAAGCTGCGGCCGACCAGATGAATGTCGTTGGCCAGCAGCGCCGAGGCCAGGGTGTCGCCCGCGAACCCGTGAAAGCTGTTGCCGTCGAACCGGAAGGTCAGCGGACGCGACCGGTCGATCCGGCCGCCGCTGGGCGTGCGATTGGTCTGGTCGCTCACCCTTGGGACTCCTTCTTGGCGGGCGCGGTGGGCTCGGCCGGGGGCGTCCCGCCAACCTTGTAGACCGCCAGAATTTCGTGGCTGTTGGTGTCGCGCAGCACGTTGAACCAGCGCCGGCACCCGGCGGCGTGCATCCAGCGTTCGCGGAACGGTCCCTTGGGGTTGTTGCGCAGATAGAGGTAGTCCGCCCATTGCTCATCGCTGGTCGCCGAGGGATCGGCCGGACGGACGATATGCGCCTCGTTGCCGTAGCTGAACTCGGCGTCGTCGCGCGGGCCGCACCAGGGACAGGGGATCAGCAACATGGGTCTCTCCTCCTGTCCGTGTTCAGTGAGCGACGCCGGCGGCGCCGTGTTCATCCACCAGGAAGCCGGTGCGGAACCGTTCCAGACTGAACGGCGCGGCGATGGCGTTCGGCTGGCCGTTGGCCACCAGATCGGCGAACACATGGCCCGAGCCCGGCGTCGCCTTGAACCCGCCGGTGCCCCAGCCGCAGTTGAAGTACAGCCCGGGAACCGGGGTCTTGGAGATGATCGGCGAGGCGTCCGGGCAGGTGTCGACGATGCCACCCCAGGTGCGCAGCACCCGCAGGCGTGAGACGATCGGGTACAGCTCCACCGCCGCCGCCAGCAGATGCTCGACGATGTTGAGCGAACCGCGCTGGGCATAGGAGTTGTAGCTGTCGGTGCCGGCGCCGAAGACCAGCTCGCCCTTGTCGGATTGGCTGATGTACATGTGCACCGCGTTCGACATCACCACCGTGTCGATGCACGGCTTGATCGGCTCCGACACCAGCGCCTGCAGCGGCCGCGCCTGGATCGGTAGCTTGAAGCCGGCCATCTCCGACAGCACCGCCGAATGCCCGGCCGCCACGCAGCCCACCTTCTTGGCGCCGATGAAGCCCTTGCTGGTCTCGACACCCTGGATCGCGCCGTCGGCCCCGCGCCGGAAACCGGTGACTTCGCAGTTCTGGATGATGTCGACGCCGAAATCATCGGCCGCGCGGGCATAGCCCCAGGCCACCGCGTCGTGCCGGGCGGTGCCGCCGCGTTTCTGGATGAAACCGCCCATCACCGGATAGCGGATGCTCGGGTCGGTGTTGATGATCGGCACCAGCTTCTTGATGTCGGCGGCGGTCAGCACCTCGGTGTCGATGCCGTTCAGGCGGATCGCCTCGACCCGGCGGCGCATCTCCCGCAGTTCGTGCTCGGAGTGGGCCAGGGTAATCACGCCGCGCTGGCTGAACATGACGTTGAAGTTCAGCTCCTGGCTCATGGTCTCCCAGAGCTTGAGCGCGTGCTCGTAGATCGCCGCCGACTGATCCCAGAGATAGTTCGAACGGATGATGGTGGTGTTGCGGCCGGTATTGCCGCCGCCGATCCAGCCTTTTTCCAGCACCGCCACGTTGCGGATGCCGTGCACCGAGGCGAGGTAGTACGCCGTCGCCAGCCCGTGGCCGCCGCCGCCGACGATGATCGCGTCATAGGACGGCTTCGGCTCCGGGCTGCGCCACGCGGCCTGCCAGTTCTCGTGATAGCTCAGCGCGTTGCGCGCCAGCGCGAAGATGGAGTAGCGCGGTTTGCCCGTCGGCCCGCGCCGGCCCATGCCGAGTGCCATGCGGCGACCCTTTCGACGTCCAAAGATCGGCTTCGAAGCGCGCACCCTACCGCGCCCGCCGTGTCTTGTTTATCCGGGTGCGACGATTTCGGTCGTTTTCGGGGGGTACCACAAAGCAAAAGTGTTGTTACGTTTGACATAACAAACGGTACGCTTTACGTAACATGAATGATCAAGAGCTTCGGCGATAAGACCACGTTGGCGATCGCGCGGGGCTTGGTGGTTCGTGGACACGCCTTCGATCTTCAAAAGGGCGCTCGGCGCAAGCTGGCGATGATCGAAGCGGCCGCGGTGCTAGAGGATCTGCGGGTGCCGCCGGGGAACCGCTTGGAAGCGTTGACCGGAGATCGAAAGGGCCAGTTCAGCATCCGGGTCAACCGGCAATGGCGGATTTGCTTCCGGTGGCGGAATGATGATGCCTATGACGTTGTGTTGGTCGACTATCACGCGGGCTGACCGACAGAGTGGCGAGCAAGGGAATATGGTCATGGTGATTGCGGCGACGACCCCGATCGAGCTTGATGACATCACGACAGGAGAGCGTCTGGACCCGGTGCACCCGGGCGTCATTCTGAACGAGGAATTCCTGAGGCCGTTGCGGATGAGCGGTGCCGCGTTGGCTGTGGCGATCAGCGTGCCAAGGAACCGCGTATCGATGATCCTCAAGGGCGAACGGGCGATGACCAGCGACACGGCGCTTCGCCTCGGCCGCTATTTTGGCACCACGGCGGCGTTCTGGATGAACCTGCAAAGCGCCTACGATCTGGAGATCACCGAGCGAACCCATGGTGCGGCAATCGACAGCGTGATCGATCCCTTCGATTGGAAGGCCATGTCGGCATAACATTGGAGCCGACGGCCCCTCAGAACTTTGCCCAGTCCGGCTTGCTCGGGATCACGGTCGCTTCGCCGGCGATGAGCGGGATGCCCGCTTGCAGGGCTTCGTCCAAGCGGTTCAGGCGGATCATGGCGAGGCCGATGGCGTGGTCGTTACCGTCCGCGACGACCGAGCGGATTTCCCCCGCCTCCTTGCCGTTCAAGGTGATCTCGGTGCCTGGCGCGGGCAGCGGGCCATGGAGGGTGATCGGCATCAGCCGCCGTTTCACCAGGCCGCGGTACTTGGTGCGGGCGGTCAACTCCTGGCCCATGTAGCAGCCCTTGTCGAAGTCGACGCCGCCCAGCTCCTCGAACCCGGCTTCCAGCAGCACGGTTTTCTCGACCGCCATGTCGCGGGCGCCGTCCGGCAGGCCCAGGGTCACGCGGCGCCGGTCGTAGGCGGCGCGGTCGGCGGGGGTGAGCCCAAGGGCATCCAGCGGTTCGGTTCCGGCCGCCACCGGGAGCAACAGGCGCGCGCCGATCTCGACATGGCGCGGGTCGACGAACGCGACACCGCCATGGAACGGGATCGCCGCGCCGCGCTCGGCCGGCACCTTTAGACGCTCCAGCGCACCCTCGCCGAACACCGCCAGCGACTGCCATGCCTCACCCGCCAGGGCCAGATCGACCTTGGCGCGCAGCTTGTACAGGCGCAGCTTGCGGAAGAACTCGTCGATCCGCTCGGCCTCGGTATCGAGCACAAAGCCGCCGCCGATCTCGGCCAGGAAAAAATCGTGCAGGAACTTGCCTTGCGGCGTCAGGAACGCGCCGTAGCCGGCCCGCGCGGCCGAGACCTTGGTCACGTCGTTTGATACCAGGCCTTGCAGAAAGCTGGTGCGGTCCTCACCGCCGATGGTCAGGCAGGCACGGTCATTGAACTGATAATACTGGGCGGTCGCCATGGCGGGGTGTCTCCTCGTACAGCACAGATGGGCGAAATCGGTCGGAACGGCAAGAAGGCGCTTCGCCGGTCGACGGCCGCTGGCGTATAACGCCGCCCCATGCGCGCGCTTTTCATCACCTCGACCCGGCTTGGCGACGCGGTTCTGTCGACCGGGGTGCTGGCCCACCTGCTCGACCGGTCGCCGGACGCGCGGGTAACTGTGGCGTGTGGGCCGGTTGCCGTGCCGCTGTTCGCGACGGTGCCGGGGGTCGAGGCGGTGATCCCGATGATCAAAGGCCCGCTTGGCGCGCATTGGCGCCGACTGTGGGTTAGGACCGTGGGTACCCGGTGGGACGTGGTGGTCGACCTGCGCGGCTCGGCCCTCGCCTGGACGCTACGGGCGGGTGAGCGCCGGGTGTTCCGAACCCCTGTTGGTGACGAACACCGGGTCGATCAGCTGCGGCATGGCCTCGGCATTGCGGCCGCGATCGAGCCCCGACTGTGGCTGAGCGGCGCGGACAGGGCAGCCGCCGCCGCCTTGCTCGGCGATGATCCACGGCCGGTGCTGGCGCTGTGCCCGACCGCCAACTGGTCCTTCAAGGCGTGGCCTGCCGATCGCTTTGTGGCGTTGATCGAGCGCTTGACCGGTGCCGGCGGTGACCTCGCCGGCGCCCGTGTGCTGGTCGCGGGGGGGGCGGCCGAGCGTGTTATGGCAGCGCCTGTTTTGGCGGCGATCCCCGAGGCAAGGGCGATCGACGCCATCGGTACCGTGCCCTTGACCGCCCTGGCGGCGGCCTTGGCCCGATGCCGGTTGGTGGTGGCCAACGACAGCGGGTTGATGCATCTGGCCGCGGCCGCCGGGGCACCAACCTTGGGATTGTTCGGGCCGAGCCAGGAAACTCATTACGCTCCGCGTGGGCCGATGACCGCCTGGGTGCGTAGCCGCGACAGCGCCGAGGCGCTTCTCGCCCGCTCCGGCGACGTGCCGGATGTGACGGGTGCGCTGATGACCGGATTGGCGGTCGAACCGGTAGCCGACGCGGCGCGATCCCTGCTGCGGCGTTCGGGATAGAGTTCTTCGTCGCATCCCCGGAGCTGATCCGGAGCCTATAAATCGAGCGCTAACCCAACACTAACCCAGCACTACCCCGATCGCCGCCATGGCGACCTCGACCGAGATGCCATCCATGCGGTTCTCGCGGTAGACCGCACCACCTGTCGGTTCCAGCGCCACCAGATTGGGGTAGAGCGTCAGCGGCGCCGAGCCGCCGAACAGCCCGATTGTCTTGCCGCCGGCCGCCGCCGCCAAATTCAGCAGCCCGGTATCGTTGCCGAGGAACACATCGGCCGCGTGGGCCAGGGCCGCTGCTTGGTCGAGCGGCCGCGCGAGTACGCGAACCACGCCATGACGCGCGCTGGCTTCGATGTTGGCGGCCAGGGGTTCCTCCGCCGGGCCGCCCATAAGAAACACCGTGCCGCCGGTGCGATCGACGAAGGCGCGCGCCAGGGCGGCGAACGGCCGTGCCCCCCACTGCTTGAAATCCTCCGACGCGCCGATGCCCAACGCCAGCCATGGCCGGGGGTGATCGCCCAGCTCCGTGGTGATCCGGGACAGGGTCTGCACGCCGGGTGTGTAGCGCGGCGTCGGGTCGATGGTCAGGGTGTGGCGGGCCAGCAGGCGCGTTGCCTTTTCCGCCGGATGCAGCGCCGCCTCGCTCCGCGTCAGCACGAATGGGCTGGTCAGGAGCGCGTTCTGCCAGCCGATGCCGAACCCGATCCGCTCGCCGATCCCGGCAAACATGGCGGCCAGCGCGTAGCGGGTCGAGCCGTGCAGGATCCAGACGGTCTCGAAACCTTGACCCTTGAGATCCTGACCCAACCGCCAGGCACCCAGCGGTCCATCGTGGCGGCCGGCGGGGTCGTCACCCTGGGCGCGTTCGAGCCACAGCACTCGGTCCACATGGGCGGCTCCCGTGAACAGCTCGTCGGCGCGCGACCGGCGCTTGGTCATCACGGTCACCCGTCGGTCGTTCGTCGCCTGGGCGATCGCGTCGAGATGCGGCAGGTGCCACACCATGTCGCCGATCCCCGGCAAGGGTTGGATGACGAGAGTGCGGGCCACCGGGTACGCTCATCCGTTGTTGACGCGACGTTGACGCAAGACCCTGCCTACACCACTCTCCGCGTGGCGTCAGCGCCCCCAATCACGAACGACACGCCGAGGCCCCGTGACCGACGCCCGCTTCCGCCTCTACATGGCTCAGAGCCTCGACGGTTTCGTCGCCGACGCCGAGGGTGGTGTCGATTGGCTCGATGCGTTCGACGACGGCGATGACGAGGCCGTCGATTACGGCACCGACGGCTTCATGGACGAAATCGATGCCCTGATCATGGGGCGGGCGACCTACGACCAGATCACCGGCTTCGATGTCTGGCCGTATGCCGGCAAGCGGGTGTTCGTGTTGACGTCGAGCCCGATACCCGAGGCGCCGGAGGGCGTGGAGGCGACCTCCGATGTGGCGGGGCTGATTGCCGAGCTGCGGGAAGACGCGGCACGGGTGTGGATCGTCGGCGGTCCCGGCGCGGTCGTCGCCATGCGGGGGTTGGGCGCGCTCGACACGGTGGAGCTGTTCGTCATGCCGATCCTGCTGGGCGCGGGCGTGCCGCTGTTCGGCGACGAGGCTGATCCGCTGCCGCTAAGCCTTAAGTCCAGTCGCGCCTACCCGAACGGCGTGGTGCATCTGGTCTACGATGTGGTGTGATGCTCCGCGGCCGTTGTCTGAGACGGTGTTTGCGCGGCCGCCAGCGCCGCCCCTAAGATGCCGGCCAATCCTTTCACCTCGCGACGGAGGCCCTCATGGCGCGCGCGGCCAATGACACATCGGTGCCGAACGACCTTGAGCCGTTCTGGATGCCGTTCACCGCGAACCGGCAGTTCAAGGCGCAACCCCGGCTGTTCGTCGAGGCCGAGGGGGTGCACTACACCACCTCCGACGGCCGCAAGGTGCTGGACGGCACCTCGGGTCTGTGGTGCTGCAACGCCGGTCATCGCCGCAAGCCGATCATCGAGGCGGTGCAGCGCCAGGTCGAGAAGCTGGATTTCGCGCCGACCTTCCAGATGGGCCACCCCTTGTCGTTCGAGTTCGCCGCGCGCCTGACCCAGATGACCGAGGGGTTCAGTCAGGTGTTCTTCACCAATTCGGGGTCTGAGGCGGTGGACACGGCGTTGAAGATCGCGCTTGCCTACCAGCGGGCCATCGGCCAAGGCACCCGAACCCGACTGATCGGGCGTGAGCGCGGCTATCACGGGGTTGGTTTCGGGGGCATCTCGGTCGGCGGCATCGTTAGCAACCGCAAGCAGTTCGGCACCCTGCTGGCTGGTGTCGACCATCTGCCGCACACCCATGACCTCGCGCACAACGCCTTCACCCGGGGCGAGCCCGAGTGGGGCGTGCATCTGGCCGACGAGCTGGAGCGGATCGTCGCCCTGCACGACGCCTCGACCATCGCGGCGGTGATCGTCGAGCCGGTGGCTGGGTCGACCGGCGTGCTGATCCCGCCGAAGGGCTACCTGAAACGTCTGCGCGAGATTTGCGACAAGCATGGCATCCTGCTGATCTTCGACGAGGTGATTACCGGCTTCGGCCGCCTGGGCGCCAATTTCGCCAGCGAGTATTTCGGGGTGAAGCCGGACCTGTTCACAACCGCCAAGGGTCTCACCAACGCCGTGGTGCCGATGGGCGCGGTGTTCACCCGCGACGGCATTTACGATGCGTTCATGGATGCTCCCGACGGCGCCATCGAGCTGTTCCATGGCTACACCTATTCCGGCCATCCTTTGGCCTGCGCCGCCGGCTTGGCCACGCTCGATGTGTACCGGGACGAGGGGTTGTTCGAACGCGCCAATGACCTCGCGCCGTACTGGCAGGACGGGGTGCATTCGTTGAAGGGGCGGAATCATGTGATCGATATCCGCAACCTCGGCATGGTGGCGGGGATCGAGCTGGAGGGGATCGCGGGCAAACCGACGGCGCGCGCGTTCGACGCGTTCCTGAAGTGCTACGACAAGGGGCTGCTGATCCGCACGACGGGTGACATCATTGCGCTTTCGCCGCCGTTGATCGTCGACAAGTCGCATATCGACTTCATGATCGACACCGTCGGCGAGGTGCTCCAGACCATCCATTAAGCCGACCCACCGGCATGGCCTGCGACGTAGAGTGCCGGAACACTTCAAGAATCGCCTCGGCTGGATTAAGATACCGGCGTGAAAGCACGACAGGGCTTTCGAACCGGCAAGGGTTTTGGCATGGCCAGAATGTGTACGCGGGCAGTCACGATCGCACTGGCATGTGCGTTGGTCGGTTTGACCGGATGCGCTCAGGTGCAGGAATCCGTCCAGTCCGCCGTCGATGGCGTGAAGACGGCGTTCGAGCCTGCGAAGGAACGAGCCCCCGCGCCGCAGACGCCGCGCTATTGCTACCGCACGCTTGGCAAGGTGAATTGCTATACCCAGCCGCTGCCGGCCAGCGAGGCCAACCGTCTCGTCGGTTACGAAGGCCCGGCGCCGCGCGCGACCAGTGGAACCGGCCCGCTGAACCAGTGATCGTCTTGCTCCTCGCTTCGGCGCGCGTCGGAGGAATCCGTTGACGGTGCGGTTTTCTCTTTCCGCGATAGTGGTGTTGCTGGTGTTTCTGGCGGCCGGTTCGGCGCGTGCTCAGGTGCCGGTGCCGGAAAACTATGGCGACGCCATGCGTTGGTATGAAGACGCCGCCAAGGCCGGCGATCCGAAGGCCATGTTCTATCTTGGCTTGACCCTGGAACGCGGCCTGCAAGGACAGGAAAGTCCGGAAGAGGCGGTTGCGTGGTACCGTAGGGCGGCGGAGAAGGGATACGCGCTGGCGCAGTTCAAGCTTGGTCTGCTGTATCAGTTCGGCCAGATCGTGGAACTGGACACGAACGCGGCGCGTGAGTGGTACGAAAAGGCGGCGGCACAGGACGTGCCGGACGCGCAGTATAATCTGGCGGTTCTGTTGGAGTTGGACGAGGCGGGCCCGGAGGTTATCAGGCGGGCCATCGCGCTCTATAAACGTGCCGCGCGCCATGGTATCGCCGAGGCCTATCAAAACCTGGGCGGTCTGTATGCTCGTGGCGAGCAGGTCGAGCAGGACCTGGTGGAGGCCCTGAAATGGTTGCTGTTGGCCGAAGATGCCGGGTTAAGTCAGGTGGCGCCACTGAAGGCCTCGGTCACCAGGTCGCTCAATGAGATAGAGGTGCGGGACGCTCGCGCCCGAGCCGGACGATGGAAGGCTCGCGAGGCGAACTGAATCCGCGTGATCGCGGGCGGCATCGCCGTGGGAGATGGGGTAGAGGCATGCGGCCGCCGCTTTGTGTCGATCTGGACGGTACGTTGATCCGTAAGGATTTGTTGTACGAATCCCTGCTGGCGGCCTTGCGTCGACGGCCGTGGATTCTCTTCGCCATCCCGTTCTGGCTTCTAGCGGGCCGCGCGGTCTTGAAGCGCCGCTTGGCCGAAGCGGCGGGCGACGCGCTGGTGGTTGAGACCCTGCCATTGACCGACGATCTGGTGATCTGGTTGACGGGCGAGAAGACGGCCGGGCGGCGCATCGAGTTGATTTCCGCCTCCGACGATACCTTGGTGCGGCGCGTGGCCGATTGGCTTGATTTGTTTGATATGGCCGAGGGCAGCGATGGCACAACCAACCTCAAGGGCGCCGCCAAGGCGGCCCGGCTGGCCGAGCGGCATCCGGACGGGTTTGTCTACGCCGGTGACAGTCGCGCCGACCTCGCGGTCTGGGCGCGGGCCGCCGGTGCGATACCGGTCAATGCCGCGCGCGGTTTCGAGGCGGAGGTGGCGCGGCACGCCCCGGTGGAGGCTGCGTTCGGTGCCCAGGGCGCGCACACGGCAGCGCTGCTCCGGGCCCTGCGGCCGCATCAATGGGCCAAGAACGCCCTATTGTTCTTGCCGTTGCTGCTGACGCGCGCCTATGCCGATCTCGACGTTCTGGCGAGCGCGGTGGCGGCGTTCGTGTTGATTTCACTGGCCGCCAGCGGCACCTATCTGATGAACGATCTGCTCGATCTGGCGGTCGATCGCTCGCATCCGAGCAAGCGCAACCGCCCGTTCGCGGCGGGTCGCCTGTCGCTGCCTCTGGGTTTGATCTTGGCGCCTGTGCTGGTGGCGGTTGGCGTGATCGGCGCGGCGTGGATCGATACCGGTCTGCTGCTGTGCCTTCTGGCGTATCTCGCCCTGACCATCGGCTATTCCTTCGGCATCAAGACCCGGCCGGTGATCGACGTGCTGACGTTGGGCGGCTTGTTCACGCTGCGTCTGTTGGCCGGGCATACCTTGATCGATGGCGGCATTCCGGTCTGGCTGTTGGTCTTCTCGATGTTCTTTTTCACCAGCCTCGCCCTGGTCAAGCGCTTGACCGAGGTGCGCGGGCTTCAGGCTCGGGGCATCGAGGCGATCCCTGGCCGGGGCTACACCGCCGGAGATGCGGGGATCATTCTCGGTCTCGGTCTGACCACCGGGGTCGCGTCGGTCCTGGTGTTCATGATCTACCTCGTGACCGAGCCGTTGCATGTGGCGCGCTTGAACAATCCCGAGTGGCTTTGGGTCGTGCCGCTGGTGTTGGGGTATTGGCTGCCGCGAGTCTGGCTGCTGGCCGACCGAGGGGTGGTCCATGACGACCCGGTGCTGTTCGCCTTGAAAGACCGAACAAGTCTGTTCCTGGGCGCGCTCGCGCTCACCGCCGTGATCCTGGCGGCATGACGACCCGTCTCGACACGTCGATCGAGACCTGGGGCCGGGTCCATCGGGGCGCGCACCAGCTCGCCGAACCGGCGTGGCGCGACGCGGTGGCCGAGGCCGCGCGGGCGACGGCGGCGGCCGCTGGCACCACCCTGGCCCACGGCCTGGGTCGTTCCTATGGCGACAGCGCGCTGAACCGCGACGGTGGTCTAGTGCGTACCACCGGCCTCGACCGGCTGATCGCCTTCGATCGGGAAGGGGGTATCCTGCGCGCCGAGGTCGGGTTGTCGATCGACGCGCTGCTTCGGGTCACCGTGCCCGCCGGGTGGTTCGTACCGGTCACACCGGGCACCAAGTTCGTCACCCTGGGCGGAGCCGTGGCCAACGACGTGCACGGCAAGAACCATCACGTCGCCGGGAGCGTCGGGCGGCATGTGCGGCGTCTTGCGCTGTGGCGGTCGGATCGCGGCGTGGTCGAATGCGACCCCGAGGTCGAAAGCGACCTATTCTCGGCCACGATCGGCGGCCTTGGTCTGACCGGGATCATGCTCTGGGTCGAGATCGCGCTACACCCGATCCGGTCGGCGATGATGCAGGTCGAGAACCGGCGTTTCGCCGATCTCGACGAGTTTTTCGCCCTCTCCGAGGACAGCGCCGATTGGCCCTATACCGTCGCCTGGGTCGACACGATCCAAGGGGGGGAAGCGCTGGGCCGGGGCGTGTTCTCGCGCGGCCGCCATGCCGAGACCGGCGGGCTGGAACCGCATCGATCAGGCGGGCCGACGATGCCGATCAATGCGCCAAGCCTCTTGCTGAACCGCGTGACGGTCGGTGCGTTTAACCGGCTGTACCATGCCAACCCGGGGTCGGCGTTTCGCGGGCGGCGGCATTACGACGGGTTTTTTTACCCGTTGGACCGGCTGCGCCGCTGGAACCGATTATACGGCGCACGCGGCTTCTATCAGTGGCAGGGCGTGGTGCCGCCGGCTGATGCGCGGACGGCGACGCGCACGCTGTTGGACGTGATCACTCGGAGCGGCGAGGCGTCGTTCCTGGCGGTGTTGAAGAACTTCGGCGATAGGCCCTCGCCGGGACTTCTGTCCTTCCCAATGGCCGGAACGACCCTGGCGCTCGACTTTCCGAACCGGGGCGAACGCACTCTCGCGCTGATGGCCGAGTTGGACCGGGTTGTGAGCCAGGCGGGTGGGCGGCTATACCCGGCCAAGGATGGCCGGATACCAGCCGCCGCTTTTCAGTTGGGTTATCCGTCCTGGCGCGAGCTGGAGCGTCTGCGCGATCCGTTGTTGATGTCGGATTTCTGGCGCCGGGTAGCGATCTCGGACGGGAACGGGGGTTAAAAAACACCATGGCGGAGGCCACGCGCATCTTGATCCTGGGCGCCACCTCGGCGATCGCCGAACGCTGGGCCCGTTTGCGGGCCGCGCGGGGTGATCGCTTGCTGCTGGCGGCGCGCGATCCGGCAAAGCTGGCCATCGTGGCCGATGATCTGCGGGCGCGGGGCGCCAGCGAGGTGCTGACCGCGGAAAGCGACCTGGGCGACGCGGACGGTGCCGCCGAGCGGTTTTCCGCGTTCGCCGACCGTCTGGGCGGAGTCGATATCGTGCTTCTGGCCTATGGCGTGTTGGGGGATCAGGCCGACATGCAGGCCAACACCGACCACCTGCGGGCGATGCTGGACACCAATTTCACCAGCGCTGTGATCTGGAGCGAACTCGCGGCCGGTCACCTGGAACAAGCCGGCTCCGGCACCCTGGCGGTGATCGCCTCGGTGGCGGGTGATCGCGGCCGCCGCACCAACTATGCCTATGGCGCGACCAAGGCCGGGTTGTCGGTGTATCTGGAGGGGTTGGCGCACCGGTTCGCCGGTACGCCGGTGTCGGTCCTGTGCGTGAAGCCGGGTTTCGTCGACACGCCGATGACCGCCCACGTCGCCAAGGGCGGGCCACTGTGGGCGACCCCGGATATGGTCGCCGCCGACATCGATCGGGCGATCGCCCGCCGGCGCACAGTGATCTACACCCCGTGGTTTTGGCGGCTGATCATGCTGATTATCCGGCACCTGCCGCGGCCGATCTTCAACCGCCTGAACATCTAGGGCCGCCATGGGCAAGATCGTCATTACCGGTGCCGCCGGGTTGGTCGGCCAGAACCTGATCGCGCGGCTGCGGGAACGGTTGGACCTGACCTTGGCCGCAATCGACAAGCATCCGTCGAACGTGGAGACGCTGGCGCGTTTGCATCCCGGGGTCGAGGTCATCGCCGCCGATCTGGCCGAGGCGGGCGCCTGGACCGCGACCTTCGAGAAGGCCGACGCCGTGGTCATGCTGCACGCCCAGATTGGCGGGCTCGACCCGGCGGCGTTCGAGGCGAACAACGTCACCGCCACCCGGCATGTGCTCGACGCCGCCAAGGCCGCCGGCGTGCCCTATCTGGTGCACGTCAGCTCCTCGGTGGTGAACTCGCGCGCGGTGGACCTCTACACCGAAAGCAAGAAGGCGCAGGAACGCGTGGTGGCCGAGGCGGGCATACCCCACGCCACCCTGCGTCCGACCTTGATGTTCGGCTGGTTCGATCGCAAGCATATCGGCTGGCTCGCCCGGTTCATGCGGCGCGCGCCGATCTTCCCGATCCCCGGCTCCGGCCGATACATGCGTCAGCCACTCTATGCCCGTGACTTCTCCGACATCGTGGCCGCCTGCCTCGACCGCCGGTTGGAAGGGGCGTGGAACATCTCGGGGCTCCAGCGGATCGACTACATCGATCTGATCGAGGCGGTGAAACGCGCGACCGGCGCGCGTACGCCGGTGCTGCGCATCCCGTATCGTCTGTTTTGGGGGCTGTTGTGGGTCTACGCCCTGTTCGACCGCGATCCACCGTTCACCACGGCACAGCTCGAAGCCCTGGTGACACCGGATTCCTTCGAGGTGATCGATTGGCCGGCGATCTTCGGCGTGCCGGCCACGCCGCTGGACGAGGCCTTGGACGCCACCTTCAACGACCCCGCCTATTCGGGCGTGGTCCTCGACTTCTAAGGACGCGGCATGGCGACGGTGGGCATTCTCGGCGCGGGGGCCATGGGGTTGGCGGCGGCGCACCACGCGCTGAAGGCCGGCCACCGGGTCATCGTGTTCGAAGCCGACCGGGTCCCCGGTGGCATGGCGGCGCATTTCGATTTCGACGGGTTGTCGATCGAGCGGTTCTATCACTTCGTTTGCAAGGCCGACCGGCCGACGTTCGCGTTGCTGGAGGAACTGGGTATTGCCTCGGCGATGCGATGGCGGCCGACCTCCATGGGCTACTTCATGGACGGACGGCTGCACCGCTGGGGTGATCCGTTGGCGTTGCTGCGGTTTCCCGGTGTGGGGCTGTTCGACAAGCTGCGCTACGGCTGGCAGATGTTCCGCGCCACCCGGCGGACCGACTGGTCCGATCTGGAGACCGTGACGGCGCGGGACTGGATCGAGGCTGAGGCGGGAACGCGTGTCTATGATCGACTATGGCGGCGGCTGTTCGAGTTGAAGTTCTTCGAGTTCGCCGACGAGGTGTCGGCCGCTTGGATCTGGACCCGGATCAAGCGGGTCGGCACCTCCCGCCGGTCGTTGATGCAGGAGGAGCTGGGGTACATCGAGGGCGGATCGGAAACGCTTGTCCGGGCGCTGGTGGCCTCGATCGAAAGCCAGGGCGGGGAAATTCGCCTGGGCACGGCCGCCCGCGAGGTTGTGTGCGCCGATGGTGTGGTCACCGGCGTTCGCACCGATGCCGGGGTGGTACCGGTGGACGCGGTGATCTCGACCATGCCGACGCCGCTCGTCGCCGAGTTGGTTCCAACCCTACCGGAGGCATGGAAGGCCCAGTACGACTCCATTCGCAACATCGGCGTGGTCTGTGTGGTGCTGAAACTCGCGCGATCGGTCACGCCGCATTTCTGGGTGAACATCAACGACCCAGAGATCGAGGTTCCCGGCATCATCGAGTTCTCCAACCTGCGCCCGGTCGCCGACACAGTGGTCTACGTGCCGTTCTACATGCCGCAGACCCATCCCAAGTTCAGCCGTGACGATGCGGCTTTTGTCGCGGAATCACTGGCGTGCGTGCGGCGGCTCAACCCAAGCATCGGCGAGGCCGATGTGCTGGGGACACGGGTCGGGCGCCTGCGCTACGCCCAGCCGGTCTGCGAATCAGGGTTCCTCGCCAAGATTCCACCGATCCGGACACCCATTAGCGGCCTGCAAATCGCCGACACTTCATTCTATTATCCCGAGGATCGCGGCATCAGCGAAAGCGTGCGCCTTGCCCGCGCGATGGCCGTGCGAGTGGAGGGGTGAGCATGAGGGGCGGTCGGCAAATGGGGGAGTTTGGCCGCTTCCTGGTGACCGGCGGTGTTGCCGCCGGGGTCAACGTGCTGTCCCGCTGGGTGCTCAGCCATGGGATGGTTTACGAGTTGGCCGTCGTCATCGCCTATCTGATCGGTATGACGACGGCCTATGTCCTGGCTCGGGTTTTCGTGTTCGCGCGGTCCGGTCGTACCATGCGGGATGAGGCGGCGCGCTTCGCGCTAGTCAACGTGGCCGCGCTGGCTCAGGTCTGGATTGTGAGCGTCGGGCTGGCGCGCCTGGTGTTTCCGTGGCTTGGCTTCGGTTGGCACGCCGAGGACATCGCGCACCTGATCGGGGTCGCGGTGCCGGCGGTGACCAGCTATTTCGGCCACCGGCATTTTTCCTTCGCGGTGACGCGCGGGCGGGAGGACGGCATATGAAGGCTGTGGGATGGTTGGCGGCGATGTTGGGCGTGGTGGTGGTGCTCGCCGGGATCGGCCTGATCCTGCTGCTGTACACCCCGATCCCGTTCGGCGATCAGATCGACTTCTTCCGGCGGTTCTACGAGGTCGGCGGCTGGCAGGGGTTTGGCGTGGCTGAACTGTATGCACGCCACAACGAGCATCGTCTGGTGGTGCCGCGCCTATGGTTTCTGGCGGATTTGGCGTGGTTCGACGGGCGGCAGATTCTGACCATCGGGGCGATCCTGGTTTCGGCGACGCTGCATGCCGTGATCCTGGCGCTTCTGTTTCGCGGGTTGGGCCATCGCGGGCCGGTGGTGGCGGTTTTTCTCCTGGTCGCGCTTGGCGCCATGCTGTCACCGGCGCAGTGGGAAAACCTGATCTGGGGCTTCCAGGTTCAGTTCATCCAAGTCTGGCTGTTTGCCACCCTGGCCTTCGCGTTGGTGGCCTGGGCGCCGGCCGCCAAGCGGTATGCCACCATTTGTGGTGCCGCGATTCTGTTGGCGCTGCTGGCGGGACTTGCCTCCACCTATTCGATGGCGAACGGGCTTTTGGTTTGGCCGCTGTTGCTGCTGCTGGCGTGGTGGCGGCGTCTGCCGGGCTGGGCCGTGGCGGCGGTCGCGGTGCTCGGTGGTGCCGTCGTTGCGGTCGAGGTCATCGGCTTCACCGTTCATACCGGGCATGGCGATCCGAGCGATACGATCAGTCAACCGGCCGGTCTGTTGCGCTATGCCGCGCGTTATCTGACATCCGGTGTAAGCGCGATCGGAACCTCGGGTCAGGAGATCCTCGGCGGGTTGCTGATGGCCTATGCGCTGGTCATGGGTCTGTGCGCGCTGGTGTGGCGCGATCGCTTTCGCCCGGCTCATGCCGCGTTGCTTGCCGTGGCCGGGTTCATCATCGGCGCGGCGCTGATGACCGCGCTTGGCCGTTTGCCGTTTGGTCTCGGGCAAGCCAACTCATCGCGTTACGCCACGCCGTCGCTGGTGTTCCTACTGGCGGTGAGCGCTTTGCTGCTCCATCAACTCCTGGCGTTTGATCGACGCCGGTGGGTAGCCACAGCGGCGGCGTTTGGCGCGCTGTTGTTGCTCGTGCCCGGGCTGGTGGATGGCGTGAAGCCGGTGTTTCGTTTGATCGATCAGCGGGACGCGCGGCGCCACACCATCGCGGCGTTCCTCGCCGGAGGTTATCGGCCGCACACCTTGAAGGCGATCTATCCGCTGTGGCCGCGCAACGCGCATTATGTGCTCAAGAACCTGTCGCGCGAGGGTAAGGGCCCGTTCGCCGTCTTGGATGATTACCGGCCGTCCGTTGATCATGGCGGCTCCGTTCCGTTGCCCGGGAAAGCGTGTCCAGGCCAAGTCGTTGAGGCGCGCGAGGATCCGGTGGATGGGCTGGTCGCCATGGGGTGGGTGGCCGCTGGTGTTGGCGCCCGACCTGATTGGGTGCTGGCGACCGATCGCCGCGACGAGGTCGTTGCCTGGGGCATGGCGGTTGTTGCGCGCGGAGCTGGCGGACCCGATGACGCGGGGTGGAAGTTCGAGGCGCTCGGCCCTTGGGCTGGACGGTCCGTGGGGCCGCTCAATGTGATCGCGGCGCTGGCCGACGGGACCCGCTGCCGGATCGTCACGGACGTGCCACCCGCGCCGCCGCGTTTCGTCGCGACGGTGGAAACCATCATTGGCCCCGCCGTGCGGGAGCCGTGGCGCGTGGTCGAGGGACAAGCCGATCCGGCGGGCGTCGGAACTACGCCGCCACGGGCCGATGACGCCCTGGCAATCGGCACCTTCGGCCAAGCGGACACGCACCTCATGGCCGAGGTTATGATTGCTCCTCCGCCAAGCCCGGCGATCCTGGCGCTGCCAATACGCACCGGGGACTATCCGCTTGGCGTGCGGGTCGATCTGACCGAGGCTGACGGCGGCGTTGTGATCGACAGTCATGTGTTCGGTCGTCCGAGTGCGCCGGGTTGGAATTGGCTGCTGCTGCGCGGGCCGACCGGCTGGCGGGGTGGGGACACGGATCTTCGTCTTCGGGTGTCGTCTCCCGGTCCACAGCCGTGGCGGGCGATCGCCGTGGGTCGGCCGGTCTGGATTCCGGTGGACCAGGATGGTTAAGCTTTCGCCTATGCGCGCAGCCGTCTTCGACGATCCGGCCTCGGCCCCCCGGTTTAGTCCTTGGGACAAGGGCCGGTTTCAGCTCTCGCTCGGCATCAAGGCGATCGCGCCGGCCGAGTGGATCGAGGTTGACCGCCACTACACCGCCCATCTTGTGGAAAAACGCCGGCTGCTGACCGAACGCCACGGCGAGGTGTTCGACGCCCTGCCGGAGAGCGGGGCGGCACAGGCCGAATGCCTCGACCGGTTGCTCGGCCACCTGACGCGCGATCATCCGGGCCTCGTCGAAATCGACGGCAGGCACCTGCGGGTCCGCGCTACCGGTGAAATTCTCAACCGAGATGATTTCGCCACGGCACCGCTCGATCTCGCCGGGCGGCTGGTGCAGGAGGATTTGTGCCTGATGGCGCCGGGCGAGGGGACGTGGCGGCTGATCGCGGCGTCGCTGTGTTTTCCCGCGCGCTGGCGTCTGGCGGATAAGCTGGGCCGGCCGATGTCGGCGATCCACGCGCCGGTTCCCGGTTTCAACGCGCAGCTGGCCCGCCCGGTTGACCGGTTCTTCGCCAAGGTGACAGCGGAGCAGCCCTACATGCGGGTGAACTGGTCGGTGATCGACGATGCGACCCTGTTCCAGCCCACCGGCCACGGCCGGAGCGCGTTCGACCCGACCATCACGCCCGAGAATCTGGGCGATCGTCTGCACCTCCGGGTCGAGCGCCAGACCTTCACCGCGTTACCCGATTCCGGCGCGCTGGTGTTCGGCATCAAGACCGTGATCGACCCGATTGGTGTGCTGGCCGATCGCCCCGGCCTTGTGGCGACACTTCGGTCGACCATCGCCACCATGCCCGAGGACATGCGCGGCTATAAAAGCATGGCGCCGTTCGCCGGAGCGCTGGACACCTATCTGGCCGGGCTTGAGGCCGCGGCGGCGCGTGACGGCGCTACGCCGCCGTCGCCGCCCATTTCCTGAGTTCGGTTTTCAGGATCTTGCCGTAATTGTTCTTCGGCAAATCCTCGACCATCCGATATTCCTTCGGCCGCTTGAAGCGGGCGATGTTCTCCAGGCACAGGGTGTCCAGGTCCTCGGGCGTGACGCTGTGCTCGGGGCGCGGCCGGACGAAGGCGACGATCTCCTCGCCCCAATCGGGGTGCGCCCGGCCGATCACCGCACACTCCAGAACCGCCGGATGGCGCAGCAGCACTTCCTCCACCTCGCGCGGGTAGATGTTGGTGCCGCCGGAGATGATGACGTCCTTCGAGCGGTCCTTGAGGGTCAGGAACCCGTCCGCGTCGAACGCGCCAATGTCGCCGGTCCATAGCCAGCCGTCGCGGATCGAGGCGGCGGTGGCTTCCGGATTGTTCCAGTAGCCGCTCATCACCACGTCGCCGCGGCAGATTACTTCGCCCGGCTCACCGACCGGAAGCCGGTTGCCATCCTCGTCCACCACCGCGACCTCCACATCGGTGCGCGGGAAGCCGGTGGAGCCGATGCGCGCCTCCCAGCGCGGGTGCTCGCGGTCGAGGAAGATATGCTTGGGCAAACCGGTGATGGTCATCGGCGCTTCGCCCTGGCCGTAGATTTCCACCAACTTCGGGCCCAGCACGTCGAGCGCGCGTTTCACGTCCTCGAGGTACATCGGCGCGCCGCCGTAGATGACGGTCTTCAGGTTCGACAGGTCGGCGTGTGCGATCTCCGGCGCGTTGACCAGCCGGGTGACCATGGTCGGCGCGAAAAAGAACGTGGCCCCCGGCCAGCGCTCGATCAACCGCAGGGTCTCCGCCACCTCGAAGCCGCCGGACTCCGGCACCACCGTGCAGGCCGCCCGCGCCACATGCGGCAGGCCGTAGAGGCCGGAGCCGTGGCTCATCGGCGCCGAGTGGATCATGCACTCGCCGGGCAGGATGGTGTCGACGTCGGCGAAATAGTTCATCACCGCCGCCATCAGGTTGCGGTGGCTCAGCATGGCCCCCTTGGGCCGACCGGTGGTGCCGGAGGTGTAGAACAGCCAGGCCAGATCGCCTGGCCGGGTCTCGGCGACCGCCATCGGCTCGGCGTCGAGCAGCCGGTCGTAGTCCGCGCTGCCAGGGATGATCACATGCTCCAGTGCCGGGGTCTCGTCGCGCACGCCCCCGATCGCCTCGGCCAACGCCGGGCTGACGATCGCCACCCGGCTGCCGGAATGCCCGAGGATATAGGCGTGCTCCTTGGGGTGCAGTTTGGCGTTGACCGGCACCGCCGCCAGCCCGGCGTGCCAAACGGCGTACATCGCCTCGAAATACTCCGGACAGTTCTTCATCACCAGGGCAACCCGGTCGCCGGGGTTCAGCCCCAGCACCCGCAACCCGGCGGCAAGCCGACTTACCCGTGCGGCGAAGCCGCGGTAGTCGCACAGCACGGTCTCGCCCAACGCCACCGCCGGGCAGTCGCCGAAACTGCGCGCCACCTGGGCCAGCACGATCGCCTGGTTCATGGACTGTCTCTTTTTGTTTCACCGTCCGTGGCCAAAACGGTAGCAGCGTCGGGACACGGTGGGTAGGCAGCCCAATACCTGTCCGAATAACACAAGGCTTTGCGGTCGCTCATCCGCTCCCTATCCTAATCGTCAACCGGAAGCGACTTTCCCATTGCCGATCATTTAGCCTCACGGACGGACTCTCGACGATGACGCACTCCCCCTCCGACCGCCGCATCGCCGACCTTCGGGTCCGTCTTCTACGCGCGCCGTGGGTCGACCCACCGCGGTTCTCGCCGACCTACGACCGGCCGCGCGAGCTGCTGGTGGTCGAAGTCGAGACGGCGGGCGGGATCGTCGGTATGGGCTATCTGCAGTTGCTGGCCGGTGGGGTGGCGACGGTGGCGGCGTGCCTGGATGAGCTGGTCCGCCCGCATGTGCTCGGCCGCGACATCACCGAGGTCGAGGCGATCTGGCGTGATCTGTGGCGGGCGAATTACTGGGTCGGCCGCATGGGCATCACGGTGCTGGCGCAATCGGCGGTCGACGTGGCGCTGTGGGACGCGGTGGGCAAGCTTGCCGGTCTGCCGCTGTTCCGGTTGTGGGGCGGGGGGTCGCGCTCGCTGCCGGCCTATGGCAGCGGCTGCTGGCGCGGGCTGGGCGGCGACGGCATGATCGCCAAGGCGCGGGCCTACGTCGATCAGGGCTTTGGCGCCATCAAGATGCAGGCGGGCCATCTGTACGACGACAACACTGACGTCGCCCACGTCGCCGCCATGCGTGATGCGCTGGGGCCGGACATCGATATCTGCGTCGACGTCAACATGGGCTGGACCGCCGATCAGGCGATCGTCGTCGGCCGCCGGTTCGAGGAACACGGGGTTTATTGGATCGAGGAGCCGGTGCCGTGCGAGGATTTCGCCGGCTATCTCCGCATCGCCGAGGCGCTGGACACCCGCATCGTCGGCGGTGAAACCCATTATACCCGGTACGATTTGCGCCCGTTCTTCGAGCATCCACAACTCCCGATCCTGCAACCGGACGTGATGCGCGGCGGCCTCACCGAGCTGCGGCGGATCGCGGCGACGGCCGATACCTGGGGCGTGAAGATCGCGCCGCATCTGTTCCCGGAGCTGATGGTGCATCTGATGGCGGCGATCCCCAACCCGCACTGGATCGAGTACGTGAACTGGCTGGACGATGTCTGGGTCGAGCCGGTGCTGCCCCAGGACGGAGCGTACCTGCCGCCCGAACGTCCAGGACACGGCCTCACCTTCCGTGATGATTTCCTTGCCGAATACACGGTCTCGGCCGGTTGACGGCGGCGACAGGCAAAACGCCGCGGACAAAAAGCACGCCCTTTCGGAGCACTCCATGACAACCAACGGCATCGCCCATCCCACCCTCGACGCGATTCGAGAAACCCGACACCTGATCGATCCCTACATCCTGCGTACTCCGGTCTGGCGTTGGCAAACCGGGCCCGCCCGGGACCTTCTCGGCGAGGAAACGGAGCTGTTTCTTAAATTGGAGCTGTTCCAACACACCGGCACCTTCAAGGCGCGCGGCGCGTTGTCAAACCTGCTTTCACTCAACGAGCAGGAACTGGCCCGCGGCGTGACCGCCATCAGCGCCGGCAACCACGCTATCGCCGTCAGCTACGCCGCCCGAATACTGGGGACGACGGCCAAGGTGGTCATGATGAACAACGCCAACCCGGCCCGCGTCGAACTCTGCCGCGAATACGGCGCCGAGGTGATCCAGGTGCCGGACATCCACCAGGGGTTCGAGAAGGTCAAAGAGATCGAAGCCGAGGAAGGGCGTTTCTTCGTCCATCCGTTTGAAGGCCCGCGCACGGTGCTGGGCACGGCGACGGTCGGGCTGGAACTGGCCGAGCAGGTGCCCGACCTCGACGCGGTGATCATCCCGATCGGCGGCGGTGGCCTCTGCGCCGGTATCTCCGCCGCGATGAAGCTGCTGCAGCCCGATTGCCGCGTCTACGGGGTCGAACCCGAGGGGGCCGATACCATGCACCGCAGTTTCGCCAGCGGGCGGGTCGAATCGCTCGACAAAGTCCAAACCATCGCCGACAGTCTCGGCGCGCCCTACACCGCCCCGTATTCCCTGGCCGTTTGCCGGCAAAACGTCGACGAGCTGGTCATGATCGATGACGAGCAGATTCGCGAGGCGATGGGGCATCTCTTCCGCTCGATGAAACTGGCCTGCGAGCCGGCCGGCGCGGCGACCACGGCCGCCCTCTTCGGGCCGCTGCGCGAAACCCTGCGTGGCAAGCGGGTCGGCCTTATCGTCTGCGGCAGCAATATCGACTTGCCGACGTTCGCCAAGCAGGCGCGATGAGCGGCGTGCCGGATTAAGCGGCCATGCACGCACGATCCGCAAACCGGCTCACCACCGGCAAGTCAGGGTATATTGGTCGCGGATCGGCTGGAACGGGCCGTCATAGCTGAAGAACAGATGGGCGTTGGCGCCGGCCGTGCCGGTGATGGCGAACACCGGGCCGTCCTGGGTCACCTCCACCGTTTGCGACGTGAGTCCGGCCATGTCGAACGGCTCGATCGCCAACCGGCTTGCCCCGGTTACGGCGTCGGCACGGCATTTGATATTGACCGGGCCGGGTTTCGGGCGAAGGCAGAGAATGTTGTATCGCCCCTCATGCACGGGTTCTGGCACGGCAGTTGCTAGTTCAACGCAATCCTTGGGTGTGCCGCCCGCGGCGGCGAGAGCGGGAGGGACAATGACGACGCATAGTAGTGTGAAGAGCAGGGCCAATCTCCAGGCCGTGCTTTTCGCTCTTGGGTCAGGGTGGTAGCGTTCACGCATGGGGGAACTATCCGCATGATTGTCGGTCAAGGCAAGACGGCTACGCCGCACCGCGATGTCGGGCTTTTGGCGGTCTGGCGCGCGGCCGGCCCGGTGATCGCGCTGATGCTGGCGGCGTTCGTGCTGGCCGGTGGGGCGGTCTGGTACGCCGCCGAGGAGGTTGACCACCATGGTGTGGCGACCTCCAAGCGTTTGGCCCGCACGGCGCTCGACGGGGTGGCGGAGAATCTGGAAACCTGGGTCCAGGATCACGCGTTCTCGGACGAGACCATCGTTAAGCTTGTCGACTCGCTCGACCCCGACTGGGCGGCGACAAATGTCGGCCAGTATATGTTCGATACCATCGGTACCATGAGCACGATCGCCGTTTCGGCCGACGATCATGTGCTTTACCTGGCATCCGATTCGGAACGAGAATCCTTGCCGAGCGGTTTCGCGGACGCGGTCGTGGCCAAGTTGGGCCCGTTGCTTGAACGCGCCCGAGGCGCGCCGATGGAGCAGCCCGCCGGCGTGTCGGCCTTCGTCGACACGCCGATCGGTGTCTTGCTCGTCGCGGCGGCGGCGATCACCCCGAAATACCCCACCAAGCAACAGCTTCAGCCCCATGCCCGGCCAGTGTTGCTGTATTTCCAAATGCTTGAGGGCGACACGCTGTCGGCCATCGCGGAACGATACCTGTTGCCCGAAATGCGCTTGACGACGATACCCGGCGGCCTGACGCAACACGCTACCCAGCTTAATGGGCCGGATGGGGCGCCCGTCGCCTGGATCGACTGGACCCCGACCAAGCCCGGTAACGAACTGCTGCGGTCGGCGCGGTTGCCGTTCGTGATTCTGGCGGTGCTGCTGTTGACCATCGGCTACCTCGTGATCCGCCGCAGCGTTCAGACGCGCTATGAACTCGCGGCCCGCGCCAAGGCGCTGGCGAAGGCGAACAGCCAATTGGTCCGTGGCGAGCAGCAGGCGCGGTCGGCCCTGCAGCGGGCGGAGCACGCGACCCGGGCCAAAGGCGCGTTCCTGGCCGGTATCAGCCACGAGCTGCGCACGCCGTTGACCGCGATTCTCGGGTTCTCGCAGATTCTGAAGCTGCAGCACCGGCCGACCAAAACCAAGCCGCGCGAGCAGGAATACGCCGAGATCATCCACGACAGCAGCCAACATCTTCTGGCCGTGGTGAACGACATCCTGGATCTATCGCGGATCGAAAGCGGTGGGTACGAGATTAGCGAAGCTTGGGTCGATGTGAGACGCGAGGTGGAACAGGCCCGTACCTTGCTCGCCGGAGAGGCCGACCGCCGTGGTGTGGCGTTGCGGGTCGAGATCGGCGACACCGTGCCGGCGCTCTACGCCGATGCCAAGGCGCTGCGCCAGATACTGACCAACTTGACCGCGAACGGGCTCAAATTCACGGACTCTGGTGGGGTGGTCACGATCCGCGTGCGCGATACAGCCGACGGAGGGCTCGCGATCGAGGTCGAGGATACCGGTGCCGGCATCGCGCCCGCCGACCAGGAGGGTATTTGGGAGCCGTTCACCCGGGCGAACAATCCCAACGTGACCAAGGCCGAGGGCACCGGCTTGGGCCTGCATTTGGTCAGAATACTGGCCGGGCTGCACGATGCCGAGGCGGAACTCGAAAGCCGGC
>JABMNR010000198.1 GCA_013203465.1 Alphaproteobacteria bacterium
CGGGCGCATCTCGCCGGATTACTACTGCATGGACGGCACCATCCCGCGCCGGCGGTTGCCGGAGATTCTCTCGCGCATGGCCAAGATGAGCGAGAAATACGGCCTGCGGGTCGCCAACGTATTCCACGCCGGTGACGGCAATCTGCACCCGCTGATCCTGTTCGACGCCAACCAGCCGGGCGAGCTGAAACGGGCCGAGGAGTTCGGCGCCGAAATCCTGATCGCCTGCGTCGAGCTGGGCGGGGTGCTGACCGGCGAGCATGGCGTCGGGGTCGAGAAGCGCGACCTGATGGGCGCCATGTTCACCGAGATCGACCTCAATCAGCAGCAGCGGGTGAAATGCGCCTGGGACCCCAAGGGATTGCTCAATCCCGGCAAGGTGTTTCCGACCCTGCACCGCTGCGCCGAGCTTGGCCGCGTGCACATCAGCCGCGGCCAGTTGCCGTTCCCCGACCTCCCGCGATTCTGAGAGCGCGATGCCCGATACCTTCAAGCCGGATACCCCGGCGCAGGTCCAGGATGCCGTCGCCTGGGCGGTCAGCGAGGAGGCGCCGCTGGAGATCGTCGGCCGCGCCAGCAAGCGCGCCGTCGGCCGGCCGATGCAGACCACCAACACCCTGGACGTCTCCGGGCTCGCCGGGATCGGCCTGTACGAGCCGGAGGAGTTGATCCTGCAAGCCGGGCCGGGAACCCCGGTCGCCGAGATCGAGGCCGCCCTGGCCGCGCACCGGCAGATGATGGCGTTCGAGCCGCTCGACCTCGGCCCGCTGCTCGGCGGTGAGGCGGATCAGGGCTCGATCGGCGGGGTGTTCGCCGCCAATCTGTCCGGCCCGCGCCGGGTGAAGGCCGGGGCCGCCCGCGACCACCTGCTCGGCTTCGTCTCGGTCACCGGGCGCGGCGAGACCGTGAAGTCCGGCGGCCGGGTGGTGAAGAACGTCACCGGCTACGATTTGTCGAAGCTGGTCACCGGGTCGTGGGGCACCTTGGCGGTGCTGGTCGACCTGACCTTCAAGGTGCTGCCGGCGCCCGAGGTCGAGACCACGCTGGTGATCAACAATCTGGACGACGAGACCGCGCGCCGGGTGATGAGCGCCGCGCTGGGCTCCAGCCATGAGGTATCGTCGGCGGCGCACCTGCCCCTGGGCGTCGGCGCCGGCGACGTGGCGGGTCCGGCCACCTGCATCCGGCTTGAAGGCTTCGGGCCGTCGGTCGCCGCCCGGGCCGAGGCGCTGGAGGGCGAGCTGGCGCCGTTCGGCGGCCACCTGGGCGCCTATGACGGCTATCTGTCCCGCGATCTGTGGAAGAGCGTGCGCGATGCCGAGCCGTTGGTGGTCCCGCTCGACCGGCCGGTGTGGCGGCTGTCGGTGCCGCCGGTGGCGGGCCCGGCGGTGGCCGCCGCGATCAAGGCGGCGCTGCCCGAGGCGACGTATTATTACGATTGGGGCGGCGGGCTGATCTGGGTCGCGGTGCCGGCCGCCGCCGATGCTCATGCCCCCGACGCCCATGCGGGGGTGATCCGTGGGGCGGTCGCTGGAACCGGGGAGGGCGGTCACGCCACCCTGATCCGGGCCGGGGCCGACGTCCGAGCCGCCGTGCCGGTGTTCGAGCCGCAGGCGCCCGGCCTCGCCGCGCTGTCCGCTCGGATCAAGCAGAGCTTCGATCCCAAGGGCGTGCTCAACCCCGGACGCATGACGGCGGGGGTGTAGGGCGATGCAAACCAACTTCACCCTGGCCCAGCTCGCCGATCCGGCGGTCGCGACCGCCAATTCGATCCTGCGCAAATGCGTGCATTGCGGCTTCTGCACCGCGACCTGTCCGACCTATGTGCTGCTCGGCGACGAGCTGGACAGCCCGCGCGGCCGCATCTACCTGATCAAGGACATGCTGGAGAACGACCGGCCGGCCGGGGAGCAGGAGGTCAAGCACATCGACCGCTGCCTCTCGTGCCTGTCCTGCATGACCACTTGCCCGTCCGGCGTGCACTACATGCATCTGGTCGACCACGCCCGCACCCATATCGAGCGGACCTACACCCGCCCTTGGCTCGACCGCGGCCTGCGCGCGCTGCTGGCGTGGCTGCTGCCGCATCCGGGGCGGTTTCGGCTGGCGCTGATCGGCGCCTGGCTCGCCCGGCCGTTGGCACCGCTGGCCGGCGGTCTGTTCGGCGGCAAGCTGAAGGCGATGCTGGAGCTGGCGCCCAAGGCGATCCCGCCGCGCTCGCCGCTCGACCGGCCCGGCGTGTTCCCGGCTGAGGGACCGCGCATGGGCCGGGTGGCGCTGCTGGCGGGTTGCGCCCAGCGGGTGCTCGATCCGGCAATCAACGACAGCACGATCCGGCTGCTGACCCGGCTCGGGGTGGAAGTGGTGGTGCCGGCGGCCGCCGGCTGCTGCGGGGCGCTGACCCACCACATGGGCCGGGAGCACGACGCCCACGCCAGCGTGAAGGCCAATGTAGATGCCTGGTGGGCCGAGACCACCAACGGCGGCGGTGCCGGGTTGGACGCGGTGGTGATCAACGCCTCGGGCTGCGGCACCACGGTTAAGGATTACGGCTTCATGCTGCGCGACGATGTGGCCTACGCCGACAAGGCGGCGGTGCTCTCAAGCCTGACCAAGGACGTGACCGAGTTTCTCGACACCCTGGATATCCCGATGCCCGAGGAACCGGCGGGCCTTACGGTCGCCTACCATTCGGCGTGCTCGATGCAGCACGGCCAGCAGATCAAGACCCTGCCGCAAAAGCTGCTGACGGCGGCCGGGTTCACGGTCAAGGCGGTGCCGGAGGGGCATCTGTGCTGCGGCTCGGCCGGGACCTACAATCTGCTGCAACCGGCGATCGCCCGCCGCCTGCGCGACCGCAAGGTGGCTAACATCGAAAGCACCGCCCCCGACGTCATCGCCACCGGCAACATCGGCTGCATGACCCAGATCGGCGGCGGCACCCGGGTGCCGGTGGTGCATACGGTGCAGCTTCTCGACTGGGCGGCCGGCGGGCCGGTGCCGCCGCCACTGATGGGATACATCGGCGCGGCATAAGCGGGCTTGGTATTCCCGGTGTTCGCGCCCATGCTGGTTTCCGGGTAAAATGCGATTTGACGTGCGCGGCGGAAACGGGATGGTAATTTTTTAATCGATATCAGTATCTTAGAATACATTTTGAGGAGATATGACAATGAGATGGGCGTGTGTGTGCGCGTTACTCGTGTCTCTCTCGGTTCCGGCGGTGGCCGATCAGAACGACCCGCGCCTGCCGGCGCTGTTCACGGTGTTGAGCAAGGCCGAGCGTCCTGACCAGGCCTGGTACGCCGAAACCCGCATCTGGGCGATCTGGCACGAGTACAACGGTGACAAGCGGGTCGCGCGGGCGATGCGGGACGGGCTCGCCGCCATGAGCGCGCAGCGGTTCGCCGAGGCGATCGACGGGTTCGACGAGGCGTCCCGGCTCGACCCGAACTTCGCCGAGGCCTGGAACAAGCGGGCGACCGTGTTCTATCTGATGGGCGATCTGGAGCGGTCGATCGTCGATGTCCGGCGGACCCTGGCGCTGGAGCCCCGGCATTTCGGCGCGCTGTCCGGGCTGGGGCTGATCTATCTGCAGATGAACCGGCTGGAGGACGCCATCAAGGCGTTCGAGGCGGCGTTGAAGATCCACCCCTTCCTGCCGGCGGCCAGCCAGATCGAGGCCTTGCGTGATCGCGCGCGGGGCGAGAAGACCTGACGGGCTGCCGGGGCGCCTCCGGTTACCCGCAGACCGCGCGCACCGCCGCCCATTCGGCCTCGGTCAAGCCACTTTCCACGCCGGTGGCGGCGGCGGCGAAACGGTCGGCGCGCTCGGCCGAGCCCGGGTGGGTGGTCAGCAGTCTCACCACCGGCCGCAGGGTGGCCGGCACCGCCTCCTGTTTGGCGAGACGTTGGAAGAACCGGGCGCCACCGTCGGCGGTGAGCCCGGTTCGACGCAGCATGTCGATCGCGGTTGCGTCGGCACGGGCCTCCTGCTCGCGGGTGTAGGACGCGTCCAGCAGCAACGCGGTGACCGCCTGGCCGGCGTCGCCGACCGCCGACGCACCGAAAATCGCCGATGTGAGCAGATTGATAACATCACCCCGAATCCAGCCCGCCAGCGGGTCGCGATGGACCACATGGGCCAGCTCATGCGCCAGAACGGCGCTGATCTCGGCGGCGGATTCGGCATCGTCGATCAGGCCGCGCATCACCACGATACGGCGGCCCGGCAGGGCGCCGGCGTTCGCCATGCCGAGATCGAGGACGGTCAACACCGGCGGCGCCAGCCCGGCCGCGCCGGCGAGGCGGTTGGTGAGGGAGCGAAGCGCGATCAAGCCATCGTCGCCGGTGCAGATACGGTGCTCCTCGGCGAGTGTCTGGATGGCCTGATCGGCCACGGCCGCGCCGGCGTCCTCGGGCAGCAGGGCGGCCACGCCCTCGGTGATCGGCTTGATCAGCAGGGTGATCAGCAGGAACGCCATGGCGGTGGCACCGATGGCGATGACGGCGCGCCGGTGCCGGGTCCAGAACCCCGGCCCGTGCCCGGCCGGGGAATCGCCGGTCGCCCACGCTTGGATCGCGGTGGCGATGGCGGCGTCGGCGACGATCAGCCGGGCATCCGGCGCGCGGTCGGTCGAGAACACGTGGCCGTCGGACCGCGGGTCGAGGGTGTGCACTCCCGACCACGGCCAACTCAGCGGGCAGTCCGGTCCCGCCGCCCGCTCGTCCGATGGCGCGAGGCTCAGGCGGTCGGCGCGGATCGTCACGATCACCCTGTGACGCGCGGCCGAGGCGCCGTCGTAGAGCACGGCGCTTCCCGTGGTTTCAGGCGATGTCGAAGTCACCGACCAGTCCTTCGCCGCCCAGGGCGCCGTCATCCTCCGCCGCCTGACGGATCATCGCGGGGTCGAGCGCGCCGAGAACTTCCAGGTGGCGGGCGAGAAACTCGATCCTGCGCCGCCAGGTCAGCGGCGCCAGAAGGCCAACCGAGAACACCAAGATCAGCATATTGCCAAGCCACAGCCCGAACATCTGCGTGCCGGAGGCATGAAACCGGAAAGACAGCCCGCCGAGCCTGGTGTGCTCGGCAACGTAGCGCCAGAACCCGGCCCGGTACCAGAAGTACAGCCACATGATGAGGACGTAGGCGATGACAAGCGCGATCACCAGCCGTCCTACGATGGCCTCTCCGGCGTTAATGTCGTCGGCCGCCATGACGCTCTCCATGACATCCTCTGACGGAATCGCGGCCGTGGCGATGATCGCCACGACAACCCCGGACAAAAACGCCACCATGAACCAGCGGCCGAACAAGATGACGTCGCCGCCGAAATACTGCACCTTTTGCGTGCCCAGCGACATCCGGGAGAGCACGAACTTAGCGCGCATGGCGTCGGCCACCGGCTTCAGCAACGTCCCGGTGAACAGCCACGCGGCCACGGTCAGAAGGGCGACGCCGGCGTAACGCCAGACCGAGGCATCGATACGGCCGCGTATGCCGCGCCATCGGGTGCGCGAGAGGCGGTAGCGCCAACTCAAGAACCGGCCCATCTCCAGCAGCGACAGGATCACCACGACCTGCGCCCCGGCGTACAGCTCCTGGGTGGCCAGCTCCTCCATGGTGGTCGGGATGCCAATGGACGCATCCACGACGGCGGCGAGAACGCCGATCGGCAACAACACGACGGCGAACACCTTCAGGAAGCCGAGGAAGATTTCCAGCCCGTTGCCGGTGTACTCGAACGGTTCGCCGTCAAACCGGGTCTTGCTCCAGACCAGCCGCCGCACCCGCGTCACCGCCCAAAACCGGTACAACGTCGCCGTCACCACGATCAGGATCACGTTGACGATGTGCATCCCGATCAGCGTGTCGTCGCGCGATCGGTCGTAGGCGAGACGGGATGCGATCTCTCTCCGTCCCTCTTGCTGTGGCTTGTCGCCGCCGTAGTCGATCTTGTCGAGGTCGAGCGCGGCTCTCGCGGATAACGCCGGGGTGATCATCCCATGCTCCTGTTGCGCGCGTGTCGGATATGCTCCCCTCGGTATGGTAGCCGGAGGCGGGTTTTCCGGTCCACCCCGGAGCGCTCACGCCAAGCGTTGCCGCCGCGCCGGGACTGGCTATGCTGCGCCGGCAATCAGCGAACGAGGCGCGGGCATGGGCGAGCGATACGATCTGGTGGTGCGCGGCGGCACGGTGTTCACCCCATCGGGGCTGGCCGCGACCGATCTGGGGGTGACCGGCGGCAAGATCGCCGCCTTCGGTGATCTCGGCGCTGCCGAGGCGGGCGAGACCCTGGACGCGAGCGGGCTCACGGTGCTGCCCGGGGTGATCGACAGCCAGGTGCATTTCCGCGAGCCCGGCCTGGAGCACAAGGAAGACATCGCCCACGGCACCAAGGCGGCGGTGATGGGCGGGGTGACCACGATCTTCGAGATGCCGAACACCTCGCCGCTGACCCTGTATCAGGCCGATCTGGAGGACAAGCTGATCCGCTCCCAGGGGCGGGCGTGGTGCGATCATGCGTATTTCGTCGGCGCCTCGGAGGAGAACGTCGACGAGCTGGCGATGCTGGAACGGCTGCCGGGCTGCGCCGGGGTCAAGGTGTTCATGGGCTCGTCCACCGGCAGCCTGCTGGTCGACAAGGACGCGGTGCTGGCCCAAGTCCTGGCCAACGGCCGGCGCCGGGTGGCGGTGCACGCCGAGGACGAGGACCGGCTGCGCGAGCGGCAGCACATCGCCAAGCAGGCGGGCCATCCCCGCGCCCATCCCGAGTGGCGCGACGTGGAGTGCGCCCTGCGCGCCACCAAACGCATCGTCAAGCTCGGCCGCGAGGCCGGGCGGCCGGTGCATGTGCTGCACATCACCTCGGCCGAGGAAATGGCGTTCCTGGCCCAGCACAAGGACGTGGCCACGGTCGAGACCACCCTGAACCATCTGACCATGGCCGCCCCCGAGTGCTACGAGCGGCTCGGGGCCAAGGCGCAGATGAACCCGCCGGTGCGCGACGCCGGCCACCGCGATGCCTTGTGGCGGGCGATCGCCGACGGCACGGTGGATGTCATCGGCTCCGACCACGCGCCGCACACCCTGGAGGAGAAACAGCGCGACTACCCGGCCAGCCCGTCCGGCATGCCGGGGGTGCAGACGGTGCTGCCGCTGCTGCTCGACCACATGCACCAGGGGCGGCTGACCCTGGAGCGGCTGGTCGACCTGACCTCGGCCGGCCCGCAGCGGATTTTCGGCATCGCCGGCAAGGGCCGGATCGCGCTCGGTTGGGACGCCGATCTGGCGCTGGTCGATCTGAAGGCCGAACGCACCATCACCGACGCCTGGATCGCCAGCAAATGCGGCTGGACCCCGTTCGACGGCATGTCGGTCACCGGCTGGCCGATCGCCACGGTGGTGCGCGGCCATGTGGCGATGCGCGAGGACGAGGTGCTGGCCACGCCGATCGGCGCCCCGGCGCGGTTCTGGTCGACGCTATAGGGAGCGGAACGCGGCTCCGCTCCCCGTCGCCTTCCGGCACATTCTCGGAGGCGAAGCCATCCGGGATCCAGGCTCGGCGCCGTTCCGGGCCCGTGACATGCTGGGCCCCGTAACCTGCTGGACCCCGGGTCACGCCCGGGGATGCGCGAACGAGCGTGAGGCTCGAGATGGGTAGTGACTGATGAGTAGATATCCCGGGGTCTCGTACCCGGTCGACAATACCGTGATCGCCGAACTCGAGAAGCGGCCGAAGTTGAGGGCAATCGCCAGCGTGCCAGTTAGCGGACGCTCAAAGCTCGAGATTGTCCGGTGCCTTGCCAATCCCCACTATTGCGCTGGGTTGCTCGACTTCCTGGAGCAGGCTGTGACCGAGGCAGGGTCGATCGGAAAGGCTCTTCTGCAGCAGACGGATACATTTCAGTTCGAAGCCCGTTTGGCCGAGGTTTATCTGCACTATCATCTTAAGCGATCACTGGTTGATTCGGTCGCCACGCCGTCGGCTGGTCGGGCCGTAAGGCAACCTGACCTGATTGTCCGCATTTGCGATCTGGAAGTTGCGATCGAAATCTACAGCCCTCGTGATCTCCAGGGGTTCCAACTGGTCGTGGAGCATGTCAAATCGATCTTGAGGTACCTTGAGGTCGATGCGGGATACTGGCTCGAGGTCGCGATCGAGCCGGACGAACGCGGCGATGTAATGTTCGCCCTCGACGTGGAGGAAGACCGCGTCATTAGACCCTGGTTGGGCTGCTTCGCTAAAGAGGCCAGCCTGTGGCTGGCAAAGCCACCAGACGAGGCAATGCGACGGTTCCCTGGACCGGCCGGGTTGGGATGGCGGGTGATGGTCAAAATCAACAAGTGGTTGGATATGGACCGCGAGCGTTTGATTTCTCTGCACACTGCAACGCGCTCTGATGACCCAAGGCAGATGTTTGACGGGTGCAGACCGGCTGCGACCGCCGGTTATTGGTGGGGGCGCAGGGTGAAGGCAAAGATGGCTGAGAGACAAGCAGGTTCGTCGCCCCAGTGCGGGCGAATTCGAATGCTGGTCATCGACTTCAGCGCCTTGGATACTGGGTTTCCGGGCTTCTTTCTTTATCCCCATATCGCGGAACAAATCGATGGAGCCGTTCGGATAATCTCCGGCGAGATCGATCCGCCGCTTCCGTACGATGTCGTGTTGCCAGCGGAACTGGGTATCGTGTGCCAGTTCGGACATCTGGTCTGGCTGGGCGAGCAGGACGAGAAGACCAGGAAAACCATTATCGATACCGCTCAATTTCATGTATCCACTAAATGTACATGACCATAGGCACCGGCGGTGAAGTGTTTAATGTTGGTGACGCTAAGTATTAGGCTGCACATTGGCGGCCAAATGGCCAGGATTATCCTGGAGGATGAATGACCGCCGGGCGCGGTTCTGGTCGGCGCTGTAAGAAGTGGTGGGACGAGGGGCGTGGCGCTCTGGTACGCATTCCCGGAGGCGAAGCCATCCGGGATCCAGGTTCGGCGGCGTTCCGGGCCCGTGACATGCTGGGCCCCGGGTCAAGCCCGGGGATGCGAGAACGAGCGGGAGGCGGAGCGCGGCGCGCGCTACTTCTTTTTCTCGCCGGTCACCACCGGGCCGACCTGACCGGCGATGACCGGGAAGCGGACGATGCCGTCGGAGGCGTCGTAAATCCATTCCTCCAGCGGTCCGGCCTTGTTCAGCTCATCCGGTTCGCCCAAGGCGGCGCGCAGTTGCTCGGCGGTGGCGGCGTCGCCGGCCTTCTTGATGATGTCGGCCTTGGTTTCGTGCAGGCATCCGGCAAGCGCCAGCGAGGCGGCCAGGATCACGGCCAAGACGGGGGCGGGCAGCAGGCGCATGGGGGTCTCCCGTGTGGGCGGTGTCACGGCGCGACGCTACGGTGAGTCGCGCGTGGCGGCAAGCCGGGCGGGCCCCGCCCTGGTTCAGGGCTTCCGCCCGCCCGGCCGACCGTCGAGGTGGAACCGGTCAATCATCCCGCTCGCTACGCAGGATAGCGCCGGTCATGGCATCGATATAAAGCTCCACGCGATGGCCATCCTTATCGGTGGCCTTCACCTCGTAGTGACCATCCTCGCGTTCGATGTCCCGGATACCGCCGTAGCCCATGCCCTCCAGCTTCGCGGTCACGTCACGGGGGGGCATCATGGCATTGCCCTGTCCCATGCCGCTACCGTGACCCGTGGTTTCAAGCGCGGTGCGGCACGCTTGCGTGACCTCGTGCTCATGCTCCTCCAGGCAGGCCCGCACCGCCCCGCCGCCATGGCTGAGATTGGCGCAATACTTCGCGATATCGGCGGCGCATTGCGTGGCGACGGGGCCGGTTTGAGCGTGAGCGCCGCCGATGAAGGCGAGGGCGGCGAAAACCGTCGCTGCTGTCCTGAGTGTCATGTGGGTAATCCTTCCTGAGTTTCGTTGTCGGTTCCGACGTTCCGCCCCGCGATCAGCGGCATCGGGTAGTCGTGGTGTTTGGGCCTCGCATTGATCTGGCGCAAATTGATGGGGCGCAAACCCGGATTGGGTGGCCGTGAGCTTGACGGCCACCGGGAATGCTCCATCGGCGCCGTTCCACGGTTGCGTTGCTCCCGTCCCCGGCCGACACTGCCGCAGTTCGCGGCATCTCGGGGGAGCACGTCCATGACGCTCACGTTCACCGTCGGCGATATCCGGATCGACCGGATTCTCGAACAGGAATTGCCCGGCTTCGACCCGTTCGAATTCCTGCCGACCCTGACCCAGGACATTCTGGGGGCGAACCGCTCCTGGCTGGAGCCCCGCACCCTCGACCCGGCGACCGGGCTGTTCATCTTCCCGATGCAGTCCTATCTGGTGCGCGACGGCCGCCACACCATCCTGATCGACAGCTGCGTCGGCAACCACAAGGAGCGCCCGACCCGGCCGACCTGGCACCGGAAGGACGACAGCCACTACATGGACGGCCTGGCGCGCGCCGGGGTGGGCGTCGAGGACATCGATTACGTGATGTGCACCCATCTGCACCCCGACCATGTGGGCTGGAACACCCGGCTGGAGAACGGCCGCTGGGTGCCGACCTTCCCGAACGCCCGCTACGTGTTCTCGGGAAAGGAGCTGGCGCACTGGGAGGCGGAGCACGCCAAGAGCCCGATCGCCTACATGACCGACAGCGTGCTGCCGGTGGTCGAGGCCGGCCGGGTGGTTCAGGTCACCAGCGATCACGCCTTCGCCGACGGCATCCATCTGGAACCCACCCCCGGCCACACCCCCGATCATTTCGCGGTCCACCTGACCTCGAAGGGCAAGGACGCGGTGATGAGCGGCGATTTGATCCACACGCCGCTGCAGTGCCGTTATCCGCATCTGGTGGCCCGGCCCGATTTCGATAAGGAGCAGGCGGTGGCCACCCGCCGCGCCTTCATGGACCGCTATTGCGAGACCGACACCGCGATCTGCACCGCGCATTTCCACTCGCCGTCGATCGGCCATTTCACCCGCGAGGGCGATGCGTTCGGGTTCACCTTCCTCGGCGAAGGCTGACCCGGCGCCGGCACCTGCCCTTCGGCAAGAAGGAGGGCGAGGACGTCGAAAGCATGATCGTCAAGGACACGGCCGGGCGCCGATCCGCCACGGACCGTCCGTCCCGCAGGGGGTATCAGGGGGTTACGTCGCCGCTGTTCGCTTCAACGGCGTCCATCGATGCGCGCATGTGTACCCGATCGGGTGTCAACGATCGGGTACACGGCAGAACCCTTGAGCGGGTACGCCGAGGGCGCTGTTGAATTTGCTCGACATGTTCTGGAAGGCGATCAGGCCGGTGAGTTCGACGATGGCGTCGTCGTCGAAATGGTCCCTGAGGCGGTTGACCACGGCGTCCTCAATCCGTTGATCGGAACGGGTCACGGTCTCGGCATACGCCAGGGCGGCGCGCTCCTGCGCGTCGAAAAGGGGACTTTCACGCCAATTCTCAAGGGCCTCGACCTTCTCCAAGCTGGCGCCGCGCTTCAGCAAGGTCGCGGTGTTGAGGTCGACGCAAAACCGGCACCAGTTGATCTGCGAGACCCGTACCGTGACAAGCGAACGCAACGCGGGGTCTATCGGCGACGACGACCGGTCGATCATGCCGTAGAGCAAGGCAACGCCGAGGAACAGCTTCGGGGCTCGCCCCCAGATGAGGGCGGAGTCGAGTTCAACACCGTATTTGCGGCGTTGATGCCAAAAGAACGGGCGGAGGTACCACGGATAGGCCGCGCGTGGTTTCGGTGGGATTCTCATGGGGCGATCTCCGTGTCCCGGCCCCGCGGATACAGCCAACGTGGATTGAAGAGCATATTGATGTCGACGGCGCCTTGCGCTGAATCAATGCCACCCCGGACCAAGATGTGCCCGAGTTTCAATCTTGATCATCGCCGCTGCAAGAGATGACGGTAACCGGCAAGGGAGCGATGAGGTGAAACGACCGATAAAGAGGGAATATATCGAAGCACTCGTGGCGAGCGGCCTTGTAGATGATATTGAGGCATCGGACCTTGCCGCGCTCGATCCGTTGCCGAGGCGGTTCTCGGAAGCGGACTATCTTTGCCGAGTTGGTGATAGCGCCGACCACCTTTGGGTCATTGTCAGCGGTTCCGTCGCCGTGAAGGATGCCGATCGGACACTTTACGTGCGCCAAGCGAACGATATTGTCGGAGAGCAAAACATTCTGAGCAATGAATCGTTCCGGTCCTATGATCTCGTTGCTCACGAGAGCCATATCGAGACTCTGGTCATCCTGAAAGAGCGGATCGAAAAGCATCCCCGCGCGGATATTCTATGGCGGAATATCGGTAAGACGATTTCGCTAAAGCTTAAACTCGCCACGATTCAGACAAGAGAACTACTACAGAAATTGAGGGATGATGATCACATCTTGAGAGCATACACCAATGAATATGCGTTGAGTCGCCGCCTTCGCTCCGGTGGAAAATACATTACGGATCATCAGGCGGAGAGAGCAATTATCTGGTTTTCCGATATTGTGAATTTCAGTCAGTTTGTCTTGACGCTCACTCCTGTTCGAACGGCTGATTTGGTTCAACGGTTCTTTAATTCTCAAGGTGAAGCGGTACAGCGTCACGGCGGGCACATCGACAAGTTCGTGGGCGATGGCATGATGGCGTTTTGGATCCTCTCACCCGATCAGGACGACAGTTGTCTCGCGAGTTGTGAGCATGCCCTGGTCGCGGCGGAAGAAGCGAGACGTTCGGTGGCGAACATCTTCGTCGGGCCGCGGGCATTGCAATTGCGAATAGGATTGCACCTTGGGCGAGTGTTGTCGGGAGACTTCGGGTCCGCGAAACGGCATCAATTCACCCTGATCGGGGCGGAGGTCAACAAGGCAGCTCGGTTGGAGCAAGTGCACGAAGAGAATATCATCGGAGGGGAGGTAAAACTCGGACCAATTAGGTTGAGTGAGGAGTTTCATGATGAATTACCTGAAAAACTCAAAAAAAAATACAAACTAATGAGTGTGACGAAAGCAAAAAATATTGGGGATTTGAGGATTTATAGCTGAAATCGATATCATGAAATTATGGTTTTGTGCTCAAGAACACGATCAATTTTGGGCCGTCTCCGGGTGGAGGCCGCATCCAGCCCTGTCCAACCCTCCATCCCTGCCACCGCCGCCGTTCAAGCCGAGACACCGGCAACCGGTCGGTTGCCGATGACACGCTTGACCCCGCGTCATCTTGCGCCTTCCGACACGATGCCCATTCTGTGCCCATTCTGTGACAGAAGATGGCGGCTCTGCTATGCAGCCGCCGACATAGGTACCGGTTCGTTTTCACCGGTTCGTTCGGGACGAGGAGAGTTGTCATGACCGCGTGCATCGTTGGCTGGTCGCATCTGCCCTTCGGCAAGAAGGAGGGCGAGGACGTCGAAAGCATGATCGTCAAGGTGGCGGCCGACGCCGTGGCCGATGCCGGGCTGGAGCCCGATGACATCGACGCGGTGTTCCTCGGCCATTTCAACGGCGGCTTCGAGCGCCAGGATTTCACCGCCAGCCTGGTGTTCCAGGCCGACGACCGGTTCCGCTTCAAGCCGGCGACCCGGGTCGAGAACGCCTGCGCCACCGGCTCGGCGGCGGTGCATCAGGGCATCCACCTGATCGAGGCCAGGAAGGCCAAGCGGGTGCTGGTGGTCGGCGTCGAGAAGATGACGGCACTGCCCGGCAAGGAGATCGGCGAGACCCTGCTGAAGGCTAGCTACCTCAAGGAAGAGGCCGGGATCGAGGGCGGGTTCGCCGGGGTGTTCGGCCAGATCGCCCAGGCTTATTTTCAGCGCCATGGCGACCAGATGGACGCGCTGGCCCGGATCGCCGCCAAGAACCACAAGAACGGGGTGGCCAACCCCTACGCCCAGATGCGCAAGGATCTCGGCTATGAGTTCTGCCGCACCGAGAGCGAGAAGAACCCGTTCGTCGCCGGCCCGCTGAAGCGCACCGACTGCTCGCTGGTCTCCGACGGGGCGGCGGCGTTGGTGCTGGCCGATGTGGAGACCGCACTCGGCATGCCCAAGGCGGTGGCGTTCCGCGCGGCGCAACAGGTCAACGACTTTCTGCCGATGTCGAAGCGCGACATTTTGAAATTCGAGGGCTGTTCGGTCGCCTGGAAGCAGGCGTTCGCCCAGTCCGGGCTGTCGCTCGACGATCTCGATCTGGTCGAGACCCACGACTGTTTCACCATCGCCGAGCTGATCGAGTACGAAGCCATGGGCCTGGTGCCCGAGGGCCAGGGTGCCAAGGCGATCCTGGAGGGCTGGACCGAGAAGGACGGCAAGCTGCCGATCAATCCGTCCGGCGGGCTGAAGTCCAAGGGCCACCCGATCGGCGCCACCGGTGTATCGATGCACATCCTGGCCTCGATGCAGGTGCGCGGCGAGGCCGGCGACATGCAGATCGCCGACGCCAAGCTGGCCGGTATCTTCAACATGGGCGGCGCGGCGGTGGCCAACTTCGTTAGCATCCTGGAGCCGCTGCGCTAAGCGGCGGCGGTACGGGGAGGGGACCAGCATGATCGAAACGTTCAAGGCCTATCTGCTGCGCGAGGGTGACGACCGCACGGTGTCCGGCGCCTTCGAGGACGTGGCGGTCGCTGATTTGCCGGAGGGCGATGTCACCGTCCGGGTCGCCTACACCACCGTCAACTACAAGGACGGCATGGTGATGGCGGGCATCGGCCGGCTGGTCCGCGGCTACCCGCATGTGCCGGGGGTGGATTTCTCCGGCGTGGTGGAAACCTCTGACCATCCCGGTTTCGCGCCGGGCGATGCGGTGGTGCTGACCGGCTGGCGGGTCGGCGAGATGCAGTGGGGCGGCTATGGCGAGCGGGCCCGGGTCAAGGGCGATTGGCTGGTCAAGCTGCCGCCGGGGCTCAGCCTGTCGCGGGCCATGGCGCTCGGCACCGCCGGGTTCACCGCCGGGCTGGCGATCGACACCTTGGAGGCGGCCGGGATGGCCCCGGACCAGGGCGAGGTGCTGGTCACCGGGGCCGCCGGCGGCGTCGGCAGCGTGGCGACCGCCTTGCTCGCCGCCAAGGGCTACACGGTGGCCGCCTCGACCGGCCGGGCGTCGACCCACGACTACCTGAAGGGCTTGGGCGCGGCGGTCCTGGTCGATCGCGCCGAGCTGGCCGAGGTGCCGAGCCGTCCGCTGGCCAAGGAGCGGTTCCAGGCGGCGATCGATAATGTCGGCGGCACCACCTTGGCCAACCTGTTGACCCAGATCGCCTATGGCGGCTCGGTGGCGGCGGTCGGGCTGGCCGGCGGCAGCGAGTTGAACACCACGGTGCTGCCGTTCCTGCTGCGCGGGGTCAATTTGCTCGGCATCGACAGCGTGATGTGCCCGGCCGCGCGGCGTGAGCGGGTGTGGCGGCTGATCGCCGACACCCTGCCGATGGCCAAGCTCGACGCCATCAGCCACAGCCATGCTTTCGACGAGTTGCCCGCCCTGGGTGCGGCGATCCTCAAGGGCGGCGTGCAAGGCCGCGCCGTGGTGACCGTCGCCGGCGGCTGACCCTGGCCCCGCGGCCGGGGCAGGCCCCAGATCAAGGCCAGGGCAGCGAGGTGTGTCGCCCACCCCTAACCGCATTCCCGGACGGTGGCGAAGACGCCGGAAGATCGGCCGCCGCCTCGCATAGCCATCCCATGCAGCCCTGCGTCTACATTCTGGCCAGCCGGCGGAACGGCACGCTGTATGTCGGCATGACCACGAATTTGGCGCGCCGGATGACCCAACACCGAGACGGCGTGTTCGATGGTTTCACCCGGCGCCATGGGGTTTCACGTCTCGTGTGGGTCGAACCACAGCACACCATCGGCGACGCCGTTACCCGGGAACGACGGATCAAACGCTGGCGCCGGACCTGGACGCTGGCGTTGATCGAACGCACCAATCCGACTTGGCGCGACCTGTACGAGGAGTTCTTTGGACCAACGGATGACGACGGCGCGGAGTAGCCGCATCTCCCCTAACCGCATTCCCGGACGGTGACGAAGACGCCGAACCGGAACCCAGAGACCGCGCGGCGATTGCACGCGTCACTGGACCCCGGCTCTGCGGCCGGGGATGCGAGGTGGGTTGGGGGTGCGCCGTTGGACAGCCGAGGCTCGCCTCGGATCCGGGTATGGGGCGGATTTGGATCGGAAGAATGCATTTAAACCAGAGGGCTATACCCCAGTCCAGGTGTCCAGGACGCGGCGGAAATACCCCGAACTGTGTCCAATACTGTCCAATAGGTCAGTCGTCGTACTGGATCAGCGATTCGAACGGAATGTCGATTTTCGACCGGCCGCCGAGGAAGGTCAGCTCCATGATGCAGGCGCCGCCGGTCACCTCGGCGCCGACCTTGCGCAGCAACTGGACCGAGGCGTTCAGGGTGCCGCCGGTGGCCAGCAGATCGTCGAGGATCACCACCCGCTGGCCGGGCCCGAGCGCGCCTTCCTGAATTTCCACCGTGTCGGTGCCGTATTCCAAATCGTAGGTGAACGGCACGGTGGCGCCCGGCAGCTTGCCCTTCTTGCGCACCATCAGGAACCCCAAGCCAAGCTCCAGCGCCAGCGGGGCGGCGGTCAGGAAACCCCGGCTTTCGATTCCGGCCAGCACGTCCGGCTTGAACGGCCGCACCACCTCGGCCAGCTGGTCGACCGTGGCCCGCCACGCCTTGGGGTGCGCCAACAGCGTCGAGATGTCGTAGAACAGGATCCCCGGCTTGGGAAAATCCGGGACTGGCCGGATGTGCTGCTTGAGATCCATGGTGGGCTCCGTCGTTCCGCTGTTCGCCACGCCCGACATAAAACAAAGCGCATCATGGCGCCAGCCCACCCGCCACGGGTAGACTGCGGCAGGCATCGGTACCGGCGGTGCCGTCACGGAGGGAGGCCGCGTGCGGCAGCGTAGCGACGATCCGATGGGCGACACCCTGTCGATGCTGGAGCGGGATGGCGCGCTGTACCTTCGCCTCACGGGCCGTTGGACCCTGGAGGTGGCGAGGACGGCCGATCGGCAGCTGCGTGAGGTGGCGGAACGGGCGGTGCCGCGGGTCGTGGTCGACGCCTCCGGTCTCGCGGCCTTGGACAGCGCCGGCGCCTGGGCGATCCGCCGCACCGTCGCCCGGCTCGACGCGCGCGGCGTGGCGGTTGACCTGACGGGGTTGCCGGAGCGGTTTCACGCCATCTTCGCGAAGGTCCGCCTGCCCGATCCCAGCACCGAGGTCGCGCCGCCGGACCGTAATCCGATCCTGGCCCTGCTGGAAAACTGCGGCCGCGCGGTCGAGCACGGCGCGCGGGTCGGCCGCGCGTTGCTCGGCTTTCTCGGCTTCGCGCTGGTCAATCTGGCGGGCGCGCTGGTTAACCCGCGCCGGCTGCGTGTCACCGCCATCATCGCTCAGATCGAGGCGACGGGGGTCAACGCGATCCCGATCGTTGGACTGCTGTGTTTTTTGGTCGGCATCGTGCTCGCCTACATGGGCGCGCTGCAGCTGGAACGGTTCGGCGCCACCATCCTGACCGTCAATCTGGTCGGCGTGTCGGTGCTGCGCGAGATCGGCATCCTGCTGACCGCGATCATCGTGGCCGGCCGGTCCGGTTCGGCCTTCGCGGCGCAGATCGGCACCATGAAGGTCAACCAGGAAGTCGACGCGCTGGAGACCATGGGGCTGTCGACCATGGACGTTCTGGTGCTGCCCCGGCTGATCGCGATGATGATCGCGCTGCCGGCGCTGACCGTGTTCGGTGACGCCATGGGCCTGCTCGGCGGGGCGGTGGTGGCGTTGTTCCTGCTTGATCTGTCGGTCGGCCAGTTCATCACTCAACTGGTCGGCGCGGTGGACATTTGGGATTTCGGTACCGGGCTGATCAAGGCACCGGTGTTCGCCGTGGTGATCGCCCTGGTCGGCTGCTATGACGGCCTGAAGGTCTCCGGCAGCGCCGAGAGTGTCGGCCGCTACACCACCCAGGCGGTGGTGGAATCGATTTTCCTGGTGATCGTGTTGAACGCCGGGTTCGCGGTCGCCTTCGCCGAGTTGGGAATTTGACCGTGGCCATGGACACACCCACCGACGATGCCGCCATCACGGTACGGGGCGTGGTCACTCGGTTCGGCCGGCAAACCATCCATGACGGCTTGGACCTGACGGTTCCCCGGGGTGAGATTCTGGGCGTGGTCGGTGGTTCTGGAACCGGCAAGACGGTGTTGCTACGCACCATCATCGGGCTGCAACGCCCGGCGGCAGGGTCGGTGACGCTGTTGGGGCAGCCGGTGTCCTGGGACGGCTCGTCGACCCGGGCGCTGGCCGGCCGGTTCGGGATGCTGTTCCAGGACGGCGCCTTGTTCAGCGCCTTGACCGTGGGGCAGAACATTCAGGTGGCGATGCGGGAACGCGGCGACCTGCCGCAAGTATTGATGGACGAGCTGGCGCGGCTCAAGGTCGAGCTGGTCGGCCTGCCACCGGACGCCTGCGGCAAGTATCCGTCGCAACTGTCGGGCGGCATGCGCAAGCGGGCCGGGCTGGCGCGGGCGTTGTCGCTCGATCCGGAGGTGGTGTTCCTGGATGAGCCGACGGCCGGGCTCGACCCGATCGGAGCCTCGGCGTTTGACGAGCTGATTCTGGATTTGCGCGACGCGCTTGGCCTGACCGTGGTGATGGTGACCCACGACCTCGACAGTTTGGCGCGGATTTGCGATCGCATCGCCGTGCTGGTGGACAAGAAAATCCTGACGGGCACCATGGCGGAGTTGGCGCGACATCCGCACCCATGGATTCAGGAGTATTTCCATGGGCCACGGGCGCGGGCGGCGTTCGCGACGGTCAGGGTTGGAGGGGGCTGAGGGTATGGAGACACGGGCCGGATACGTGGTTGTCGGCGCCTTCGTGTTGGCGCTGTTCGTTGGCGGCATGGCTATGGCGATCTGGCTCGGCGGTCTGCGGCTGGACCAGGAGACCCGACCGTTTCACATCTATTTCGAAGGCTCGGTGACCGGCTTGAACAACGGCAGCCCGGTGCGTTATCGCGGCGTGCCGGTCGGCTCGGTCACGAACATCCGCGTCGATCCCGAGAATGTCGAGCGTATCGCCGTCACTATTGAAGTCGACGCCGAGGTGCCGATCAAGAGTGACATGTACGCCGTGCTGGAAGCCCAGGGATTGACCGGGATCGGCTACATCCAGATCCAGGGCGGCAGCCAGACGGCGTCCGAGCGCGTGGCGGAGGAGGGGCAAAAAATCCCAGCAATCCCATCGCGCCAATCGGCGTTGGCGCAGGTGTTCGCGACCGCGCCGCAAATCGCCGACCAGATGGTCGTGCTGATGGCGCGGCTGCAAACCTTCCTCGACCCTGACAACGAGCAGGCGCTGCGCGACATCCTTGGCAACCTCGCCACCGTCACCGCGCTGATCGCCCGCCGCTCGGACGAAATCGAGCAAGCGATCGTGTTGGGGGCGCAGGCGGCGCGCGACGTCAGCCATGCCAGCGCCGAGATTCTGCCCTTGCTGGATGTGCTGCAGAACGAGGTTGAGGCGGTGTCCGAGGACACCCGCGCCACCCTGGCCACCCTGCGGGGCACGGCCAGCGGTCTTGACTCCGAGATCGGCGGGCTCGCCGTGTCGCTTAACGAGACCAGTGATCGCATCGGGGCCACCGCCACCCAACTGGAGAATTTGGTTGCCGAGACTCGCCCGGGGGTACGCGATTTCGCGAACACGGGGCTGTACGAGTTGACCCAGTTCCTGGTCGAGGCGCGGGCGCTCGTTGATAACCTGGATAAGGCGGTTCACCAGCTTAACCGCGATCCAGGTCAATTCCTGTTTGGTGACCGCGACGGTCAGGTGGAGGCCCAATGATCCCGATGATCTCCCGCCGCTCGATGGCCGTCTTGGCTGGCGCCGCGTCGCTCTCGGTTGCGTTGGCCGGTTGCGGCGTGTTGCCGGCTCGCAAGCCGCCACCACAGCTTTACACGCTGACGCCGAAAAGCACCTTTCCCGATGATCTTCCCTACGCCGACTGGCAGCTTGGCATCGACAGTCCGAGCGCGCCGGCGGGGTTGTCGACCACCCGCATCGCCGTCGCCCGGCAACCGTTGACGTTGGACTACTACGCCGGCGCGCAATGGATCGACGAGGCGCCCAGCATGGTGCAGCGGCTGTTGATCGAATCGTTCGAGAATTCGGGGAAGATTGTGGGCGTCGGCCGGGAGTCGGTCGGGCTGCGCTCGAACTTCGTGCTCAGGATGGAGTTGCGGGAGTTCCAAGCCGAGTACTTCGATGGCGCGACGTTGCCCACCGTGCGGGTTCGGCTCAGCGCCAAGTTGGTGAAGGTGCCGCAACGCCACATCATCGCCTCGACCACCGAGGAGCGGGTGATCGTCGCCGCCGACAACCGAATGGAGACAATCATACGCACCTTCGACGACGCGCTCGGTAGGGCGCTGCGCGGCATCGTCGTCTGGACCCTGACCCGGCCCGAGACCCAGGGGTGAAGTTTGAGGCGGGGCCGTCTCTCTCCCGCCCCAAGGGACCGATGTTCAAGTGCCACAGGACGATGCAGCGCTCGCGCATGCGGTTTTCTGGCCCTAGCATCTACGAAGCATGAGCATATCAGTATAGGTGTGTCTTCATCTGCGCGACTTCGTGGGGCGGCAAACAATGCTGATCCGATACGGCTACGACATCACGGTGACCTGCCCGCAACCGACGCCGATGGTATGTCTCCTGACGGTTCACGATGACAGGGCCGCCGATATTCGATCAGCGGAGAAGGTGGTCACGAGGCCGGAGGTTCCGACGAGGGTCTATCGGGACCTGTTCGGCAATGTCTGCCGCCGCTTCGTGGCACCGGTTGGCGATTTCTCGATCTGGGGAGACGGCACGGTCGAGGATGACGGGGTCCGCGACCCCGTCGAGTTGGGCGCGGCCGAAATCCCCGTTGCGGACTTACCGGATGATTGTCTCGTCTATCTAACGGGCAGCCGTTACTGCGAGACGGATAGGCTGAGCCAACTCGCCTGGGATTTGTTCGGAACCGTCAACCCCGGATGGGGTCGCGTTCAAGCCATCTGCGACTTCGTGAACCGGCACATCATGTTCGGTTATCAGAATGCCCGCGCCACCCGGACCGCCTTCGAGGCCTATCACGAGGGCGTCGGTGTATGCCGCGACTACGCGCACCTGGCCATCGCATTCTGCCGCTGCATGAACATCCCGGCGCGCTACGTTAACGGATATCTCGGCGATATCGGCGTCCCCATCGTCAACCCGTCGGATTTCAGCGCCTGGATGGAGGTGTTCCTCGATGGCCGCTGGATGACGTTTGATCCGCGCAACAATATCCCGCGCATTGGGCGTATCGTCGTGGCGCGGGGGCGCGACGCCGCGGATATCCCGCTGATCAATTCGTTCGGACCCCATGTCCTGAAATCGTTTCGTGTTTGGACATACGACGTCACCGACCTGCCTCCCACGACTGGAACCTGTTGAGGCGGCCACATTCGCCACGGCAATTGCCGCTTTCGCCGGTCACAAGGCGGCGGAGAGAAACCGCCGGCCTGGGTTTCACGCGGTGCCGCGACGTGGAGATTCCATTTAGACCGGGCGTGACCCTGCCGGCGGTGTTGATGGCACGGTCGATTTGAGCGTGCCCTCCGCTGTGCGGCGGCGCCCACGAACGCCTGACGCCTACCCGTTCAACGCGCGGCGTGAGCGATGGCTGGCTTGACGGGGCCGAGCGGGCCGTGCACTCCATTCGGCTTGCTCAGGTTAGGACCACGCCATGACCCATGTTTTCCATCGCAACGCCCGCGTCATGCCGCCGGTGGCGGCCCAGGGCGACGGCCCGTACATCGTCGACGCGGCGGGAACCCGCTATCTCGACGCTTCCGGAGGCGCGGCGGTGTCCTGCCTGGGGCACAGTCATCCGCGGGTGATCGAGGCGATCAAGGCGCAGCTTGACGCCATTCCCTACGCCCATACCGGCTTCTTCACCAACGAGCCGATGGAGCGTCTGGCCGACTATCTGGCCGAGAAGGCGCCGGGCGATCTGGACATGGTTTACTTCGTCTCCGGCGGCTCGGAGGCGGTCGAGGCGGCGATGAAGATGGCGCGCCAGTACCATCTGGAAATCGGCCAGCCGAAGCGGCACAAGATCATCGCCCGACGCCAGAGCTATCACGGCAACACGCTGGGAGCCTTGGCGATCGGCGGCAACGAGTGGCGGCGCGAGCAGTTCCGCCCGATGCTGATCGACGCCGCCCATGTGGCGCCGTGCTACGAATACCGCGATCGCCGCGACGACGAGAGCGCGGAAGAGTACGCTCTGCGAGTGGCCGACGAGTTGGAGACCGCGATCCAGGCGGCGGGCCCGGAGACGGTGGCGGCCTTCATCTGCGAGCCGGTGGTCGGCGCCACGGCCGGCGCGGTGCCGGCGCTGCCCGGTTATCTCAAGCGGATACGTGAGATTTGCGACCGTCACGGTGTGCTGCTGATCTTCGACGAGATCATGTGCGGCATGGGCCGGACCGGCTACCTGTTCGCCTGCGAGGAGGATGGGGTAACGCCGGACCTGCTGACCATCGCCAAGGGGCTGGGGGCCGGCTATCAGCCGATCGGCGCGACCTTGCTGCACAGTAAGATTTATCAGGCGATCCGTGATGGCTCCGGCTTCTTCCAGCACGGCCACACCTACATGGGCCACCCGGTGGCCTGCGCCGCCGGGCTCGCGGTTCAGCACGCGATCCGGGACGAGGATTTGCTCAGCAACGTGCGCGAGCGCGGCGCCGCGTTGCGGCAAGCGTTGCAGGCACGGTTCGGTAACAACGCCAACATCGGCGACATCCGGGGCCGGGGCCTGTTCATCGGCATCGAGATGGTGGCCGACCGCGGCACCAAGGAGCCGTTCGATCCGGCGCTCAAGCTGCATGCCGCGATCAAACGGGAGGCGATGGCCCGTGGCTTGATGGTCTATCCGATGGGCGGGACGATCGACGGCCGGCGCGGCGATCACGTGCTGGTGGCGCCGCCGTTCATCATCGGCCAGGAGCATATCGCGGTGATCGTCGAGAAGCTGGGCGACGCCGTCGACGCGGCGTTGGCGGCGTAAGATCAGACGCTGGGGTCGGCCAGGAGCTGTTGCAGTGTGGATATCGTGACGGGTTTTTCCAGGGCACCGGCGATCCGTAGCCGAAACGCATCGGCCATGGAGTGAACCAAATTAAGGTAGTCGGTGCGGTAACCCGACATGACGACCACACGACCGGCGAACCGGCGGTCGGCCAGCATGCGGACCACATCGAAGCCATCGCAGGCCGGGCCTAGCATGACGTCGATCACGACGACATCGCGGGCCACCGCGGACGCCACGCCCTTTTCAATCGCTTTCAGTGAGGGTTGGAGCGCTTCCGTCTGGAAACCCATGCTTTCGAGGCAGGCGCAAACCAGATCACGGCTCGCGGCATCATCCTCGATGACGAACGCCACGGGGCTTTGCTGTTCATCGGGATCGTTCGGCCCGCTAGGCACGCCGCGCAGCATATACGTGCATCTCCCAATTTTCCCTGCCTTCTGGCGACGATGGACGGTTTTCATACGTCAGCGATCTTCAAAACGCTAGATTAAGATATGGATGTGCCCACTCGATGCCGGATTGGTGCTGAATTCAGCAAACGCTAACGCCTAAATATCTTGAATTTGATGGCGCTTCGTTGACGCCGGCGACGAATGCCGTCCATAGTGGCGGATGGGCGAGAACCCTAAGTGCGGTCGCGCTTCGATGAGCGGCGATCGTCTCCGCTGGCGCGCTCCGTTGGGAGCAAAGAGAGTCACGGAGCAAAAAATATTGAGAGAAACGGGAGAGTCTGGAGGACTTCACATGAAGCGACTTCTTATCACTACGTTCGCGGTCGCGTTGGGCGCGGGCGCCTTTGTCGCCGGCGACGCGGACCGTGCCTCGGCTGCTGAGCAGCAGTTTATCTCGATTGGCACGGGCGGCGTGACCGGCGTGTACTACCCAACCGGCGGCGCGATCTGCCGTCTGGTCAACCGCAATCGCAAGGAGCACGGCATCCGCTGCTCCGTCGAATCGACCGGCGGGTCGATCTACAACATCAACACCATCCGGTCGGGCGAGCTTGAGTTCGGTGTCGCGCAGTCGGACTGGCAGTATCATGCCTACAACGGTACTTCGAAATTCGCCGATGCAGGCCCGTTCAAGGAATTGCGGGCCATGTTCTCGGTGCATCCGGAGCCGGTGACGATCCTGGCGCGCCGTGATTCCGGGATCAAGACGATCGCCGATCTCAAGGGCAAGCGCGTGAACATCGGCAACGCCGGGTCCGGCACTCGCGGCACGTGGGACGTCATGGAATCAGCCCTCGGTTGGAGCCGCAGCGACCTCAGGCTGGCATCCGAATTGAAGTCGGCGGAGACCGGTCAGGCATTGTGCGACAACAAGATCGACGCCTATTTCTGGCTGGTTGGTCATCCGTCGGCCCTGACCCAGGAAACCATGTCGACCTGTGACGCCGTTCTGGTCGACACCGACAACCCGGCGATCGCCAAGCTGGTGGCGGACAACGCGTATTATCGGTGGGCCAACATTCCCGGCGGCATGTATCCGGGCACGCCGAACGATGTGAAGACCTTCGGCGTTGGCGCCACCTTCGTGTCGTCGATCCAAGTGCCGGACGAGGTAGCCTATGTGGTCGCCAAGGCCGTGTTCTCCAACCTGGAGGACTTCAAGAAACTGCACCCCGCCTTCGCCAATCTGCAGGCCAAGGAGATGATCACGGAGGCGCTGTCGGCGCCGCTGCATCCGGGGGCCGTGAAGGCCTATAAGGAACTGGGTCTGATGTGATCCGGCAGGCTGGGGGAGGGCGTCGGCTCTCCCCCACGCCGATTGTGTGGCCGGTATGCCCAGTGCTGGGCAGCAATAAAACAAGACCGATACAACAGTGATCCGTGCGACCGACCGCCACATAGGCTGAGGCGTCGTCGTGCGGGAAGACCGGGGGGTCAGAATGAGCGATCAGACAACGCAACGCGCGCCCGACGTCGATCTCGACGATCTCGTCGCCTCGACCGATACCGGCAGCCGTAGTCCGAAGGGACCGGTAGGCTTGGCCTTGGCCGGGCTGGCGCTCATCTGGTCGCTGTTCCAGCTCTATTACGCCTCGAATGTTCCATTTATTTTGCAGGATCTGACCGGCTTACCGGTGGTGTTCAACTCGGACGATGCGCGGGCGATTCACTTGGCGTTCGCCTTCTTGCTCGCGGCGATGTCCTATCCGTTGTTCAAATCGTCGCCGCGCGGCTACATCCCCTGGTACGACTGGCTGTTGGGTGCCCTCGGGGTGGCATCGTGCCTGTATTTGATCGCTTTCAAGGACGACATCGCGGTTCGCGCCGGGCTGCCGACCCAGGCCGATCTGATCATTTCGACCATCGGTATCGCGATCGTGCTGATCTCGACCTATCGCGCTCTTGGCCTGCCGCTGGTGATCGTCGCCTCGGTGTTCCTGATCTACGTGTTCTTCGGCGATCAGCCGTTCATCCCGGAGGTCATCCAGTGGAAGGGGGCGTCCTACGGCAAGGCCATGTGGCACTTCTGGATGCAGACCGAGGGCGTGTTCGGCATAGCACTCGGCGTGTCGGCCTCCATGGTGTTCCTGTTCGTGCTGTTCGGCTCGCTCCTCGATAAGGCCGGGGCGGGTAACTACTTCATTCAGGTGGCGTTCGCGCTGCTCGGCCATTTGCGTGGCGGGCCGGCCAAGGCGGCGGTGGTGTCGTCGGCGATGACCGGCCTGATCTCTGGCTCGTCGATCGCCAACACGGTGACCACCGGAACCTTCACCATCCCGCTGATGAAGCGGGTCGGCTTCTCCGCCGAGAAGGCGGGCGCGGTCGAGGTCGCGTCCTCGGTGAACGGCCAGATCATGCCGCCGGTCATGGGTGCCGCGGCCTTCCTGATGGTCGAATATGTCGGCATCAGCTATCTGGACGTGGTGCGCCACGCGATTCTACCGGCGGTGATCTCCTACATTGCGCTGCTGTACATCGTGCATCTGGAAGCGCTGAAGGCCGGAATGCAGGGACTGCCCAAGCCGGGCGGCAAGAAAACCATCGCGCAAAGCCTGATCGGCATGCTGACCGGCTTCCTGACGATCGCGGTGCTGGCGGCGGTGCTGCATTACGGGCTCGGTTGGACCAAGGCGGCGTTTGGCGACGCCACGTTCTATGCGGTCTCGATTCTGTTCGTCGTGGTCTATGTGGCGTTGGCTGGGGTGGCGTCGCGCTACCCCGACCTGGAACTCGACGATCCGAACGCGCCGGTGTCGGTGCTTCCCGAGATCAAGCCCACCATGATGACCGGGCTCTACTATCTGCTGCCGATCGTGGTGCTGGTTTGGTGCCTGATGATCGAGCGTCTGTCGCCCGGGCTCAGCGCCTATTGGGCGACCATGGCCATGCTGTTCATTCTGATTACCCAGCATCCATTGAAGGCGGTTTTCCGAGCCAGCGGGGATCTGAACACGCCGTTCCTGCGCGGCTTCAACGAGATGATCGACGGCCTGATCGCCGGGGCACGCAACATGATCGGCATCGCCGTCGCCACCGGCGCCGCCGGCATCATCGTCGGCACCATCTCGCTGACCGGCGCGCATCAGGTGATCGGCGGGTTCATCGAGTTCCTCTCGGGCGGCAATTTGATCGCCATGCTGATCCTGGTCGCCATCTTCAGCCTGATCTTGGGCATGGGGTTGCCGACCACCGCCAACTACATCGTGGTCTCCTCGCTGATGGCCGGTGTGGTGGTCGAGGTCGGGGCGCAGAACGGGTTGATCGTGCCGTTGATCGCGGTGCATCTGTTCGTGTTTTATTTCGGCATCATGGCCGACGTGACGCCGCCGGTGGGCCTGGCATCCTTCGCGGCGGCGGCGATATCGGGAGCCGACCCGATCAAGACCGGGTTCACGGCGTTCTATTACTCGCTGCGCACGGTGGCCTTGCCGTTCCTGTTCATCTTCAACACCGATCTGCTGCTGATCAACGTCACGCCACTTCAGGCGGTGTTCGTCTTCTTTGTGGCGACGGTGGCGATGTTGCTGTTCGCCGCCGGCACCCAAGGCTACTTTTTCGCCCGGAACAAGATCTGGGAGGCGGTGGCGCTGTTGCTGATCGCCTTTACGTTGTTCCGACCGGGTTTCTGGCTCGACATGATCGCGGATCCGTTCGAGCAAAAACCGGCGACCGAGATTGTCGCGCTGGCGGCCGCGGCACCGGCGGACGGCGAGCTTCGCCTGTTGATTCGCGGGCTAAACGCCGACACGGGCGCGCTAGAGGAGACCACGTTGATGCTACCGCTCGGTGGCTCCGCCGCCTCGGGTGACGCGCGTCTAAAGCGTGAGGATTTCCATGTCATCCTTGAGGACGGCGTGGCTAAGCTGGAGGAGCCGTTCAAGCCGGGACCGTCGGGCAGCGTGCCCGGGCGCAAGCTGGCGACTTTCGACTTCTACGGCGACCAGCCGGTGCAGGTTGTCGCGGTGGAGATGCCGAGCGACCGCCTGCCGAAGGAAATCTTCTATATCCCGGCGTTGCTTCTGCTGGGCTTGGTGATCGCGTTGCAGCGCCGCCGCACCGACGTGCCAGCGTTCTGAGCCGGGAGACGGATCATGTACAGCGACATCCTGCTTTCGATCGACCTCGGTCATCTCGAAACCCAGGGCAAGGCCGTCGAGGCCGCGGTCCAATACGCCAAGACCTTCGGATCTCGATTGCACGTCATCACCGTGGTGCCCGACTACGGGATGACCATCGTCGGGAGTTTTTTCCCCAAGGAACATGAAGCTCAGGCACTGAAGAAAACCAACGAAGCGCTGCACGCCTGGGTCGGTAAATCCATTCCGGCCGACATCCCGGTCCAGCATATTGTTGGTCATGGCACGATCTATCGCGAGATTCTGCGCTACGCGGAAAAAACGAACTGCGATCTGATCGTGATGGCGTCGCACCGGCCCGAGTTGGAGGATTATCTGCTCGGCCCCAACGCCGCGCGGGTGGTGCGCCACGCGACCTGTTCGGTGCTGGTCGTACGCGCCTGACATACGGTGTTTGGCGGTCGATGCTAACCATTCGTTAACCGTTTGGCGGCTATCGTGCAGTCATACTGTTAGCGAGTGTGCGCTTGATCGTCAGGGGACCTCTTCATGGGTGATATCACCAAGCCGACCGAGGCTCTGCTGGCCCGACTTGCGGCCAAGCCCGACAAGGCGGCCCGCACCGACGTGGCGGCGGGTATCGGCCGCGCGCTTGAGGTCGGGACACTCAGCAGCAGCGAACGGACGATTGCTCAGGATATCGTTCGCCACTTGGCGATGGATGTCGAACGGCAGGTGCGTGCAAGCCTAGCGAAAGCGGTGCGTGCCTCGGCCGATCTTCCCCACGACGTGGCGATGGCGCTTGCCAGCGACGTAGCAGCCGTGGCGGCACCGATTTTGACCGACTCCATGGTTTTGACCGACCAGGACTTGCTTGCGATCATCGAGGCGGGCGATAGCGCCAAGCAGCTTGCCGTCGCCGAACGCGCTCATGTCTCGGAGAGTGTCGCCGAGGCGTTGGTGGAGCGCGGCGACGAGGATGTTGTCGTGGCCGTTGTGGCCAATCCGGGCGCCGAGTTGGGAGAACCGGCACTCGGCCGTGCCCTTGACCGGTTTGGCGACAGCCCGCGTTTGCATGAACCGATGATCGGGCGGTCGGAACTTCCGATTAATGTCGCCGAACGCTTGGTGTCCGTGGTGAGCGAACGGCTTCGCGAGGAGCTGGTCAAACGCCACGAGCTGTCGCCCGATTTGGCGGCCGATCTCGTCTTGGATGGCCGCGAACGCGCGACCCTTGCCTTGATCAGCGATACCGAGGAACCGGCTCAGATCGCCAAACTGGTTGCCGAGATGAATGCCCATGGGCGTTTGACAGATTCGATCCTGGTGCGGGCGGCGTGCACCGGTGATTTGTCGTTCATGGAGCTTGGACTGGCGGTTCGTGCCGGCGTGCCGATCGTGAACGCTCAGGCGCTTGTGCATGACGTTGGCCGCAAGGGGCTGGCGGCGTTGATCAAGCGGGCTGGGGTCGCGGAACGGGATCGGCCGGTCCTTCGCGCCGCTGTCATTGCCGCTTGCGAAGCCGAGCTTGGGGATGCTCCCGGCGGTCGCGAACGCTTTGCCGAAATCGTGATCGAACGTGTGCTCACGACCTTCGATGCAGGTGAGGCCGGGGTTGCGGAAGAAGATGCGGAGTATTTGATCAAAAAACTTTCTACTTATTCCGATACACGCCGAGAGACCCCGTCACCGAGAGCATGAAGTCAACACTCTCCGTAAGTAGCGGGTAGTCCATACCGGGTGCCCGATCAGACAACACTTCAATTGTCTGAACAGATACGCTATCCTAAACACGGTTTGACACGGTCAACGCGGTTTTGGGAGAGGCGCAGTGACTGTCGATACGTTCGATGATGCCGAGTTCGGCTCGGCTGGTGCGTGGCGGGACTCCGTGTCGCGCTTTCTGCGTTTGTCTGCGTGGACGCTCATTGTTCTGGGTCCGATCGTCGCGGGCGGGTCGCTTGGGTGGTGGCTCACGGCGGAGGTTGGGCGCGACGCGACCGTCGATGCCCTGTTGCGCGATCAGTCGGCCGCCGTCGCGGCGGGCGTGCCGCTGGTCTCGAAGAACGAGATCGAGGCGGCGGGATTATCGATCGAAGACACGCAGGCGATTCTCAACCGCTGACAGCGCGGTCTCCATAACATTTCGCAAATAGGCATCGACCGCGTTTACCGCCTCGTCGAGGGCTTGGTTGTGGGTACGTCCAGTGGTCTTGCGGGGTTTTAAGTCGTGGTCGCCATCGGTAATCCACGTGATCTGGATGGTCGGTGGGAGCGAATACCCCGCCACTTCCTCGGGTTTGCCGAAGGGATCGCGTGTGCCTTGAACGATCAGCGCGGGTAGGGTCAGCGTGCGAAGATGGTCAATCCGCGGCTTGTCCGGTTGAGCTGGTGCGTGGAAGGGATAACCCAGGCAAACCAGCCCGCGGGCGCCGCCGTCGGCAACCATCGAGGCCATGCGCCCACCCAGCGACTTGCCGCCCACCACCACGGCACGAGGGCCACCCAGGGTGTCGATGACGGTACGCCACGTCGCCAACAGAACCGGCTGACGATCGGGCGGGCGCTTGGTTCCAGTCGTGCGCCGCGCCGCCATGTAGGGAAACTCGAACCGCGCCACTCGGTGCCCGCGCTCGACCAGCCGATCGGTGATCGCCGTCATGAAGGGGCTGTCCATCGGCGCGCCGGCGCCATGGGCCAAGGCCAGGGTGACAGCCGCCGACGGGCCGCCGTCGATCAGCAGCGCGGGCGGGCTCACGGCGCCGCTTGGACGCGGCTCAGATATTAGCGAAGAAGTCGTTGCCCTTGTCGTCGACGACGATAAAGGCCGGGAATTTCTCGACCTCGATGCGCCACACCGCCTCCATGCCGAGTTCGGGGTACTCGAGCACCTCTACCTTGCGGATGCAGTCTTGGGCCAATCGTGCGGCCGGACCACCGACGCTGCCGAGGTAGAAACCCCCGAACTTGCGGCACGCTTCGCGAACTGCGCGGCTGCGATTGCCTTTGGCCAGCATCACGA
>JABMNR010000199.1 GCA_013203465.1 Alphaproteobacteria bacterium
ATGAACATGGCTCAACTCCCTACTATTAATGTTGGTCGGCATGGGTCGAACGCCCGCCGCTCGGGCCGGGCGGGATGCCCGGGCGGGATGCTCCGGCGGGATGCCCGGGCGCGTTGCCTCAGAGCATTTCCTCGATCACGAAGTTCTTGGAGAACCGGCCCAGCACCGGGTTGGCGATCGGCGCGCTCTCGGCCAGTTGGCCGTACACCGTGTGACGGTGCCGGTGCTGCAGGTCGTCCGGATCGATCATCACCAGCAGGTCGCCGCCGACGCCCTTCAGCCGCTCCAGCTCGTAGGCGTTGCCGAACATCTCGTCGCGCTCCAGGAAATCGATCGTGAAGCGCAGTCGGCGGTAGCGCGGTTGGGTGTCGACATAGGTCTGGCCGCCGCGTGAGCGCGCCTTCTTGCTGGTATCGACCTGCTCGATCGACCAGCCGAGCTGCAGGTTGATGCTCGGCTGCCACGCCGGGCCCGCCAGCAGGCGGCCGGCCTGCAGATACCCCGCCGGGTTGCCTTGATCGTCCAGATCCAGCCGCAGATAGCGGGCGCGCACCGGGGTGTCGAGCACCAGGATCGCGGCTATGCCATAGGTTCCGGCCTCCTCCGATGACAGCTTGCCGCCCCAGTTGAACTCGCCCCACAACCCGACGCCGAACGGCACGATGCTAGGCCAGACGGCGAGCGGACCGCTGTCGTACAGCGGTGCCGACAGGGCCGCGTCATCACCCAACCGCACCCGCCAGATCCCGTTCTGTGTCAGGTTGTGATGTATCAACGCCGCGAACCGGATCGGCATCGGTGAGCCGAAATCCAGCGTCGTCGTGGTCTCGGCCGGATCGGTCGTGCTGGTCCGGGCGACCCGCGTCGGCTGCGGCTCGGCCAGATTTCCGACCGGTAAGCCGGCGGACCAAACACCGCCGGAAAAGGTCGCCACATCGACCTCGTTGCGGTAGGCAATCAGGACGGTTCCCATGAGCGTTTTATCCCCAGAGGTCGAGAGTGACTTCGTTGACGGCGGCGTCCTCGACCATGCCGATGACGACCAGGTTGCGGCCCGCTTCGAGACCGTAGCGGGGATAGGTCAGGGTGATGGTGTTGCCGAGATCGATGGCGAACGGCTGGGTCTTCAGACGCACCTGGAAGGCGTCGCGATCGGCCCCGAACAGCGCCAGTTGACGCGCCGCTTCGGCGGCGGCGTCGACCGATAACGCCAACAGCGTCTCCCGGTCGGACTCCTCGGCTAATGGGTGGGTGTCGCTGACTGTTGTGTCCTCGGCAACCTCGTAACGATGTTGCTCGCCGAGGTCGGCGCGATCCTCGTCGCTCACCGAACCAGCAACGCCGGACTCATCCAAGGTGCGCCAGTAACGACGATAGGCGATGCGCTGTCGCCAGATCGGGTGGGACACGGCGACGCGTTCGATCTTCAAGATCTGCCGCTCGTCGAACGCCGCGACGGCCGTTGTGCTCGGCGCCTCGATCCGGCCGATGGTCAACGTCCCGGGCCGATCGAAACCATAGTGGGCGCCGACGCTTTCGACCAAATCGTCGAGTACGTCGATCATCCGCGCGTCGTTGTCGAGAAACAGGCCGATCGGCTGTGGATGCAGCGTCTCAAAGGCTTGAAAGGCCGTGTCGTCGACGGTAAGCGGCGTGCCGTTGGTGAGGCGTGTGGTGGCAAGACGCTTAACCACGCTCCCCACCGTCTCGGCATAGACTCCGCCGGTCTTGTCGCCGCGCACGTCGGCGGTCACGGTGCCGGCAGGCGAAGCCCCCAAGCTGATCGTGCCGGCCGCCACGTCGACGGAATACTGTCCAGCCGCCGGCGCACTCGCGACAAAGGTCAACACCACGCCCTTGTCGTAAACCGCGTCCACCGCCTCGATCGCGCCGTCATGCACCTGATAGAGCAACTGCGACGGGTCAACCAACACCGCCGGGACGCGAAACGCGCGCCCAAACACCACCGGCTTGCGTTGCCCTTTCAGCCCGACCCGGCCGTCGGCACCACCAGTGCCGCCATAATCGGTGCGGGCAATATTCCCTTCGAACCGGGTCTGCAGATCGCGCAACCGAAGGCTCAGGGTTTCTTCCGTGAATTCGAGTTGCTCAACCGTGCCATCGAAGATCAAGCCGAACTCGTCATAGGCGAAGTCCTCGCCCCCCAAAAGCACCCGGACCCGGCGGCCGTCGTAAGCGTAGTCAACCATCCCGTCGAAATTGCCATCGACGTTGGTGATGGACAGCACGCCGAACCCGGGCACCGACCGCCCGCTCAACCGCTGATCGGCGAACAGATGCCGCTCGAAGTTCAGAGCTGTTGTCAGGCGTGGTTCGAAATAGGTGTTGGGCGGTGTATCCGTGGGTTCGGTGACGAAACCATGATCGCTGAAGTAGAGTGTGATCACGGATGAGGTTGCCGGATTGTAGGGCTCGATGATCGCTAGATAGCGGCGGGGCGCGACATCATCGGCCAGCAGATCGTCGAACTTGCTCATGCCGCTCTCCCCGTCGACCGAGTGACGGCTAGTGCCCGCTCGAGCCCTCGGCGTAGGCCGGCGTTGTCGTCACGCATGGCCGAGACCTCGGCCCGCAGCCGGCGGGTTTCCTCAACCAAGGTGTCCAACTGCGCCGTGCCACGGGTATTCCCGGTGTTGCTGTCGCGTTTCTCACGCGATGCGATCTGCCGCCCGTCGTCCTGCGGATCGAACCGAGGAGGCGTTACGATCACATCCAGTTGCCGGTCTACGCCGAAAACGCCCGGACGCATGCGATCGACATTGTCGTTCACGGCGAGCGCGAACCGATGGATCTCCTCGAACATCAGATTCTGTTCGACCGACTGAACCCGCTCACCGGGAGTGAGCGCCGCCAGCACGCTGTCCTGTCCGGCGATACCGCCGACGATCAGACCGCCGTGGCTGTAGCCAAGGGCGCGCACCAGTTGGTCAACCGCCGGATTGCTGGAACGTAGATCGCCGAGATTGTTCGCGACGTTGCCGCCAAACCCGTCCGGCGTCGGCAAGCCAGCCGACACGAGCGTGTTGTAAATAAGTTGGTTGACGCTGGGGTTGAAGCCGAAGTTAAAGCCATTGTCCGCCGCCCTTTGCGCTGGCGTACGGGTGTCACCAGGAATCGCGCCTCCCAGGTCGAGGATCGCCCTCTCGATGCCACGCAGCGTGGTGAGCTGTTGGTCAGCGATGGTCTCATACCGGGTCGCGGTCGAATTGAGAATTTGCTGACCGCGCTGAAAAGCCGCCGCGAACCGCTCGTCGCTGGCATAGTACTCCCTTGCCTCGTTGAGATAGTCCTTGGTCAATCGTTCGAGATCGCGCGCCGCTTGCAACGACTCATCGTCGAGCGGATCATCGTCGTTCGCGAGAGCGAAGGCCTGCTCAAGCTGTCGTTCGGCTTCCAGGAGGCGTTCCTGCGGTGACAGGGTCGAGAGGTTGCTGTCCAAAAGCAGGGAATCGGCGGCCTTACGCAAATTGCGTGCGTTCTCGTCGGCCACTTCGGCGAAGCGCTTGGTTTCCGTATACAATTCCTGCAGGCCTTCGAGTTCCTGCCGACGAACCTCGGCCAGCGCCTTCTCCTGCAGGATCGTCTCGATGATCGCCTTCGCACCTTCGTCCACGATCTGGCCCGAGGCGAGGATGTCGCTCAACTGCGTCAGCGACGCGCTGTCCAGCAGGTTGCGGACCTGAGCGTCGAACAACCCCAAGACGTCAGGGCCATCGATCAACCCGAAGTCATCGACTTTGGCCAAGTTGTCGTCACGGGTTGTGATGATATCTTTGACGCTGTTGATCGCACCCAAACCAGTGGCGGCGTTGGTCTGAGCCAGGATACTGGCGAAAAAGGTATCGATCTGGCTGTTGCCATTACCCATGGCGTCGAAGTCCATGCCGGCAACGCGATCACCAAAGATCAGCTCAATCTGCTCCAAGGTAGTCGCATAGTCCTCCGCACTGGCCAGAATGGCATTCAATCCATCGCGCAGCACATTGCCAATCTTGGCCTGCACGTCCGGCAGAAGCCCGCGCGGATCATCCTCGAACAGCGTCGCCGCGTTGGCGTCCAACCCCTTGACCATGGTCGCCAGCGCGTTGATCGAGGCGAAGTCGACCGACGCGTCGGCGACATTGCCGTCACTATCGAGGGCGATCCCGAGCCCCGCGAGATATTGATCCTGCGCCGACGCCCGGACCGCCGCCGTCGCATCATTGATCTTCCCGTCGACATCGATCGTCGCCTGTCCCAACCGGGCAAGGTCGTCGTTCAAGGCGTCCAACTCGGGCCGGGTCGCCTCGATCTGCGCCTTCATGTCCTCGAACTGAGTGACGATCGGCGACAGCGAGGGCACGATTTCCTCGAACAGCGCCAGCGGCCCCGAGATAGCACCGGAAGCCCCTTCGATCAAACCATCGAAGAACTGATCCACCTGGCCCCGGGCGATCTCCGCCGCCTCCGCCATGCGGTCTCTGTCGTCGGGGGTGAAGAAATCATCCATCACCGCATCGACCGTGACACCCGCGTCCCGCAGGAGCGTGGCGACATCATCAACGCTGACCCGCAGATCATCGCCCAGCCGATCGAAGGCGGCGGCCAACCTGCCGTTTTCGCCTAACTCCTGATCAAGCAGATCGAACGCCTCGCCCAAAATGACGAGCTGGTTCGGGTCGATCAGGTCATCACTGCGGCCCGAGCCGAGAGCCCGCCCGAACACGGCGCCGAGTTCTTCGCCTAGTCCTTCGTCGCCGAGCCGTGCGGCGATCTGGTACTGATCGTTGACATCGCCAGTGGCGTTCAAGCCGCCCTGCGCCAGAGCCAGGCGGAGTTGGAACCGTTCCCCGCCGGTCGGATCGAACAGCCGCTCCGCGCGGTCGATGAATTCCCCGATCCCGGCAAGCGGTGACCCTGCCTCGGCGGCGGCGGTCGCGGCCTGCTCTCGGTAATCGGCAAGTTGGTCGTTGAACGCCTGCTGGCTCTTGGTCGCCAACTCCAGGCGCTTCGCCGCGTCGTTGGCCACGTCGCCCACGTCGGTCAGCGAATCCTTGAGGCTGTCGAAGGTGGCCAGGAAGTTGAGGTCCTTGCCGAAGTCGGCAAATGCCGCTTCGTCCAGGCCATCGAATTCCAGGTTGCGGACGATATTGCCCAGGCCGATCTTGATCGTGTTGCCGGCGGCCTCTGATATCCCTTCCAGCGTGCCGTCCTGGACTTGCTTGATCATCGACCGCGAGACGAAATCGGCGACCGCCGCGCGGCCACCGGCCTCGTCCTGCTGGAATATCCGCCGGTCCCGAGTGACGCTGGTAATGCCAAGGGTGCTGGGGCGATCACCGAACAGCCCGCCCTCAACCGTGGACGCGAAGGCGTTCTTGTTCTGCCCGATATTGCCGAGCTGCGCGCCGTCGGAGACCCTGACGTTGAGCGCGTCGAGGAAGGCGTTGGCCAACCCCGTCGCACTATCCCCGAGGGCTTGCCCTACGGCCGGATCACCACCGTTGCCGGTGATCACCGAGCCCACCGTGAAGCGCCCGTCGGCGGCGTTGATCCCGGCCACCGAGCGCGGCGGGTCGGGGCGCGTGAGCGCCTGGAAGATGCCGAGCGCACCGAGCGCCAGTGGCGCGAAGATAGCCGAGGCGCCGGCGATGCCTGAGCCGGGAACGATCCCGCCGCCAGCGCCGACTTGCCCGAACTGTCCGACCGCCTGATGACCGAAGCTGGGGAACAACTGGCCGATACCGCCGTGGCCGCTACCTAAGAACGACGGCAGGAAGTCTTTGGGGATCAGCGAGGAGATAGCCTTGTTGAAGATGGCCGAAATCGGATTGAAATTGCTGAACAGGCTACCATTTCCTGAGTTTCCACCACCTGTATCGTTGTTTCCCTTCGCGATGTTGAAGAAACGATCTCCCATAGAGATCAGATCGCCTATCCCGATCGAGCTGCCGCCGATTTTGAAGCTGCCAATCCCACCAAGGCGATCGAAAAAGGGCCCTGCCTTATTCAATAATCCACTGATGTCAAAGCCGAGGACCTGTTCCGCCAGAGCCGCCAGCTTCGGCGAGATCGAGTCGAATAGGTTCCGGAAGCTGATCTCGCCGTCGCGCTTGATACGCTCAAAGGCATCCTTGAAAACATCCTCGATGAACTCACCGACGCTTGCCCACGTATCACGCGTGGTGTCGGCTACGTTCTCGGTTGCGTCCCCTATGTCCTCAACCGCTTCCCTGTTTTTATCGATGGCATCAATCGTGTCCTCAAAGCCATCACGGACTCCCTGTTGCTTGTCAATGAGATCATCAGCTGCGTCGGCAACCACACCAGCGACGCCAGTCCCATCGCTTCCATTCTGAGCAGCAATGGTGTCACGGACCGATTTTGCAAGCTCTCGAAACGCCCCTTCAGCCTTGCCGATGGTATCGATCAGCCTGTCAAAAGCGCCAACTACCAAGCCGACGAAATTGTTTGCTTCCCCGGTCGACGCATCCACTGCGAACGACCCCAGATCACGAACAGACCCACTCAAAGCCAACATCATGATCTCCTGGATTGGGCGGTGGTATCGGTGGTGGCGGTCGACCGCTCACGCCGCCGCTTGGCGGCGTGAGCCAGGTAGGCGTCATCCATGGCGCGGATCAGGTGCACGAATTCGTCGGTGTCATCGACCGTGAACATTCCGCAATAGGCGCGGATATCGGCCAGCGGGATGGCTCCTGGCGCCACACCGCCAAACCCCGCGACCATGGGGCGACTGCTCGACAGCAGGGAAAACGCGCGGGCGATGGGTTCTAGGTCCTCGAACAGCTCCGGCCGGTCGGCCAAGGCCGTCGGCTCGGTGCCCATCCGCTCAGCGAGCGTGGTCAGGAACTCGATTTGCTCCGACCAGTCGAGCTGCCAGCGGATGACGTCGACGAGTTTTTTTCCGCCTCCTCCAGATCGCGCTGGCGGTAGTTCTCAAGATCACTAGCCATTTCGACAACCAGATCGCGGAAATCCTTGTACGCCGCGTCCTTCATCAACTCCACCGCGACCGCCGGGCTATAGACCAGCTCCTCGCCATCACGTTCCAGCCGGCGCCAATCGAGCAAGACCGTCTCGGCCAGAACCTCGGCGGTGATGCGCTCGGTAACGCTGTCATCAAGGGTGCCGGCCCGCAGCGCTCGCCTGTAGGGTTTCAGGCGCCGGGCCATGGTCTCACGATACCGACGGTTGCCGATGCGCGCGACCTTCAACTCGGCGCCGCCATCGGCATCGATCGGAGTCCACACCCCCTCGTCCTCGAGGGTGGTGTCGGCCTTGAAACGGTTGAGATCCATGGTGTCGTCCCATCTTGTTCGGAGGAAAGGGTGGATCGGCGGCGCGGCGGGAGGTGAGACCGCGCCGCCGACCCTCGATCGGGCGGCGTCGGCGCTACGCCGCGAACCGATCGATCTGGATGGTGCAGTCGAGCGCGGGATCGCGAACCGCCTGGTATTGGAAATCGGCCAGCACATCCTGGTCGTTACCGCCGGCAAACACGCTGCCCTGGGTCAACTTCACCCGTGGCAGGCTGACCACGTAGCCATTGCCGGCAGGGTCGTTCACTCGGAACGACAAGCTGGTCATCGTCCCGTCCAGATACTTCTGGTAGAGCGCGCCATCGGAGAAGTAGATGGAGACTTGGCCGGTGACCGTGCATCGGCCGGTGCCAATGTCGACATTACCGAGCGAGCCCACAGCCTGGATGCCACGCAGGCCGTTCTCGACCGAGACCGATAGCGACCGCAGCGCTGCCTGGGACAGCACGGCACCGTTCTCGCGCACTTCGCCGACATTGTTGACGGCGTTCATTACCTCGTTCACTGGCGCCGTGATCGCCGCCCCGGTGCCAACCGTGGCGACACCCAAGGCACCCGACTTGCCCATGAAATTGAGGGACCCGGTTAGGATCGAGCCGGTTTCGATGTTCAGGTTCAAGCTCGACGGCACCATGCCGGTAAAGGCGATGAAGGTGCCCACATCGGTGAACGCCTTTTCCATGGTGAACGACGTTTCGGTCACGCCATTGCGCAGGATCGTGCCGGCCATGGTGATCGTCTTGCCCACGCCAATCGCTTCATCGGACGCCGGTGCCGGGGAGACGCCTAGCGTGTTCGTCGCGACGGAGGTGACTTGATAATAGCCGTTGTTCTCGCCCGAGTTGGTCGTGAAGCCACCGACCTTGATCCACTGGCCAGCCACGATCCCCGCCGTGAAATCCGTCGTCGTGCTGGTGAACGAACTGCCGGCGTTCGAGGAGGCGATGTCGTTGGCGATCGAGATCGCCACCGGCGTTCCCCAGGACGAGAATAGTGCCGAAGCCAGAAACGGGTCATGGGCGGCGTAGCTAAGCTCGACGTCGAAGCTGCCCGAGGCCTGGGCTCCGGTTTGCACAAGGTCGCTGACCTGGCGGTCGGACCGGACCTCGCGGCTGCTGGTGTTGGTGATCTGATAGCCCAGCCGCTCATTCGTGTAGCGAACCTGGGTCATCGCCGCCGCCGGGGTAACACCCCAGGTGGATTCGGCAAGGTATGTAAGTTGCGCGCGGCTCGAATCGGCCATCGTGCGGTCTCCTTCAGTTTGAGATCGAGTTGCAGATGAAGGGTTGGTATCGTCCGACGAGGGACGACGGTCGCCACGGCCCGGCGTCAAAGCTGGCCTGATGTCTTGTCCCGAAGCGTTCGCCTCCCGCGCATGCGGGAACGACACCTCATTGGGAGCACACACCATGACCACGGAACTGCAGATGCTGGCCTGGACGGCTGGGCTAACCGCGTTGTTTTGGCTGCCCTATATTCTCGCCCACGTGGCAAATGTCGGCGTCATGGCGGCGCTGACCTATCGCGCCGATGACACGGCGCTACCGGCCTGGGCCGCCCGCGCGAAAAAGGCGCACTACAACGCGGTCGAGAATTTGGTGGTGTTCGCCAGTCTGATACTGACGGCGCATCTCGCTGGCGTGGCGAACGAGACGACGGCACTGGCGGCGACCGCCTATTTCTGGCTGCGCGCCGCGCATTACGTTGTCTATGTCAGCGGTATCCCGTTCGCCCGGACGCTGACCTTCGCCGGAGCCTGGTTGGCGTTGGCGGCGATCTTCATGGAAATCGTGCTGGCGGTACCTGCCTGAGCATCATCGCCGGACCTGCAGGCGAAACAGGGCCGGTCGGTCGCCGGCGTAAGTGGCGGACACCGAGAGCACCCGGTGCTCCGTTCCGCTCAGCACAATCGTGTCGCCCGGCGCCGGATCCAGGGTCGGGTCACCGTCGCCGAGCGGCTCGGCGGCCAGTGTGATTATCCGGTCACCTCGTTGGACCAAGCCGTCGGGGTGGCTGATGTCCACCTCCTCGACGACGCCGGAAAGCGCGATGTCGGTAACGGATTCGGTCACCACGCCCGTCGCCGGGTCGTAGATCGGCGCGTCGGCGCGGCGCAGGGTCAGGGCGGTACCGTTGCGCGCGATCAGCCGGGCCGCGACCGGGCGCAAGGTCTCGTCGAGCCGGCTCATGCCCGCCTCACGGCGATACCGGCGCCGTCCTCTCGGAACAGGCCCTTGAGCACCAAGTCGACATAGGGGAAGGAGCGCCCGGACGGCGCGTCGGCGGTGTAACGCAACGAGACCGGACCGACCCGTTCGGCCAGCACGCGGCCACCACGATCGGCAGGCGGCGCCAATTCCTCGGTCAACGCAACCAGCGCCAGCTCGGCGCAGGCGTCCTTTACCCGTGCCGGGATGCCATCGAGTGGGCGACCTTCGGCATCCCACGCCGACAGACGGGGCCAGCCGAGCGGTTGAGACGAGGCGGCGAGCACGCCGATCCAACGGTAGTGCCCATCGAGATAAGCCGTGGCGCGGCGCAACGCCGCCTCGCGGGCGGCGACCGTCGCGAGCGGCCAGGCGGCGACATCACGAGCGGCGAAATAGGCATCGGCGTCCGCCACGTCGGCGTAGACGTCGATTCCGGCGGTGACGGTCATGGCTTAACTCCTGCGGACTTTGCGGTGACGGGGTCTGGATTTGGTTCCCCGGGCAAGCGTCGTTGCCACGCCGGCGATCTCCGTGTGCTTTGGATCGGAATAATCATCAGCGGAAAAATCGGGACCGCCTTCGCTTGGCAACGGCGGTGGCGGCATCGCGGCACCATGGGCCAGCATCCGCCAGTTAGCGTAACGGCTATCCTTGCCAGCGAGGTAGTCCCTGAGATCGACGACGATCGGCTGTCCGGTGCGAGCGTGTTCCAACACCACGGTTGGCAGCAAGTCGACCGATGGCGGTGCGTCCGGCATGGGGCCTCCAGGGGCTTTGGGTGATCGATCGGGGATGCGCCCAAAAAAATTCGGGACTAGCCGACGCCCGCACGACAACGCGCGACGACCAGTCCCGAAAGGCACACCACAGGAGAGAGGAGAGCCGCCGGGGATCAACCGGCGATGCGCACCGCCAGTTCCGGCCGCACAAGCTTGACACCCCACAGGACGTCGAATTCCCAGACCGTCTGCTTGTACTGACGGCTGACCTCCAGCCGCAGCGACAAGCCGGTCTGAGCGTCGGTCATCGCGAGGATCTGGTTGCCCAACGCCAGATCGGCCATCCCGGCCGACAGCGGCCGCATGGCCAGCGCGAAGGCGTCGCGATGGAAGGCCATGTTGACGATGTGATTGGCCCGCACGGTCACCGCCGCCGCGTCGGCCACACCGGCCTTGAGGGCGGGGCTGATCGAGACCGCGACGCCGCCGACCGTCAAGGTGGCATCGGCGGTCACCACATAGGTCTGCGCATGCCCGGCGAAGGACACCACGTCACCGATCAACAGGGTCGGTGAGCCGACATTGGTCTTGATCGTCACCGAGCTATCGCCGGCGAGACCGGCCGCCCCAGTGGTGACGGTGAAGGAACCGGAGTCCGACGCGGTGCCGGCGGTGTGGGTCATCACCCCGTCATCGGCATACCAGTCAATGCCGAACTTGCGCCCCATCTCGCCCTCGATCTTGACCGAGGCGGAACCGACCTTCTCGGCATCGGAGAACTGCGGCAACCCGAGGGCGTTGGTCTCGGCATCGAAATCCAGCACCGCACGCCGGCCAGCGCGCGGAGCGAGCTGCTTGTTCAGCTGCTTGCGGGCGGCGGTGGCATCCGACACATCGGTCGCGAACGGCGTCGTGCCGGCCGCGCCGACATAACCGTAGATACCCGAGTATTCGGAATGCACGCTGGCGTTGACGGCGTTGGCCAGCGCCCGGACCGCCTCCGACATCTGCATCGGCACGAAGGACTCGTCGGTGTCGATCTCCAACACCTCCCGGTCCGTCATGTGGAAGCCGGCTTTCTTCCAGTTGTTCAGTGGTATCTGCACGACCGACGGCGTGGTGTCGCTGGCGGTTGGCGGCGTGTTGGACGGGGTGACGTCGGTCGCGGCGATGGCGCTGGGCAGCGGCACGTCGATGGTGTCGCCCTTTTTGGCGGCGTCGTTCGAGTAGTCGGCGTTTACGAGGCGCGGCATGACCGCCTGCTCGCGCAGCGCCAACAGGCCGCGGGCCAGGATTTTCGGCATGACGGCCGAGAGGTTGTTCGCCATGGCGAACTCCTTTCGTTGCGTATCGTGGGTGGGGATGAAAAAGACGCGCGGCATCCCGCCGACGCGACGCACGAAGGCGCCACCGTCATCCCGACGGCGGCGAGGAAATGTTTCGTCTTGATAGGCGGCTAAGCTGAAACGGGCCGGAATCTGAGGCCAGATGGCGAGCTATTTGGTCTCGATTGTCACGCGCCGCACCCGACCGACGGCACCGCGCGGCGCCTGTTTGATCACGATGTCGGCCACCGCCTGTTCAACCTGACGAGACGACTGCGTCAGTTCCTTGGCGGTAACGCGGCTGAGATAACGTCTTACAGCCTGGAGCATCGCCGGCGACGTTCGCTGAATGCGCTCATAGTCTCCCGGGCCCGCGGCATCGAGGGCGATCACCACCCGCATCAGACGCCAGCCTTGGCCCGACGAATAGCTTTGCACCCTTGTCTCGAAAGACAGAATATCGACCGCGCTGGCAGGGCGGGACACTAATTGCCCCACCGTCAATCCGCATGCCACGGACATAAGAAAGCCCCGCCGCTTCATGACCCTCCTCCTTTAACAAGTAGGCGCGGAGGTTATGGCAGCAAGAGGCGCGTTTTAACACCCGTCACTCAATGAGCAGTTCCTTGAACAAGATGTCGCGAATCATGCCGAGCGGTACGAGCCGTCTCATTACTTCGAACAAATCATCACGCAATGCGAATAGGCCGCCGGACCCGCGCAGATTGATGGGCCGTAGGGTTTTCAGCTTTTCCGATACGGCCACGTTCAATTCGGCTCGTTCACGAATAACGACGGCGTCATTTTCGCTCTCGACCTGCACAGTGATGGATCGTGTCCCGTGGCGTGGTGCAGCTGGCGGCTGATGGCCGCGCCTTCCGGTGTGGGTCGGGCTACTCAGCGTGCCACGGGACACGATCTTGATTCGCCCATACCGCCAGAAGCGACCTGATTCCGCCCGGAGATATTCCTCTGTGGCATTCCTGTTTCTCCTATCGTCAAATCCTCACGCCAGCCGCACCCGCCCGGCCGCGATGTCGGCGACGTGGCGAGCGATGGCGCGGGGGTCGGAGGCGCTGACGGTGACCGGGCCGCCCTCGCCCCGGCCGGCGGTGGGCGCGCCGCTGCCGCCCTTGCCCGACCCGTCGAAGGCACGCGCGTAGAGGGGGTCGGCGCGCAAACGCTCCACGAAGTCGGCGACGGTGAGGAAGGAGGCATCCCCGCCGTCATCCCGGCGTAGCGGCGCGCCCGTCTCGTCCAGTATTCGCACCATCGGTGACCCGCTCTCCTCGTCCGCCACCACCGCGAGGCGGTCGCGCAGGATCGGCAACAGCAGCTCCGATACCCCGCGCGCGGATTGGATCGCGGCGCGGGCCTCGGCCTCGATCAACCGGGCCTCAAGCGCCAGGCGCATCGGATCGACTTCAACAGGTGGCATGGCGGAACCGGGCTCACCGGGTTGTTCGCCGGTATCCACTTCTTCTTGTTGCGGCTCGGCTTCCGCCTCGGGATCCGGGTCTTCTTGCGGTCGTTTCAGGACAGCCAGTTCGGCTTTCAACGCCTTGCGCTCGGCCCGCTCCTTCTCCAGGGCGGATTTTAGGCCGGCGGTGTCCTCGACACCCTCGGCGTCGAGCCGGAAGCGGCCGTCCTCGGTCTTGACGTAATGCGACCGCACGGCCTCGGGCAAATCCTCAACGGCGTCGACGGTGGCGGGAAGGGTCATGGGAGGTCTCCTGGATCGGATCAAAGGGTGGGAGCCAGCACGCCGCGGCGGCGGATTTCGGCGAGGAAGGTCTCGCGGTCGATCTCGCCGGCGAGCCGGGCCTTGAGCAGCAGGTCGATTTCTTGTGCTTCGGCGGCGTCCAGGCCGCTGTCGGGGTCGAGGGTGACGCGTCCGGCGCTAGCCGGGTCGAGGTCCAGCCACTCGGCACAGAGACAGAGAGCGCGGCTCAACCCGTCCTCGACCGCCCGGACCAGGGCCGCCAGCGCTGAATCGGTGCGGGCGGCGTCGATCGCCCGCTCGGTCGCGGTTACCCCGCCGGAGCGGTGCACCAACAAATCCAGCCCCATGACCGCCATGCGGTCTTCCAGATCAGCCAGATCCTGACGTCCGGCCTCGATCGCGGCCCCGCTATGCTCGACATAGGACAAGCTGGCGCTGTCGCCGTCGCCCAGAATCAGACGGTTCGGGCCGATCTCGATACCGTCCTCGCCGACCTTGAGGTTGCGGCCGAACAGGATCGGAACACGGGCGACATGCAGGATGTGTCGCTGGTCGGAGCTGGACTGCCAATGGGCGAGGTTGAGCCAGGCCAGATCCAGCAATGGCGGCCGGGCGGTGAGGAACCCGGTGCGTTCGGCATAGACGGTGATCAGAGGGATCGCCTCCAGGCTCGACTCACCGTCCGCGTGCAGCCGCCAGACCGTATCCTTAATGCCTTCGGTCTTGCGCCAGACCTGCCAGCGCCCGGGTTCCAACACCCGTATCTGCTCGACCGCGCGCTCGCCCCAAGGGCCGTCGCGTTCCATCACCGTCTCACGAACGCGCACCCGCGCCAGCTCACCGTCGTCACCAATCCGCCAACCGATCAGCTCACGGGCCGGGACATGCACCAGATACGGCCGGGCACCGCGCTCGATCTCGTCGGCGAGGGTTTCCCCGATCTCTCCCCCGGTGGGAAAGTCGACCAGGATGTGGGTCAACCCATCGGTCAGCGCGGCGCGCAGCACGTCACGGGCGAAGCCGCCGAGGTCGCGACCGCCGAGATCCAGATCGCGGGCTAGGGCCCGTATCCGCGGGTCGGCGTCGTCCGACAGAACCGCCGGTTTGACGAACGGCTTGCCCGACAACGTCTGGATCGCCCGGCCGAGGCCGTTGAACAGCACGGTGCGGGTCAGCCGGATGCGATAGGCTTCCAGGCTCTCGCGCGGCTCGCGTGGCAGCCATTTTTCGCTGGCGGCGCGCATCGCCCGTGTGCCGCCCAGCAGATCCTGGATCAGCTCCCAATCCGGGGCGCGCGCCGACCAGACGGCGTTCGGGGTCGCCACGTCGGCGTGGCCGGTCTCGGTCATGTCGGTCTCCTATACGTGGGTCTGGACTGGGGGGCCGGGCGGACAGCGGGATGGCACGGTAAGCAAGGCGTTAGCCGATCTGGTCCCACCAGAACGGCAGGAACACCACGGCGCGAAAGTCGGCCTCGTCACGGCCGTCGAGATCGACCGAGGGCGCGCGAAACCGTGCCCCGCCCAGCACCACGCCGCGAAACAGCGCCACCACCTGATCGGCCAGCGCCAGCGCCGCGACCGAGCCGACACCCTTGGGCGTATGGCAGGCGAGCATCACCGCCCCCTCGTGCCGCCACAGCGGCGCGCCGTCGCCCAGCGAGGCGATACGCCCCTGGCCGGGATGGATGGTCAGGGCGATGAACCGGCCGTCGGCCGGCGGGGTGAAATCCACGTTCTCGTAGGCGATCGGCGTGGCGGGCCAGTTGGCGGCGAGATAGCTCTCGATCGCGTTGCGCACGTCGGCATGGGCCATGGCGGCCTCCGATGAGGGTGGGGTCTGTGTGTGTGGGTATGGGGGGCGTGGGCGAATATGTTGTTCGTGCGTCGTTGTGCGGCTGTGCTTAGCATTTTAAGGCGTCTGCCTCGCTAAGAGGCCGTTTGGAAAGTCGCGGAAGGGGGTTCCGCGGGGGTCGATTATCTGATTCAAGCTGTGGATGTGGACAGATCAGAGCCGTGGCCGGATGGCCAAGATTGCCAAGAAAACCAAGCGCTACCCGTCTGACCTCACGGACGAGGAATGGGAGCGGATTGCGCCACTCATGCCCAGGCCCG
>JABMNR010000200.1 GCA_013203465.1 Alphaproteobacteria bacterium
AACAGGTTGGAGCCGACCACCACGTCGAACCAGTCCGGATGCAGCACGAAATGCGCCGTCAGGATGTCGATATGGTACTTGTCGTTGTCCAGGTCCGGGTATTCGGCGGCGATGATCTCGAACCGCTCGTCCCAATACGGCATGGTGTGGATGATGCCGTTCGACTTGGTCGCCGAGGTCACTTTCTTCTTGCCGACCCGGCGGCACAGCTCGAAGGCGTAGCGCATCACCCGGTCGGTGCCGAGCCGGGTCATCACCGTCTCCTGCACCGCCATCTCGTAGGGCGTGCCGGTGTGCAGGCGGCCGCCGATCTCGGAGTATTCGCCTTCGTTATTCTCGCGCACCACCCAGAAGTCGATGTCCTCGGGACCACGATTGACCAGCGGACAGGCCATGCCCTTCATCATCCGCACCGGGCGCAGGTTGATGTATTGCTGCATCGCCCGGCGGATCGGGATCAGCAGGCCCCACAGCGACACGTGATCCGGCACGCCGGGAAAACCAACCGCGCCGAGGAAGATCGAGTCGAACGCCTCAAGCTGCTCCAGCCCGTCCTCCGGCATCAACCGGCCGGTTTTGTGGAACCGCTCGCAGCCCCAGTCGAACTCGGTGAAGGCGAAGTCGAGCCCGTGCTTGGCACCCACCGCCTCCAGCACCTTGATGCCCTCGGGCACCACCTCCCAGCCGATACCGTCACCGGGAATCACCGCGATCTTCATGGCCGACATGCGCTCACCTCGTTGCTTGTTCCGTCGCGTTTATAGAGGGCGCGGTGGGAGAACTGAAGCGAACCCGGCGGCGCCAACGTATTTCCGATTTGCGATGGCTGACCTACGACGCTTGACACCCCCACCCGTCCACCGTTCGATAGCCCCATGCTCTCCGTGCTCTCGGATCGAACCTACCGTCATCTGTTCGCCGCTCAGGTAACCAGCCTGGCCGGCACCGGGCTGACGACCGTGGCACTAGCGCTGTTGGCCTACGACATGGCGGGCGGCGAGGCCGGCATCGTGCTCGGCACCGCGTTTGCGATCAAGATGGTGGTCTACGTCATCCTGGCGCCGGCGATCGCCAGCGTCGCGCACCGGTTGCCCCGGCGCGGCATGTTGATCGTCCTCGACGTGCTGCGCGCCGGTATCGTGCTGTTCCTGCCGTTCGTGACCGAGGTTTGGGAAATCTATCTTCTGATCGCGTTGTTGCATGCCTGCTCGGCCGGGTTCACGCCGGTGTTCCAGGCGACCATCCCGGATGTCCTGAAGGACGAGGCGCGCTACACCAAGGCGCTGTCGTTGGCGCGTCTGGCCTACGATCTGGAGAACCTGGCGAGCCCGGCGTTGGCGGCGGCGGCGCTGGTGTTCCTGTCCTATGACACGCTGTTCCTCGGCAACGCCGTCACCTTCCTGGCCTCCGCCGCTCTGGTGGCGATGGTGCGGCTGCCGGCCGTATCCCAGGCGATGCGGCCGACCGGCGCCTGGGCGAACCTGACCTATGGCGCGCGGGTTTATCTCATGACACCCCGGCTGCGCGGGTTGTTCGCCCTGTCGCTGGCGGTGGCGGCGGCGGGATCCATCGTCATCGTCGACACAGTGGTGCTGGCCCGCGCCCGGCTCGGCGGCAGCGAGGTCGACACCGCCCTGCTGTTGGCCGCCGTAGGCGGCGGCTCGATGGCCGCGGCGCTGGTTCTGCCTCGGGTGCTGGAGCGGGTGTCCGACCGGACGGTGATGCTGGCCGGTGGCGGGTTGCTGGTAGCGGCTCTGGCGGTGGGAGCAATGGCGAGCGGATTCCTGATGCTGGCCGTGCTGTGGATGGTGATCGGTGTTGGCTCCTCATTGGTCCAGATCCCGGCCGGACGCCTGCTACGCCGCTCGGCCCACGACGCCGACCGGCCGGCCGCCTTCGCGGCGCACTTCACCGGCTCGCATCTGTGTTGGCTGGTCGCCTATCCGTTGGCCGGCTGGTTGGGCGCGCAGCAGTCGGAGCCTTGGTTGGTGTTCGCCGTTCTTGCCGTCCTCGCCGGTCTTGGCGTCGGCATCGCCGCGCGTGTCTGGCCAACCGGCGACCCGGTGGTTCACGACCACGAGCACGCCTCGATAGACCACACGCACCCACATGTTCACGACGACCACCACCAGCACGAACACGACGGTTGGGAAGGCCCCGAACCGCATAGCCATCCGCACCACCACCGGCCGGTGAAACACCGCCACCCCTACGTGATCGACCTGCATCACCTGAGCTGGCCGTCGCGTTAGCGCGCCTAGAGCCGATCAGACTCCTGGAGCCACGATCTCGCCGCGCATCATCGCCACACAGCGACCGCCGACGCGGATCGCGGTCGTGACACCGCCGGCGCGATCGGCCGCCGCCGCCAGCAAGGACGGACGGCCCATCTCCACCCCCTGGGCGATGCGCAACGCCATCGTGCCGTCGCCGGGGCCATCCAGCTCGGCCAACAACCCCATCAGGGCGGCGTTGGCGCTGCCGGTGGCCGGGTCTTCCGGAACGCCGTCCAAGGGGGCGACCATGCGGGCGCGGATGTCGACCGTATCGTTGCCGCCCGTGCGCACATAGCAATGGATGTCCGGCGCGGTTTTGCCGACCAGAACCCGTTCCATCGCCGCGACGTCGCCCCGCACCGCCTGCAACGCGGCCCGGTCGACCAGCTCGGCCAGGACGAACGGCAACCCGACCGAGCCCTCGACCGGCTGATGGTTGTCCAAGCGAATCTGGTCGGGCGACAGGCTGAGACAGGCGGCCACGTCTTCGGCCGGGACCAGGGAACCCCGGCTAAACGGCTGCGGCGCGGTCAGGGTGGCACCGACCGGTCGGCCCTCCTCGATCATCAGCGTAATCGGCACCAGACCGGCCTTTTCCTCGAACATCACGCGATCGCCAATCTCTCGCTCAAACACCGCCCGCGCCACGCCAGCACGGTGGCGGTGCCGACGTTCGGATGACCGGCGAACGGTACCTCCTGGGTCGGTGTGAAAATTCGCACCTGTGCCGTATGCGCCGGGTCCTTCGGCGGCAGCACGAAGGTGGTCTCCGAGTAGTTGAACTCCCGGGCCACCGCCTGCATCGCCTCGGTGCTCAATTTCTCCCCGCCGAACACCACCGCCAACGGGTTGCCGCCAAACGCGGCGTCGGTGAACACATCCACGGTTTCATAGGTCAGGGTCATGACATGGCTCTCCTGTTCGCGCCCGGAGGCACGGTGTCGGTCAATCCAAGGTCAGGGTCCCGGCCGTGCGAGCCGGGAAGCACCGGCTCAGTCGGCCAGCACGATGTTGATCCGGCGGTTCTGCTTGCCCTTGTTCTCGATCTTGGTGACCGCGAGCCGGCCAACCTCGCCGGTCGACTTCAAATGAGTGCCGCCGCAGGGTTGGTAGTCGACCGCGTCGCCGATGCGGATCATCCGCACCTTGCCCGCCCCGGTCGGCGGCTTCACCGACATGGTGCGCACCAGATCCGGATTGCTTTCCAGCTCGGCGTCGGTGATCCAGCCGATGCTGACCGGGTGATCGCCAGCAAGCACGGCGTTCAGCGTCTCGGTCAGCGCGTCCTTGTCCGGCACGTTCTCAGGCGCGAGATCGAAGTCGAGCCGGCCTTTGCCGTCGCCGACCTGGCCGCCGGTCACCCCGCCCTGCACCAGCGAGCAGAGGATGTGCATCGCGGTGTGGATGCGCATGTGGCGATAGCGGCGATCCCAGTCGAGAGTGGCGGTCACCGCATCGCCGACCGAGAGCGTCGGCGCGCCTTCCGCCGGAACATGGGCGATCCCGCCGTCGACCTTGCGGGTGTCGACGATCGCCACCTTTGTGCCGTCGGCGCGGATAAGCACACCACTATCCCCCGGCTGACCGCCGCCGGTCGGGTAGAACACCGTGCGATCGAGCACCACACCGCTGTCACCCACGGCGGTCACCGTCGCCTCACAACTCTTCTGATACGCATCCTCGCGAAACAGCTCCTCGGTCATGCGGCATCCTTCTCGTTCAACGCGGCCTCGGTCAGTGCCGCCTGGTAGACGGGCATATCCACATTACCACCGGTCAGGATCACGCCAACCTTGCGTCCGGCCCAGCTCGCGCGTTGTTGCAGCAGAGCGGCAAGCGGCGCGGCACCGGCGCCTTCGGCGAGGTTGTGGGTGTCGGTGTAGTAGTGGCGCATGGCGGCCTTGATCTCGGCCTCCGACACCCGGATGATACCGGCCGCACCCGCCAGGATCGGTTGCAACGCGCGGTCGATCGGCACCCGGCAGGCCACGCCGTCGGCCATGGTGTCGGCGCTGTTGGTCGAGATCAGCTCACCGGCCTCGAAACTGAGGGCGTAGGCCGGCGCGTTCTCCGCCACCACGCCCCAGACCTCGGCCTTGGAGCCGACGGCATCGCGCGCCGCCATCACCCCGCAAATGCCCGAGCCGAGACCGATCGGCACGAACACCGCCGCCAGATCGGGCACCGCGCGAAACAACTCCAGCCCATAGGTGCCGACGCCGGCGACCAGGATCGGATCGAAGCTGTCGACCATGTGGAGCTTCTTCTCCTCGGCCAGTTGCTTGGTGTATTCGAAACTCTCCTGGAAATCGTGACCGTGGACGATCAGCTCCGCACCCCAGGCCCGCATGGCGGCGTTCTTCTCGACCGAATTGCCCTCGGGCACCACAACGGTCGAGGTCAACCCGGCCCTGGTCGCGGCGAAGGCGACCGACTGTCCATGATTGCCCCGGGTGGCGGCGATCACGCCCTTAACCGTGGGGTCGGTACGGCGCAGCTGATCCATGTAGACGATGCCGCCGCGAATCTTGAAGGCGCCGGCCGGGGTCTGGTTCTCGTGCTTGACCCACAGCTCGCAGCCCGCGCGTTCAGCCAGCAACGGCCAGCAGTATTGCGGCGTGGCGGGCATGACGGTGTGCACAAGCGCCGCCGCCCGTTCCAGTTCGTGCAAACCCACATGCTCGCTCATCGCTCTGTCTCCTATCCGTCCAAACCCAGTTGCCGACGCACCGCCACCAGATCGCCCAGGACCCAGATCGCGCCGATCTTGCCCGCCCCGTCGCCGGTGAAGAACGCGGCCCCGGCATAGTCGATCCGCCGTCCGGTCGGCGCCACCCCCCAGAACACCCCGCGATGGGTGCCATGAAAGCGCATCCGTGCCGCCGCCCGTCCACCGTCATCGGCGACCAGCGATTGGATCGCGCAGACGAAATCGGGGAACGCCGCCCGCACCTCGTCGCGATAGGCGAGAAAGCCGGCGCGCCCGGCGCGAATGTCGTCGAACGACCCACGAAAATCGAGGTTCTCCGCCAGCACCTCCTCGGCCGCTTCGGTGCTCCAGGCGTTCCAGACCTCGGCGTAGAAGCGTTCGACCAAGCGCGCCGTTGAACCAGTGGGCATGCCCGCCTCCTTTGTCACCCGAACAATTCAGCTATTGTGTCGATCTATTTCCGATTTATTGTATCCATTGACGTCGCGCAATCGAAACATTGTCACCATGACACAGTGGATACCCATCCTCGATGCCCATGCCGGACCCCGGTACCGGGCGATCGCCGACGCCATCGCCGAGGATATCGCAAGCGGCGCCCTTGTGCCCGGCGCCCGATTGCCGACCCACCGGGAGCTTGCCTGGCGGCTTGGCGTCACCGTCGGCACGGTGACCCGCGCTTATAAGGACGCGGCGGCCCGCGGTCTGATCGATGGCGAGATCGGGCGCGGCAGCTTCGTGCGCGAGCGCCGGCCGAGCGGCTGGGGCGCGGTCACCGACACCACCAACAACCCGATCGATTTCGGCCTCAACTTCCCACCGGCGATGGATCAATCGGAGGCCGCCCTGCGCGCCACCCTGGCACAGATCGCGACCGACGATCATGGACCGTCCCTGGCCGCCTACGATCCCGCCGGCGGGCGCGAGGCGCATCGCGCCAGCCTGGCCCGCTGGCTGACGGCCAACGGAGTGGCCACCCGTGCCGACGACGTGGTCATCACCGCCGGTGCTCAGAACGCCATTACCGTGGCGCTGATGGCGTTGACCGAACCGGGGGACGCGGTGCTGTGCGAGGCGCTGACCCACCCCGGTTTCAAGACCATCGCCGCGCGCCTGCGCGTCCGAACCGTGCCGGTGGAGATCGACCGCGACGGCGTGGTGCCCGACGCCGTGGAATCGGCGATCCGGTTGAACCGCCCCAAGGCCATCTTTCTGATCCCGACGCTGCACAATCCGACCACCGCCACCTTGAGCGCGGAGCGCCGAGGAGCGATCGCCGAGATGGTGGCGCGCCATGGGGTGCCGTTGATCGAGGACGACATCTACCGCGCCTTTGCCGGCGACGACGCCGCGCCCGTGCCGCCACCGATCGCCAGCCTGGCGCCGGAGCACACGCTCTACCTCGCCAGCACGTCGAAACATCTGGCGCCAGGGCTGCGGGTCGGCGCGCTTCGGGTGCCGAAGCCGCTGCGCGCGCGGCTGGTCGCCGCCTTGCGCGACACCTTGTGGATGGCGCCGCCGCTGATGGTCGAGATACTGGTCCGGTGGCTGGCGGACGGCACCGCCGACCGATTGACCCAAGGCAAGCGGCGGGAGCAAGCCGCTCGAACCGCGCTCGCGCGCGCGCATCTGGGCGATTGGCTGACGCCCGCCCCGACCAGCGCGCCGCACCATTGGCTCACCCTGCCGCAACCGTGGACCGGCGCGGAAGCGGCCGACGCGTTGCGGCGGGACGGTATCACCGTGGCCGATGGGACGGTGTTCGCCGCCGCTTCCGGCGCTGGCCGCAATCATGTCCGGCTGGCGCTTGGCCGGCCCGAGGAACGCGAGGCGGTGGCGCGCGGGCTGCGAACGATCGCCGAAACCTTGGCGGAGAACCCCAACTTGGCCCCCAGCCTCGACCGCGAGGTGGTGTGAACACATGGAGGAACACGATCATGGACCATGACTGGCATGCCGGCCTGGAAGACGTCCTGGCCGGAATCCCCGACCCGGCGACCGGCAAGCGGTCGAGCTTTCCGATCCGGCACGGCACCATGCGAACCGGCCTGTACGCGCCGGTCGGCAGCGATGCGCAAGAGCCGCACGATCAGGACGAAATCTACATCGTTCTCTCGGGCACCGGCCGGTTCCGGCGGGGTGCGGAGAGCGTCGAATTCAAGCCCGGCGATGTTCTGTTCGTCCCGGCCCGCATGGATCATCGCTTCGAGGTTTTCAGTGACGATTTCCAAACCTGGGTGGTGTTCTGGGGACCGGCCGGTGGCGAGTGACGCCTCACGGCGTTGTGGCCGAACAAACGCGTCGAACGCGGCAAAAATTGAGATGCATCAACGCCACGATCGCTCGGTGAGTTACCGTTGTTTGTATGGTTTGCTCACCGGCTCGTTCCTCGGTCCTTGTGCCCACGCTGTTGGGGCGAGACTGCGTGCGACGGGCCTATCTGCTGGTAGCGGCCGATCACCATGGACTGACACTTGAGGATTGGCTGCTTGAAATGTCCAGCCTGCACGGCCCCACGATCCGAGAATCCTGCCGGCCGCTGTTCGATGGCGAGGCCCTCGAGACCGCGTTGGTCGGCTTGCCCGGATTGACTGGATGCTTGTTCGCGGTGTTCGACTACCGGGTGAGCACCACGCCCGAGCGGCGGCGGGTTCTTCGGGTCCGCGGCCCAAGCCTGGTGGACCTGCGGCGCGGTGGGCCAGTTTCCCACGCCGTCGACCGCACGATCGATCGTTTGACGTTAAATCTCGGCTGCGTTCACAGCCTGCGGGAAGGCTGGTAGGAACGGCGATCGAAGGTCAGGTCAGGCGTTCAGGCGGACCGTGTGGCTGTGATTCAACGGGCCGTGCCCACCACCCAAGCCCGGCGCGGTTCTGATCGCCGTGGCGACATACCCCCGGGCGCGCCGCACCGCGTCGGCCAAGGCCATGCCCTGAGACAAGCCGCAGGCAATCGCCGACGCCAGGGTGCAGCCGGTGCCGTGGGTGTGTGGCGTGACGTAGCGCGGCCCCCGGAACGCCTCGATCCCATCGCCGGTCGCCAGCAGATCGACCAGGGCCTCGCCGCCCAGATGCCCACCCTTCAGCAGCACCGCGCGCGATCCCAGGGACAGCAGCGTCTCGGCGGCTTGGCGCATGCCGTCCTCGTCGCGGATCGTCATGCCGGTCAGCAGTTCCGCCTCCGGCAGGTTCGGGGTCAGGACATCGGCGAGAGGTATCAGGCGAGCCTTGAGGATGCCCATGGCCGACGGCTCCAACAGCGGGTGCCCACCCTTGGCCACCATCACCGGGTCGACCACCACCGGTACGCCCGCGAGCTTCAGCTCCAGCACGTCGCATACGGCGTCGATCACCACCGCCGAGTGCAGCATGCCGGTCTTCACCGCGTCGGCGCCAATGTCGTCGATCACCAACTCCATCTGCTGCCGGAGAAAGTCGATCGGCACCTCGTGGATGCCGAACACGCCCCGCGTGTTCTGAGCGGTCAGCGCGGTGATCGCGGTCATGGCGTAACCACCCAACGCCGTCACCGCCTTGAGATCCGCCTGAATGCCCGCCCCGCCACCGGAATCCGATCCGGCGACGATCAACACCCGGCCGTGCTGTCGGCGGGGTTCCGCGTCCGGGCTCATGCCGCCTCCGAGCCGGCGTCACGCACCGCCGTGACAACGCGGTCGACCACCGCTTCCACGATGGCGCTGTCCTCGCCCTCCGCCATCACGCGGATCACCGGCTCGGTGCCGGATTTCCGGATCAGCAGGCGGCCTTCGGCACCCAGTATCCGCTCACCCTCGGCGATGGCGCTCTTCACCGACGACGCCTCCAACGGCGCGCCGCCACTAAACCGTACGTTCTTGAGGATTTGCGGCAATGGCTCGAACACCCGCGCCACCTCGGACAGCGGTTTGCCTTCCCGCACCAGCGCCGCCAGCACTTGCAGGGCGGCGATCAGCCCATCGCCGGTGGTGGCATGGTCGGAGACGATCATATGGCCCGACTGCTCACCACCGACGTTGAACCCGTCGGCCCGCATCCGTTCCAGCACGTAGCGGTCGCCGACCTTGGTGCGCACCAGCGCCAGGCCGCGTCTCGCCAGATAGTGTTCGAGGCCCAGGTTGGACATCACGGTCGCCACCACGCCGCCGCCCTTCAGGCGCCCGTCGGCAAGCCAGGAGCCGGCGATCAGCGCCAAGACCTGGTCGCCGTCGATCCGGTGCCCGGTTTCATCCGCGAGGATCAGCCGGTCGGCGTCACCGTCCAAGGCCAAGCCGAGATCGGCGCCCTCGGCGCGCACCCGTTCCTGCATCGCCTCGGGCGCGGTGGCGCCACAGCCATCGTTGATGTTGAACCCGTTCGGCTCGACCCCCATCGGGATCACCTCGGCACCCAGTTCGTAAAACACCCGCGGGGCGACCTTGTAGGCGGCACCGTGGGCGCAATCGACCACGATCCGCAAGCCGTCCAGCCGCATGCCGCGCGGGAACGTCGCTTTCACCGCCTCGATGTACCGCCCCTGCTCGTCGCCCAGACGCCGGGCGCGGCCAAGATCACGCGCCCCCGCCAGAGGCAAATCCTCGGGTGTCGCCATCAACGCTTCGATCCGATGCTCCACCGCGTCCGACAATTTGTAGCCGTCCGGCCCGAACAACTTGATGCCGTTGTCATGGAAGGGGTTGTGCGACGCCGAGATCATCACCCCCAGATCGGCGCGCAGCGACGGCACCAGCATGGCCACGGCCGGGGTCGGCATCGGGCCGACCAACACCACGTCCATGCCGATCGAGGTAAACCCGGAAACCAGCGCCGGCTCCAGGGTGTAGCCGGACAGCCGGGTGTCCTTGCCGATGACCGCCAGGTGCCGGCGGCCGTGATCGGTCTGAAAATGCGCGCCGGCCGCCATCGCCACCCGCATCACGGTAGCCGGCGTCATCGGCTCGTCATTGGCGAGGCCGCGGATTCCATCGGTGCCGAACAGGGTGCGGGCCATGAGGCGGCGGGTCTCCATTGGTGAGTGGTTGTTTATACCTGATAGACCCCCCGCGATGCACGCGCGGCCGGATGGTTAAGCAACCGCGTCCAAGGCCGCTTGCACGGCCAGAGCCTGAGCCGTCGCCGCGACGTCGTGCACGCGCAGAATCTGGGCGCCACGCGCCACCGCCGCAAGCGCCAACGCGATCGACCCGGGGATTCGCTGTTTCGCCGTCTCGTTCCGGGACAAAGCGCCGATCGCGCTCTTGCGCGAGGCGCCGAACAGAATCGGGCAACCGAGACCATGATACAGGGCAAACCAGGCGGTGATCTCCAGATTGTGCGTCACCGTCTTGCCGAAGCCGAAGCCCGGATCGATCAGGATACGAGCGCGCGCGATACCCGCCGCTTCCGCCAGGGCCACCCGCTCGGCCAAGGTGTCGTAGACGTCCAGCGGCGCGCACGCGTAGACCGGGTCATCCTGCATGGTCTTCGGCCGGCCGGCCATGTGCATCAACACGACTGGACAGCCACGCGCGGCCAGCAACGGCGCCGCGTCCGCATCATGGCTCAGAGCCGAGACATCGTTGACGAGCGATGCTCCAGCGTCGAGGCCCGCCGCCATCACCGGCGCGTTGCGGCTGTCGATCGACACCATGTGCCCGTCGCTGACCAAGGCCCGGATCACCGGTGCCGTGCGGCGAATCTCCTCCTCGATCGGCACCGGATCGGACCCAGGCCGCGTCGATTCACCGCCGATGTCCAGGATCGCCGCGCCCTCGTCGGCCAGACTTCGGCCGTGCGCCACCGCCTCCGCCGTCTCAGGATGGTCGCCGCCATCGGAGAAGCTGTCTGGCGTGACGTTGACGATACCCATCAGGATCGGCCCGGTGGCGCGCTCCAGCGCTGGCAGCACCGGGCGACGTGGCGTGGTGAGCGCGGTAAGCCGCTCTTGCAGATCCGGGATGGCCAAACTGTCCAATGAGGCAACCGGAATCGATGCGGCGCGGATGGTCTCGTCCGTGCGGGCGATCACCTCAACCGCCCGGAAGACGATCGGCCCACCCGCCAAGGCCAAGCCATGACCACCGGCGAGGGCCGCCTCGGCCTCGGGGCCGGTGACGAGATCGATCGGCCGGAGATACAGGCGCGTGGCGGAACCGACGAGCCCGCGCGTCGGCGCGGGCTCGCGAACAAGCGGAAGACGCACGACAGGACGCTCAGTCGCCGGGTTGCGGGTCCGGTTCCAGACCACCGGCCGGGCCCACGTCGTCGGCCGCGCCGGTCCCACCGGTCGGCACCGACGAGCGTCGGCCGGTTGACGATTTCGGCGTCTTCTCGTCCTTACCACCGCCGGATCGATCCACCGGTAGGCCGGCCAGCAGCGCCGCGATCTCGTCTCCGGACAACGTTTCGTACTCAAGCAGCCCGTTCGCCAAGGTATGTAGATCGTCGATATGTTCGTTGATGATGCGCTTGGCATCCTCATAGGCCTCGTCGGTGATGCGGCGAATTTCCTCGTCAATCACCTTGGCCGTGGCCTCGGAGACGTTCTTCTGCTGGGTCACGGAATGGCCCAGGAACACCTCCTGCTGGTCCGATGAATAGGCCAGGAAACCGAGCTTTTCGCTCATGCCCCATTCGGTGACCATGCGCCGCGCCATGTCCGACACCATGCGGATGTCGGACGAGGCACCGGTGGTAATCCGATCGGCGCCAAAGATCACATCCTCGGCGATCCGGCCACCGCACGCCACCCGCAGGTCAGCCTCCAACTTGGCCATCGACAACGAGATGCGGTCGCCTTCGGGCAGCCGCATCACCATGCCCAGCGCCCGGCCACGCGGAATGATCGTCGCCTTGTGGATCGGATCGCTGTCCGGACACTGCAGGGCCACGACCGCGTGTCCCGCCTCGTGGTAAGCGGTGAGCTTCTTCTCTTCCTCGGTCATGACCATGGAGCGCCGCTCCGCGCCCATCATGACCTTGTCCTTGGCCTCCTCGAACTCGCTCATGCCGACCACCCGCTTACCCTTGCGGGCGGCGAGCAGGGCGGCCTCGTTCACCAGATTGGCGAGGTCGGCGCCGGAGAAGCCGGGGGTACCACGGGCGATGGTGTGGGCATTCACGTCCGGGCCCAACGGCACCTTACGCATGTGCACCTTGAGAATCTTCTCACGCCCCAGAATATCCGGGTTCGGCACCACGATTTGACGGTCGAAACGGCCGGGCCGCAGCAGCGCGGGATCAAGCACGTCCGGCCGGTTGGTGGCGGCGATCAGGATCACGCCCTCGTTCGCCTCGAACCCGTCCATCTCGACCAGCAGCTGGTTCAGCGTCTGCTCGCGCTCGTCATTGCCGCCACCGAGGCCGGCGCCGCGATGCCGGCCAACCGCATCGATTTCATCAATAAAGATGATGCATGGGGCGTTCTTTTTGCCTTGCTCGAACATGTCGCGCACACGGCTCGCGCCGACGCCGACGAACATCTCGACGAAGTCGGAGCCGGAAATGGTGAAGAACGGCACGTTCGCCTCGCCGGCGATAGCCCGGGCAAGCAGCGTTTTACCGGTACCCGGCGGCCCCACCAGCAGACAGCCCTTGGGAATTTTGCCGCCCAACCGCTGGAACCGTTGCGGGTCCTTGAGGAACTCGACAATCTCTTCCAGCTCGGCCTTGGCCTCGTCGATGCCGGCAACGTCATCAAAGGTCACCCGCCCGGTTTTCTCGGTCAGCAGACGCGCGCGGCTCTTGCCGAAGCCCATGGCCTTGCCGCCGCCGCCCTGCATCTGGCGCATGAAGAAAATCCACACACCGATGAACAACAGCATCGGGAACCAACTGATCAGGATGCCCAACAGGCCGGATATACCCTCTTCCGGCGGTGCCGCGGTGATCCGTACGCTCGCCTTGCTCAGCTTGTCGACCATCTCCGCGTCTTGCGGCGCATACGTCGTGAACGACCGACCGTCGGAGAAATGGCCGTTGATCGTCCGGCCTTGGATCGTCACCTGAGTGACCCGGCCCGCCTCAACATCGGCCAGAAAGTCCGAATAGGCGAGGCTTTGCTGGCTCGTGCGCGTGGACGAGCCCTGGAACAGGTTGAACAGCGCCACCAACAAGACGCCAATGATGATCCAGAGCGCGAGGTTCTTACCAAAATTATTCACGTCGCCAGCCTTCTGTTCGACGGCGGAAAGGGGGCGGGTATCCTACTGCATCCGCCAGATCGAGCGTCCTGAAATACGTCCATGGATCGAAACCGCACCCGCACCCTGTCTCCGATCCAGGCCGTCGCATTGGCCGCCTGTTCCGTAAGGTGGGGGAGCGCGATACCGCCGTCAAGATCGACGACCATCGGAAGAGCCAACCGCGCGGGGTGGGGAATCAGCATTCCCTCGCGAGTCCCGAGCCCGCTGGCACCGATCGATCGCCGCCAGCGCCGCCAACCTTCCGACCCGCAAGCCTCGACCCGGACCGGCGCCGTGCCCTCGTTGCGGATGCTGTACCGGCCGTCCCAGACGCGCGTGTGGCCGGGCGGCACGAGAAGCGGCGGCGCCGCCGCCTGCCATTCACGAAAAATAACGACGCGAGCGCCCGTCCGCCCGACGCAGCACCCGGCGAGAGTACGAGCACCGTCGTCCGTCGTCCGCGTAAGCCACCCGATCAACCGGTCTAGCCGATCTCCACGCGGTGGGTAGCCACCACCGCCAACCCACCGTAGCAGGCGTTCGATCACCCGGCCGCACAGCGGTTTCGGGATTGTGTCCAGGGCGGTCACCTCAAACCCGATCCAGCCGGCCGCCATCACCTCGGCATGGACCGCGACCCAATCCCTGACCGCCATGTCCAGATGCGCGCGTGCCGTCCCCATGGCGTCGGCCAATCGCCCAAGACGTTCGGCGGTGACGCCGGCCGCGTCCAGGCGCGGCATCAGCGCCCGCAGCCGGGGGCGAACATAGTGTTGGTCCCGATTGGTCGGATCGTCGACAAACACGAGACCGGCGATCTGACACGTGGCAATCAGACGGGCCTTGGGTACGTCGAGCAACGGCCGCAACAGACGCACGCCGTCGCGCTCAACCACCCGGCCCATGCCGGCAAGCCCGTCGGGACCGGTGTCGCGCTCGATACGATACAGAACGGTTTCCGCCTGATCGTCCAAATGATGAGCGAGCACCAGCGTCTCGATCCCGCCGGCGCGGCAGGCATCACCCAACAGCCGATAGCGCGCCTCCCGCGCCGCCTCGGACAAGCCGGTCACCGGTTTCGTACCGCGCCACGCGAGAATCCGATGCTCCCGACCACGGGCGGCAGCCAAGTGACCGACCGCCGCCGCCTCCGCCGCCGAATCGGACCGCAGTCCATGATCCACCGTCAGCGCAACCAGCGGCACGCCAATCCGGCGCGTCCAGGTATCCATCAGATGAAACAGCGCCACGCTGTCGGGTCCGCCCGAGACCGCGACCGCTAACGGTCTCGTGTCGGGGCTGAGCAGCGGCGCGAGCCGATCCGCCAGTTCCGCGACGGACAACGCGTGGTGCATTGGTCCCCGTGGCTCCGGCCCGTCGCGCGGCTGTGTCGCCAACGGCGTCACCTCACCGGCCGCACTTCAGCCGTTCGCGCTCCTGAACCATCCGGCGCTTGATGTTCGTCGGCGCCTTGGGAAAATCGGCTTGCAGCTTGTCGAAGGTGGCGCAGGCGTCGTCCCGACGGTCGATCTGGGCAAGCGCCATGCCGAGCTTCAACAGATTGTCGACCGCCTTTGGGCTCTGAGGATAGGTCTGATAGCCCTCCAGGAACGTCACGGCGGCATCCTGATAGCGTTCCCGCACGTAGTAGGTTTCACCCAGCCAGTACTGCGCGTTGCCCGCTAGCGGATCCTCGGGATGCGCCTGCACGAAGGTTTGAAATGCCACCTGAGCCTTATCGTAATCATGCTTGATCAGATAGTCGAAGGCCGCGCGGTATTGTTGCTCCGGCGTGCCCCCAGGCGGGATGCTCGCGGTTTCAGTCGAGGGAGCGGTCTGGATCGAGGCTGACGGCACGGCTGCCGAAGACAACGCTGGCGCCGTGGTGGCCGGATCGGGCGTAGGCACAGCGGCTGCCGTTGGAGCCGACACGGCACCGCCACTTTGCAGGGCCGTGATGTCGCTGCCGGTGAGGGTTCCCAATGTGCCTGATTGGCGCGACGGCGGCGGAGACGTAGGATCCGCGGGCACCGGTGCCGCGACACTAGGGGTCGGCGCGGTGCTGGCCGCCGTCAGGCTCGGCTCGGGCTCCGGGACCGGCCGATCGGCGGCGTCAACCCCCGAGGCGGAGCCGGATGCCCCCGTTAACTCGCGATACCGCTGATCGGTGTCGACCTGCAGACGATCGAGACGGTCGTTGGTTCGGCCGAGTTGAAACCCCAACTCCTCGACCCGGCCGGTGAGCGCCCGCAAATCGGCCTCGAAGCGCTGGATCTTGATTTCGATGCGGGCGAGCGCGGTCGGTGCACCGCCGGACGCATCAAGGGTGGTTTGCTCGATCGCGGGAGCCGTGACTTTGCCCGCGTCGACCTGTGGCGCGGGGCTGCCGGCATAGACCGATCGCTGTACATCCGACAGCTCACGCTCAAGCCGGTTAATGCGGTTGATGAGGCTGGAGATGTCCTGCTGCGCCACTGTCGGCGACGCCGTCGCCACCAGCGCGAACAAGATCAACAATGCAATCACGGAGCGTTTCATATCCGCACCTTGGCCCCGAACGGCGGCATGAATATGGCACCGGCGGCCGTGGCATCATCCACGCACCGCCGGGTCCAATTCCAGTCGACCCCGACGCCCGTTGGCGTCCGGCGTCAATGGACGCCGTCTAAAGGATCAGTTGACGACAGTCACTCCTCGACGATTCTGCGCCCACGCCTCCTCGTTGGAGCCGAGCACCGCTGGGCGTTCCTTGCCGTAGGAAATCGTGGTGAGCCGGCTCGTATCGATGCCGAGGGAAACCAGGTAGTCGCGGACCGCTGTCGCGCGCCGCTCGCCCAGAGCGAGGTTGTACTCGCGGGTGCCGCGCTCGTCGGCATGACCTTCGATCGACATGGTCAGGCTCGGATATTTGCGCATCCAGAAGGCCTGCCGCTCCAAGGTGGTGCGGGATTCATTGGTGAGGTCCGACTTGTCGAAGGCGAAGAACACCCGGTCGCCGACATTGACAACGAAATCCTCAGCTGTGCCGGGAGCCGGGCCGACCGGTGCCGCCGAAGCTGTCGATGACTGAGCGCCGGTAACGGCACCAGAACCGCCCGCGCTCGCCGAGCTATCGGGCGCCGTCTCGCAGGCGGCGAGAAGCGCGACGGCGGCGAAGACACTAAGAAACTTAATACGCATGATCGGTTGTCCTTCCGGAGAAAACATGAAGCCGGGCACCCCGCCCCCCCTCGGTCCTGGTCCACCCGTATATTCAGGCGCCGGACTCGCTTCCATCAGCCGAATCGGACAATTCCGACCGCCGACCGCGAGCGCGTTGTTATACGGGGAAAACCTCTAGCGAATCAAGGGGCTCCACGCAGGATCGGATGCATCCTCGGGAGTGACAAGCTCGCGATCGTTATACCCGGTAAGATCGATCGTGTGTAATCTGGTCGTCCCGCCCCGACCGCTGGAATCCGTACGATCCTGCTTGAAATAGACCAGGACACGCCCGTTTGGCGCCCAACTCGGGGCTTCCACCAGATAGCCCTCCGACAGCAGCCGCTCGCCGGAGCCGTCGGTCCGCATCACCCCGATGTGAAAACGGCCGCCCGTCATCTTGGTGAATGCGATCAGGTCGCCGCGCGGCGACCAGACCGGCGTGGCGTATCGGCCGTTGCCGAAGCTGATCCGGGTGACCCCGCTGCCGTCGGCATTCATGACGTAGAGCTGTTGCGCGCCGCCACGGTCGGAGTTGAACGCCACCTGGCTACCATCAGGACTGTAGCTCGGCGAGGTATCGATCGAGCTGCTGTCGGTCAGCCGCGCCACCCGGTGGGTGCGCAGATCCATGGTGTAGAGGTCGGTTATGCCGTCGCGCGCCAAGCTCATGATCACCCGGTTGCCATCGGGCGAAAACCGCGGCGCAAAGGTCATACCCGGGAAATCGCCCAACACCTCCTGCTGCGCCGACTCCAGGTTGAAGATATAAACCCTCGGCTTTTTGGCGTAATAGGCGAGGTAGGTGATCTCCTGCAGCGTCGGCGAGAACCGTGGGGTCAGGACCAGGGTGCGCCCATCGGTCAGGAACATGTGGCTGGCACCATCCTGATCCATGATAGCCAGTCGCTTCTCCCGTCGGTTTTGCGGGCCACGTTCCGAGATGTACACAATCCGGGTATCGAAATACCCTTCCTCGCCGGTGATCCGCTTATAGATCATATCGGAGATGATGTGCGCCGCCCGCCGCATCGACTCCTGGATCGCGGTCAACGCCGTGCCGGTCATGTACTGCTCGGCAAACACATCCCACAAACGATACTCGACCCGAAACTGGCCGCCGGCGAGCATGATGATCCGGCCGTGAACCAACGCCTGGGCGTTGATCTTGCGCCAGTCGTCGAAACGCGGGATCGCGTCGAACTGCAGATCGGATTGAATGAACGCCGCGTGGTCGATCGGCGCGAACAATCCGGAGCGTTCCAGATTCGCGCGGATGATCCCGCCAACCTCCCGGCCGATCCGGGTCGCCTCGATCCCATCCCCGCGAAAATCGACGACCGCCAAGGGCAAGGGATCGACCCGGCCACTGGTGATGTCGATGCGCAGTTCGGCCAGCGCCGGTCCAACCAAGCCCAACGCGGCTCCGCCGCCGAGCGTCAAGCGTCCAAACGCTCGGCGCGAGACCGGCGCCAACAGCGGACGGGGAGTAACAAGCGGTAAGGGAACAGCCCTGGTGTTCATGACAGCATGTCCTTCGGGTCGAAGGTGATGGTGAAGCGATTCCATGTTTCGTACTTCTCCGGCGGCAACTTAAGCGGTGTGCAGGTGGGGCTGCGCAGCGCGCGCAACGCGGACTCCGCGGCAGCTCGGAAGAACGGATCGGTCGACATGCGGGCGCGGTCAATCACCGTGGCTGAACGCACCGTGCGGTCGGGGTTCATAACGACATCGATCTCGACGACCAGCGAACCCGCGTCCTTGGCGCCGGCCGGCACCAGCCAGCAGCCGGAAACCTGGCGCCGGATGGCGTCCATTTCCGAGACCGAAAGCGACTGGTTCGGGTCGAAACTGGCGCGCCGCGCGGTTGAATCCTCGGTCTTGAGGCTCGGCGTGTCAGTTGGCTCGGCCCGCTTCGGCGCGTCGTCCTTGAGTTTTTGAACCGTCTTCAGGACATTCAGGAAAGCGTCCTTCTTGTCCGGTTTCTTCGGCGTCTCCGGCACCACCGGTGCCTCGCGCGCGGCGACCTGTTTCGGCTCGGGCTTACGGCGCGGCGGTGGCGCCGGACGCGCGGTCGGGATCGGCGCCGTTGGCTCCGGCTCCGCCTTGACCGGTGTCGGTTTCGGCTCCGGCTCCGGCGGCGGCGCCTCGGCGGCAACCGCCAACGCGGGTTCCGGCACCGGCGCGGGTTCAGGTTCGATCGCTGGCGCCGGCTCCGGCTTCGGTTCGGGAACCGGCACCGCTTCGACCACCTCGGCGGGGGCGGGCGTTGGTTCGACCGCCGGGGATGGCGCCGGTTCGGGTTTCGGTTGGGGGACCGGCACCGCCTCGGTTAGCTGAGCCGCCGGCGCGAGTATCGGTGGAAGCGGGGGCGCCACGGCGGCGGGCGGCGGGGGCGGTGTTCGCGCAGCCTCCGGTTTCGACGTGGCGACTGGCTCGGGTGGTGCGTCGACTGGCTTGGCTTCCTCGGAGGGTGGCGGAGCGTTGGTGACTTCCGCCACCGTAACCACGTCGACGACAACCAGCCGATCCACGACCGTCCGTTCGCGCGCAAGGTGCGGCAAACCAAGCACCGCCACCGCGATCAGCGCCGCGTGGAACAGGACCGACAACGTCAGGCCGCGGGTCATCGTTGTCTCCTCAACGCCACCCCTCACCGTCGCCGGGTCGCCTCATCGGGCAACTCGGCCAACAGCGCTACCCGGCTGAACCCAGCGGCGCTGATCTTGCCCATGACCGTCATCACGACGCCGTAGGCGATCGCCTTGTCACCGCGCACGAAGATTCGCGTGTCCGGCTTGACGCCGGTGATCGCCACCAGCTTTGGTACCAACTCCGCCATCGGGATCTTGGTCTCCTCGACATAAATTCCGCCGTCTGCGCGCACGCTTATGACCAACGGCTCGGCCTCGTCCGTGAGCTGGGCGGCCTCGGTCTTCGGCAGGTCGACCGGCACACCGACGGTCAGCAGTGGCGCCGAGATCATGAACACGATCAACAACACCAGCATCACGTCGACGAACGGCGTGACGTTGATGTCGCTCAGCGGCGTATACCGCCGCCGCAACCCGCCGCGCGCCCGCGACACCAGAGGTCCGGCCACGGCTCAGCTCCCCTCATCGAGCTGGCGCGACAGGATCGAGCCGAACTCGGTGGCGAAGCCCTCCAGCCGCGCGCCGTAGCGGCCGAGATCGCTGGAAATCTTGTTGTAGGCGACCACCGCCGGAATCGCCGCGACCAGACCGAGCGCGGTGGCGAACAGCGCTTCCGCGATGCCCGGCGCCACCACGGCGAGCGACGTGTTCTTGGTCGCCGCGATCGATTGGAAACTGTTCATGATGCCCCACACCGTGCCGAACAATCCGACGAATGGCGCGGTCGAGCCGACCGAGGCGAGGAACGTCATGCGCTTCTCAAGGGTCTCCATCTCGCGCGAGATGGTCAGGTTCATTACCTGATCGATGCGTTGACGCAGGCTCGCACGCAACTCGTTGCCGCGGGTGTTCAACCCCTTGGCCGCCGAACGCCGCCATTCCCGCATGGCCGAGGCGAAGATCGCCGCAAGCGGGTCGCTCGGGCTTCCGCCCATCCGATCGTACAAGTCCTCCAGCGAGCCGCCCGACCAGAAGGCATCCTCGAAGTCCCCGGCCCGCTTGCGCATCTGACGCATCTTCATGGTCTTCTCGAAGATGATCGCCCAGCACCAGATCGAGGCCAATATCAGCAGGATCATGACCGCCTTGACCACCGGATCGGCGGACAGGAACAACCCCCAGATGCTGAGATCGCTCGTGTACAGGGCGACCGCGTCGATCGTTGTTTGCGCGTTCTGCTCCATCGGTTTCCTCTTGGGTGGTTATGCCGTCACGGTTGCCGGCGAGCCGGTCGCACGTTCGAAGATGGCCCGCATGTCCGCCGGCAGGCGCGCCGGCCGGCCAGCCGGGTTCACCAGAGCGATCGTAAGATCAAGCGCTACCAACAAGGCGCCATCGGCGGCGTTGCAAACGACCTGCCTCGCCTCGACGGCGGCGCCGCGCAAGGCGGCGAACCACGTCCGCACCTCCAGGTGATCGTCGAGCCGCGCCGGTGCGTGGAACTCGATACCGCAGCGTCGAACCACGAAACTCAATCCATGTTCCGCCCGAAGCCGTCCTTGATCGATGCCGAGATATCGCAGCATTTCGGTGCGCGCGCGTTCGGCGAACCGTAAATAGTTCGCGTGATAAACGATGCCGCCGGCGTCGGTGTCCTCGTAATAGACACGGATCGGAAAGCGGAATTCGCCCGCGACCAGCCGACCGCTTGCCGGCACCGCGTCACTCCACGCCGGATCAACCATCCGCGCCCTCTTCGGCGTCTTCGCCGAGCAGATTGAGTTGCGCCGCCAGTTCCTTTGGTGGGGTGCGATCGATGTACCGCCAACCCGCCGCCGACAGCATGCGGCCGCGCGGGGTGCGTTGCAGCAACCCCTGCTGCATCAGATAGGGCTCGATCACTTCCTCGATCACGTCCCGCTGCTCGCCCAGGGCCGCGCCCAGGGTCTCGGCGCCGACCGGGCCGCCGCCATAGTTATCGGCGATGCAGCCAAGATAGCGATGGTCCATGGCATCGAGCCCGCGACGGTCGACGTCGAGCCGGGTCAGGGCCGCGTCGGCGATCATCGCGTCCACCGTCTTGCGCCCGGCGACGGTGGCGAAATCGCGTACCCGCCGTAACAGCCGGCCGGCCACCCGGGGCGTACCGCGCGCACGGCGGGCGATCTCCTCGGCACCGTCACCCGTCAGGTCGAATCCCAGCAAGTCAGCTCCCCGTCGCACGATCCGTGTCAATTCCTCGGTGTCATAGAACTGGAGGCGCAGCGGTATCCCGAAACGTTCCCGCAGGGGCGTGGTGATCAACCCCGACCGCGTGGTCGCCGCCACCAGGGTGAACGGCGACAAATCGATGCGGATCGACCGCGCGGCCGGACCCTCACCGATGATCAGGTCCAACTGGAAGTCCTCCATGGCGGGATAGAGCACTTCCTCTACGGCAGGATTAAGGCGATGTATCTCGTCGATGAACAGGACGTCGCGCGGTGCCAAGTTGGTCAGCAGGGCGGCCAGATCGCCGGCCTTGGTGATCACGGGGCCGGAGGTCGCGCGGAAGTTCACGCCAAGTTCGCGCGCCACGATCTGCGCCAATGTGGTTTTGCCCAGCCCCGGCGGGCCGAACAACAACACATGATCCAGCGCCTCGGCCCGGCCACGCGCCGCGTCGATGAATACCTTCAGGTTCTCACGCAGTTTTTTCTGCCCGACGAACTCATCCAGGATCTGCGGGCGCAGCGTCGTTTCCGCCAGATCCTCGCCGGCCCGCTCACCGTCGATCAACCGCTCCGCGGCGTCGTCGTCAAACCCGTCGGTCATCACCCGGCCAGCTCCTTAAGACCGAGGGTGATCAGCTTGTCGAGCGCCGGGTCGTCACCCAACGTCACCTGCGCCGCCGTGACCGCGCCATACGCCTCGGCCCGGCCGTAGCCGAGATTGACCAGGGCCGATATCGCGTCGGCCATCTGTTCGCCACCCGGCGTGTTTCCTTTGGCCTTGGCGCCCGCCGACATCACCGCGGCGGCCCCGAGACCAAGGGCGGCGTTGACCGTCTTGTCCCTAAGCTCGTTGACGATGCGTTGCGCCAGCTTGGGGCCAACTCCATCGGCCCGTGTGAACATGGTCTTGTCCTGGGCGGCGATGGCGGTGAACACCTCGTCCGGCGACAGCACCGACAGGATCGACAGCGCGTGTTTCGCCCCCACGCCCTGAACGGTCTGCAGCATCTTGAACGAGGCTTTCTCGGCTCCGGTGGCGAAGCCGTAAAGATGGATGTGATCCTCGCGCACATGGGTGTCGACCTCGACCGTCACCGCCGCCCCCGGCGCGCCAAGCGCCGACAGCGTCCGCGCCGAGGCAAAGATCAGGTAGCCGACGCCGCCGACATCGATCACCGCCGTGCCATCATCGAGCTGATCGAGGATACCCTTGAGCTTGGCGATCACGACACGGTGTCCTTCGCTTCCTTGGCCAGCGCCGCCGCCACCGCCCGTTGCAACCCCGGCGCCATACTGGTCATCGCGCCCGACCGCCGGGAATCCCGGCCCGCATCCGCGCCATAGGCATCGCGCGCCTGCACGTAGTGGGCATGGCAGATCGCCACGGCAAGCGCGTCGGCCGCGTCCGGGCTGGCGATTACCGCCCCCGGCAGCAGCATGGCGATCATGGCCTGAACCTGTTCCTTGGCGGCGTTGCCGGTGCCGACCACCGCCTTCTTGACCCGCTTCGGCGAATACTCGGCGACCGGCAGCCCGGCTTTGGCGGGAGCCAGCAGCACCACGCCACGGGCGTGACCGAGCTTGAGGGTCGATTCCGGATTGCGATTGACGAACGTCTCCTCGACCGCCGCCTCATCCGGCCCGAACCGCTCGATCAGCTCCAGCACCGCATCGTAGAGCTGGGTCAACCGCACGGCGATCGCGGCGTTGGGGTCGGAGCGGACGACGCCATCGGCCACATGGCGCACGGACACGCCATCGGTCTCGATCACGCCCCATCCGGTGTTCCGCAGGCCGGGGTCGAGCCCGATCAGCCGCATGATCGCTCCTCCCGCGTCCAGCCTAGGCGGACAGTTTGCTCATGATCTCGTCGGAGATGTCGAAATTGGCCGAGACCTGCTGGACGTCGTCGTTGTCGTCCAAGGTGTCGAATAACTTCAACAGAGTCGCCGCCTGGTTCTCATCCACGGCCACGGTATTGCCCGGTTTCCAGGTCAATCCCGCCGATTGCGGCTCGCCCAGCCGCGCCTCCAACGCCTCGCGAACGGTGTTGAAATCCTCGACCGCACAGGTGATCTCGTGCTCGGATTCGCTGGACTCGGCGTTCTCGGCGCCGGCCTCGATCGCCGCCTCCAGCACATCGTCGGCGCTGCCGGCCTCGGCCGGATAAACGATCTGGCCGACCCGATTGAACATGAACGACACCGAGTTGGTCTCGCCCAGATTGCCACCGAACTTGGAGAACGCCGACCGCACCTCGGAGGCGGTACGGTTACGGTTGTCGGTCAACGCGTCGACGATCATCGCCACGCCACCGGGACCATAACCCTCGTACCGCACTTCCTCGTAGTTGGTGTCGTCACCGCCGCCCGCACCCTTCTTGATCGCCCGCTCGATGTTGTCCTTGGGCATGTTTTCCTTGCGCGCGGCCACGATCGCGGTCCGCAGCGCCGGGTTCGAATCCGGATCCTCGCCGCCGAGCTTGGCCGCGATCTGAATCTCGCGGGTCAGGCGGGTAAAGATCTTGGCGCGCTTCTTATCCTGCGCGCCCTTGCGGTACATGATGTTCTTGAACTGGGAATGACCCGCCATATCCAAACGCTCCTAATCGCGACCGGTCGTGCCGCGAGTCCTGTCTCTATACCAGATGTAGGGGTCGGGTGCATCAACCCGCATCGCGAAAATGCGACCCGGCGCGGTGCCGCGCGGCGCGCTTTCTAGCATGCGGTACCACCGCGCGTCTTGGGTGATTCCACGCTTCAGGTCGGCATCGTTTCGCTCAGCACACCGCCGACCCGCAGCGGCTCGATGCGGATCGCCAAACCGGTCTTGTCGTCCGTCTCGACCAGCACGCCGCAGACCGTCGCCTCGCCGTCGGCGGCTTCCAGACGCGGGGTCGGCAGCTTGCGGGTAAAGCGGTCGATCGGATGTTCCTTCTTCATGCCGATCACGCTGTCATAGTCGCCGCACATGCCGGCATCGGTCTGATAGGCGGTGCCGTTGGCCAGCACCATGGTGTCGGCGGTCGGCACATGGGTGTGGGTGCCAACCACCAGCGACACCCGGCCGTCAAAGGCGTGACCGAACGCCATTTTCTCGCTGGTTGCCTCGCCATGCAGGTCGACGATCACGGCATCCACGTCGTGGCCAAGCGCCAGCCCGTCGATCGCCTGCTCGACGGCGGCGAACGGATCGTCCAGCGCGTCCATAAACAGCCGGCACATGACGTTGATCACCATGACCCGGCGGCCGTCGTGGCTTTCGAACACCCCCGCTCCACGGCCGGGCGTACCGACGGGAAAGTTGATCGGCCGGATCAGGCTCACATCGTCGTCGATGTAGCCGAGGATTTCGCGCTGATCCCAGACGTGGTTGCCGGTGGTGATCACGTCGACACCGACATCGTACAATTCCTCGCAGATCTTGGCGGTGATGCCGAAACCGCCGGCCGCGTTCTCGCCATTGGCGACAACGAAATCCGCGCGCAGATCACGAATGAGATCCGGCAACCGCTCGACCACGGCCTGCCGGCCGGAGCGGCCAACGATGTCGCCCAGGAACAGCAGCCGCATGTGTTTAGCTCCCCAAATCCAGAAATTCGTTCTCGGTGACGATACCGTCCAGCGGCATGTCGTGGGGACCAGCGGGAACGTTCTCGACTTCCTGATCGGCGAACGCGATGCCGATCGCCTGCACCGCGTAGCGACCGCGCAGAGCCGACAGGGTTCGGTCGTAGTACCCGCCGCCATAACCCAGCCGCCGGCCGGCGCGATCGAAGGCCAGCATCGGCACCAGCAGCAAGGTCGGTTCCACCACGTCCGCGTCCTCGGCGGGTTCGGATGTTCCGAAGGGGCCCGGCACCAGATCCTCTTCGGTCTCCCAGGCGCGAAACAGCAACGGCGCATTCTCGCCCTGGACCACCGGCAAGGCGATACGGCAACCGCGCGACCACAGCATGGCGAGTGTGGGGCGCACATCCACCTCATCACGCATCGGCCAATAGCCCGAGACCACGGTGCCGCTCGACGGCGCCAACGTATCGGCGACACGCGCGGCGATCCGCGTCGCCGCTTCGACGTTGGTCTTGGCGACGGTGGCCCGGCGCGCCGTCATCACGCGCCGCAGGTCGGCCTTGATGGATTGCAGCGCCTCGAAGTCGATCGGGGCGTCGGGATCGGTCAGATCAGTCATGGAAATCCGATAGGTCGGTGATGCCGCGCCGCGGAACCATATTCCGGCGACACCATGCAAATCGCGGCCGCCGCGCCCCATGGTACGGGCGATGACGGACGCGAACGAATGCGACGGAGCCGCCTCGGCCGTCGGCGTATGCATACCCTCTGCGGCCTGCCAAGCAGGTGGGCGCCGCGAATAACGAGGCCAAGACCTCGTCAGAGACAGCTCCCTCAGAGGATGGATATCGCCCCAGGGGTAAGTGCTGCCTAACGCACCGTGCAGCCCCGTCGCACCCCCAATCTAGGGGCCATCGAGCCTTCCGGCAATACGTTCGATCCGCTCGGCCAACCCTTCGATGGCGATTGTCAGGTCCTCGACCTCGTTCGGGCTGAACTCCTCGTCGACCTCGTCGACCTCCTCGACCTCGTTCGCGGCGTCACGCAGATCGATCAGCTCATCGGCGATCAGCAGGCTCGCCATCACCAAAAGCCGCGTGTCGCCGACCTGACCAACCTGATCGACCAGATCCTTCACATGGGCATCGACCATGGCCGCCAACTCGGTGAGCCGCTTCTCCTGACCATCCTCGCAGGCAATCCGGTAAGTCTTACCGTTCACCGTGATATCGACTTGCGCCATCGCTCAGCTCTCCAACACCATCGACAACCGGCCGATGGTGCGATCGAGCCGCGCGTCGACCTGCTCAGCCACCGCCGCCAACTTGGCGTGATCGCGTTTAACCGCCGCCAGCTCGCGACGCAGGAGCGCCGGATCACCGCCTTCGGACGAGTCGAGGCCGTCCATGGCCGCTTCTAGGCGTGTGACCGCCTTGACCAACTTTTCGCGCGCGGCGGCAAGTCGCGACATGCCCATCCCCTTTCAACCCATTACCGTCATCCGGCCGGCGCCCCAGAATTTCAACGGCTAAGCCAGCGTCGTTCAAGTACCGTATGATACGGCTCACGGGCACTTGCCGTCAACGCGTCCGCGCCACAACCACGCCGAACGCTCCGTAGTGGCGCGGGTGGCTTGACGTGGGCGGACCGTCTCGGCATGTTCCGCGCGACCGAGGTACCGGCCCGCTCGGTCGGCCCCTCACATCGCGCGACACCACCATGACATCCACGACCGCGCCACAGGGCGCCGCTCTCTCCGAAGCCGAGCACAAGGGATTGGCGGACGCGGTGCGTGTCCTCGCCATGGATGCGGTGGAGCAGGCCAAATCCGGCCACCCCGGCATGCCGATGGGCATGGCCGACGCGGCGGTGGTGTTGTTTTCCCGCTTTCTGCGCTTCGACGCGAGCAATCCCACCTGGCCCGACCGCGACCGCTTCGTGCTGTCGGCCGGTCACGGCTCGATGCTGCTCTACGCGCTGCTGCATCTGACCGGCTATCCCGGCATGCCGATGGAAGAGCTGAGGCGGTTTCGCCAGATCGGCTCGAAAACCGCCGGTCACCCGGAACGGGGTCTGGCGCCCGGCATCGAGACCACCACCGGTCCCCTGGGACAGGGGCTCGCCAACGCCGTCGGCATGGCGATCGCCGAACGCCACCTGAACGCCCGTTTCGGCGATGATCTGATCGACCACCGGACCTGGGTGATCGCCGGCGATGGCTGCCTGATGGAGGGTATCAGCCACGAGGCCGCGTCGCTCGCCGGGCATCTCGGTCTCGGTCGCATGAACGTGCTGTGGGACGACAACAGCATCTCGATCGATGGCGCCACCGATCTGTCGATCTCCGACGATGTCGCCGCCCGGTTCCGAGCCTATGGCTGGCATGTGGCGGCGGCTGGTGGCCACGATCCGGCCGCCCTGGCCACGGCGATGGCGGCGGCGATAGCCGACCCACGCCCGTCCCTGATCGCCTGCAAGACGATCATCGGCTATGGCGCGCCCACCAAGGGCGGCACCGCCGGCTCCCACGGCGCGCCGCTGGGCGCCGACGAGATCGCCGCCGCCCGCAAGGCCCTGGGCTGGGCCCTGCCGCCGTTCGTGTTACCCGAGGTGGTGGTCGAAACCGGCAAGGCGCTTGGCCGTCGCGGCGCCGATGCCCGCGCCGCGTGGGCCGGCCGCTATAACGCGTCGGCCGCGCGGGCGGAGTTCGACCGGGTGATGGCCGGGGAGTTGCCGGCGTCGCTGGCCGGAGCGATCGGTGCGCTGAAGAGCCAGCTTGTGGCGGATCAGCCGACGCTCGCGACCCGCGTGTCCTCGCAACGGGCGATCGAGGTGATCGCCCCGCTGATGCCGGAATTGATCGGCGGATCGGCCGACCTCACCGGGTCCAACAACACCAAGGTCAAGACCCAGAGCGTGTTTACCCGCGACGATCGCGCCGGCACCTATATTCATTACGGTGTGCGTGAGCATGCCATGGCCGCCGCGATGAACGGCATGGCGCTGCATGGCGGGGCGGTGCCCTATGGCGGGACCTTCCTGGTGTTCACCGACTATTGTCGGCCGTCGATCCGTCTCGCCGCGCTGATGGGCCTCCGGGCGGTGTTCGTGATGACCCATGATAGTATCGGACTGGGCGAGGACGGCCCGACCCACCAGCCGGTCGAGCACTTGGCGGCGCTACGCGCGATCCCCAATGTTCACATCTGGCGCCCGGCCGACGCGGTCGAAACGGCGGAAGCGTGGCAGCTGGCGCTGGAACGGACGGACGGACCGTCGATCCTGGCGCTGACCCGCCAAGGCCTGCCGGCGGTTCGGACCGAGGCCTCGGCGGGCAATCGCTCGGCGCGCGGCGGTTACGTTCTCGCCGCGGCGTCTGGTGCGCATACGGTGACGCTGATCGCCACCGGCTCCGAGATCGAGATCGCGCTGGCCGCCAAGGGATTGCTCGACGCCGACGGGATCGGGACGACCGTGGTATCGATGCCGTGCATGGAACGCTTCGCCGCCCAGGACGCCGCCTATCGCGCCGAGGTGCTGGGCGTCGGCACGGTGCGGGTCGCGGTCGAGGCCGGCGTGCGGATGCCTTGGGAATGGCTGATCGGCCCCCAAGGGGCGTTTGTCGGCATGACCGGGTTCGGCGCGTCGGCTCCTTATGAGGAGTTGTACGCGCATTTTGGTATCACCGCCGACGCGGTCGCCCAGGCGGCCCGCGACCGGCTGGCCGCTCGGAACGCCTGATCCGGCGGACGCGGGCCAGCATCCATACGCGCCCCGGGGAATCGCCCCGCCGGCGCCGGACGACGATTTGAGCTGAGGAGGACAACAATGGCCACGAAGGTTGCGATCAACGGGTTTGGACGCATCGGCCGTCTGGTGCTGCGCGCGCTGTGGGAGAGTAAGCGCGACGACATCGACGTGGTGCTGATCAACGATCTGGGGCCGGTCGACAGCAACGCCCATCTGTTCCGCTACGACACCGTGCACGGCCGGTTCCCCGGCACGGTGACGACCGGCGAGAATTGGATGGACATCGGTCTCGGCAAGATCACCGTCACCGCCGAGCGCGATCCCGCCGCGCTGCCCCATGGTAAGTTGGGCGTCGACATCGTGCTGGACTGCACCGGCATCTTCACCAAGCGCGAACAGGCCGCCAAGCACATCGAGGCGGGTGCGAAGAAAGTGATCATCTCGGCCCCCGCCACCGGCGCCGACCTGACGGTGGTCTATGGCGTCAACCACGACAAGCTGAGCGCCGAGCATCAGGTGATCTCGAACGCGTCGTGCACCACCAACTGCCTGGCGCCGGTTGCCTATGTCCTGAACGAAGCGGTCGGCATCGAGCGCGGCTACATGACCACGATCCACGCCTACACCAGCGATCAGCCGACCCAGGACACCCTGCACAAGGACCTGCACCGCGCCCGCGCGGCGGCGTCCTCGATGATCCCGACCTCGACCGGTGCCGCCAAGGCGGTCGGTCTGGTGCTGCCGGAGCTGGCCGGCAAGCTCGACGGCACCGCCATCCGGGTGCCGACCGCCAATGTCAGCCTGATCGATTTCAAATTCGTGCCGAAGAAGGATACCTCGGTCGAGGAGATCAACGCCGCCGTGGTCAAGGCCGCCAACGGCAACCGGCTCAAGGGCATCCTCGGCACCAACGACGCCCCGCTGGTCTCGATCGACTTCAACCACGACAGCCACAGCTCGACCTTCGACCTGAACCAGACCCAGGTGATCGACGGCAAGCTGGTGCGGGTGCTGTCCTGGTACGACAACGAATGGGGCTTCTCGAACCGCATGCTGGACACCGCCGCGGCGCTGGCCAAGACCATCTGATCGGGTCAGTGAGCGAACCTGGGCAAGGGAGACGACGACGATGAAGATCACCCAGAAGGTGAAAAAAATCCTGGATGGTTACGAGAGCGACAACCCGGGAACCAAGGGCAAGCTCGCGGGCATCCTGATGAACGGCAAGCTGGGCGGCACCGGCAAGCTGGTGATCCTGCCGGTCGACCAGGGCTTCGAGCATGGTCCGGCCCGCAGCTTCGCGCCGAACCCGGCCGCCTACGACCCGCATTATCACTACAAACTGGCGATCGACGCCGGGTTGTCGGCCTACGCCGCGCCGCTTGGCATGCTGGAAGCCGGCGCCGATAGCTTCGCGGGCGCCATTCCGACCATCCTGAAGGTCAATTCCTCGAACAGTCTGGCTCGCGACAAGGACGCGCCGTCGCAGGCGATCACCGGCTCGGTCGGCGATGCGTTGCGCCTCGGCTGCTCGGCGATCGGCTTCACGATCTATCCGGGCTCCGACGCGGCGTTCGACATGATGGGCGAGATCCGCGAGCTGGCCGAGGAGGCCAAGGCCGTCGGCCTGGCCGTGGTGATGTGGTCCTACCCGCGCGGCGGCGATCTGTCCAAGGAAGGCGAGACGGCGGTCGACATCGCCGCCTATGCCGCCCACATGGCGGCGCTGATGGGAGCGCACATCATCAAGGTGAAGCCGCCGAAGCCGAACCTCGAGCTGGCGGCGGCCAAGAAAGTCTACGAGGACCGCAAGATCCCGATCGCCACCCTGGCCGAGCGGGTGTCCCATGTCATGCAGGCGGCGTTCGACGGCCGGCGGATCGTGGTGTTTTCCGGCGGCGAGGCCAAGGATTTGGACGGCATCCTGGGTGAAATTCGCGGGCTGTATCAGGGCGGCGCCAACGGCTCGATCATCGGCCGCAACACCTTCCAGCGGCCGCGCGCCGAGGCCCTGGCGATGCTCGACCGGATCATCGACATCTACAAGGGCAAGTGACGGAGCGCGCGTGTCCGGCACCGAACTTTATCTGATCACGCCGCCGCGTCTCGACGATGTGGCGGCGTTTTCGACCCGGCTGGCCGAGGCGTTGGACGCCGGGCCGGTCGCGTGCCTGCAGCTGCGCCTGAAAGACGTCGACGACGACGCCATCAAGCGCGCGGCCGAGGCCCTGATCCCGATCGCCCACCAGTACGGCGTGCCGGTGCTGATGAACGACCGCCCGGATCTGGCGGTCGCCACTGGCTGCGACGGCGTCCATGTCGGCCAGGACGACGCGCCCTACGCCGAGGCCCGCCGGATCATGGGGCCGGACGCGATGATCGGCGTGACCTGCAAGGCCAGCCGTCACCGCGCCATTGACGCGGCCGAGGCCGGAGCCGATTACGTCGCCTTCGGCGCATTTTTTCCCAGCGGCAGCAAGGACAACACCACCACGGCGCCGATCGACATCGTCGCGTGGTGGTCCGAGGTGATGACCGTGCCCTGCGTCGCCATCGGCGGCATCACGCCGGACAACTGCCGGCCGCTGGTCGAGGCCGGAGCCGATTTCCTGGCGGTGATCGGCGCCGTGTGGAGCCATCCGGACGGTCCCGGCGCCGGGGTGAAGGCGTTCGAGGCGGTGATCGGGTAACGAACACCCTCCTCCGGTAGACTCGCCCCGGCCCGCCTGATACAAGCCGCGCGGCCTCGGCGCGTGCCGACGCCAGATCATTTTGCCTATCTCCCAAGCGACGGACGACGTCATGAAGATCAACGGAAACGCGGTGCGCATCGGCAATGTGGTCGAGCATCAGAACCGGCTTTGGGTGGTGACCAAGACCCAAGCGGTGAAGCCCGGCAAGGGCGGAGCGTTCAATCAGGTCGAGATGAAGGACATCCGCTCGGGCACCAAGCTGAACGAGCGGTTCCGTGCCGACGAGCAGGTCGAGCGCGTGCGCCTGGAACAGCGGGAGGCGACATTCCTGTTCGCCGACGGCGACCTGCTGACCTTCATGGACAGCGAGACCTACGAGCAGATCACCGTCAACGCCGAGATGATCGGCGAGAAGGTGGCGTTCCTGCAGGATGGCATGGTCGTGCAGATCGAAAGCCACGAGGACGAGCCGCTGTCGGTGACGTTGCCCGAGACCGTGGTGATGACGATCGTCGAGGCCGACGCGGTGGTTAAAGGTCAAACCGCGTCGTCGTCCTACAAACCGGCGGTGTTGGAGAACGGCGTCCGGGTCCTGGTGCCGCCGCACATCGAGGCCGGCACTCGCATCGTGGTCAAACCCGAAGATAATTCCTACGTCGAACGCGCCAAGGACTAAAGCCCGCATATGACGGTCCACGCTGTAGCAACCCCATAAGGACACCCCATGGCCCTCCGTTCGGCCCTCTACAACGTCGTGTTCAAGGCCTGCCAGAAGGCCTCGCGCGGGTTAAAGCGCGACTTCGGCGAGGTGGAGAACCTGCAGGTCTCGAAGAAGGGTCCCGCCGATTTCGTCTCGACCGCCGATCTCCAGGCCGAGAAGGTGCTCAGGGACGAGCTGGGCCGGGCGCGCCCGGAATTCGGCTTCCTGATGGAGGAGTCGGGCGTTGTCGAGACCGACGACCCACTCGGCCGCCGCTGGATTATCGATCCGCTGGACGGCACGCTCAACTTCCTGCACGGCATTCCGCATTTCGCCATCTCGGTCGCCGCCGAGGAACGCGGCGAGATCGTGTTCGGCGCGGTATACCAGCCGCTGACCGACGAGTTTTTCTGGGCCGAGCGCGGTCAGGGCGCCTATCTCAACGAACGCCGCCTCCGGGTCTCCGCCCGCCAGCACATGAACGAGGCGGTGATCGCCACCGGCATTCCGGTCAAGGGGTTGGGTTGCGACCACGAGACATTCATGGCGCAGCAGCAGGCGGTGATGAACAACGTCGCCGGGGTGCGCCGCTTCGGCGCGGCGGCACTCGATCTCGCCTGGGTGGCGGCCGGGCGGGTCGACGGCATGTGGGAAAACCAACTCAACGCCTGGGATATCGCCGCCGGTATTCTCCTTGTCAAAGAGGCGGGCGGCTATGTCACCGATCTGAACAACCGTCAGGGCATGCTCGAATCGGGTGACGTGATCGCCGCCAACGATCGACTGCACACGCCGCTTTGGAAGATACTCAGCGCGGCGAAAGCTCCGGTCGGCGTAGGGTGATCGGCCTTAGTGTCAGGGTAAATAGCTCCACGCTGTTGTGACGCACGATGCCTCTGCTATAACCGACATCGTGACTTTTGCACTGGGAGGAACGATGAGGGGACCACGCGCGCTCGTCGGCATACCGTTGATCCTGGCGGCGGGCTTCGCCGCCGTTTCGGCCACCTCTCCGTCCTGGGCTCAGGTGCCCTATCGTATCGGTGACGGTAATCCGAACGTGACCGTCGATCTCAGTGTGCTTGATGCGCTGGGAACGGTACCGACCATTCCGCAGATGCTGCACCCCGGGCTGTCCTCGAACGTTCTCACGCCGAGCCGAAGCGGCGCTCCCGTCGCCATGGGCGCTCCGACCAACGCCGCGCCGGCGTGGCTGCGGCGGCCGGATGCACCGGTCTACGCCGCGCCGCCGGCTGCCTTGATGACGCGCGCCGCCCCGGCACCCGCCGCGCCCAAGACGATGACCTTGGCGCCGCCGAAGCCGATGGTCGCGAAACCGGCGGCTCCGCAAGTGGTCACCGCCACGCCCGTGGCACCAAAACCAACAACGATGAAACCCGCGGCTCCGCCGCCGCCGCCCGTCATACCCAAGGCGCCGGAACCGCCAAAACTGCCACCCCCTGCCATTGCGGCGCCAAAGCGGGCAACCGACACCCAGGTAGCGGCCGTACCACCCGCACCCGCGAAAGCGACCTCGGCGCCGGCGGCTCCCACCGCCTCCACCCAGGGCGTTTCCGGCGATCAGCTTCGGCTGGTCTTTCCTGCCGAGCAGTCGCAACTGCCCGATGACGCCAAGTCGGGCTTGAATGAAATCATCGCTCGCCTGCAGAAGAACGAGGCGTTGCGCGTGCAACTTCTAGCCTACGCCGACGGCGACCAGGGCACCGCCAACAAGGCGCGCCGGTTGTCGTTGTCCCGTGCCTTGGCGGTACGTGCCTATCTGATCGACGCGAAGATTCAGAGCACGCGCATGGATGTGCGCGCACTCGGCAATCGCGCCCAGGAAGCACCAAAAGACCGTGTCGACGTGGTGCTCGTGAGCAGGTGAGCCGGCGCACCGTTTCCGAACCCGCCGGGAAGTGGGGAGATCAGCGGTGACCGATCCGCGCCGCTATCTTTTACGGATGTTTTTATTCCTGGTCGCCGTGGCTGTGGTCGCCGGTGTGTTATCGGCACCGTTGATGGACGCCTTTCTGGCCAACGCGGCGCTGAATGGTGTCATCCTGGGCGTGCTGGTCATCGGCATCGGGTTCATGCTGCGCCATGTGCTGCGGCTGGGCCCGGAAGTGCACTGGATCGAAACCTACCGCACTCAGTCGGTCGGCGTGTCGGTCCAGACACCGCCGACACTGCTGGCCCCGGTTGCCACCCTTCTCGGTGATCGGCAGGAGGGCGCGCGGCAAAGCCTCTCGGCGTTGTCGCTGCGCTCGCTGCTCGACAGCATCAGCGTGCGGCTGGAAGAGTCCCGCGACATCTCGCGCTATCTGATCGGTCTGCTGATCTTCCTCGGCCTGCTCGGCACGTTCTGGGGTCTGCTGCTGACGATCGGCGCCGTGGGCGACGTCATCGGCGGCCTGAGCATCGAAAGCGGCGATCTCGGCGCCGTATTCGCGGATTTGAAGGCCGGGCTTGAATCCCCGCTCGACGGTATGGGCACGGCGTTCTCTTCATCGCTGTTCGGGCTCGCTGGCTCTCTTGTTCTTGGGTTTCTCGACTTGCAGCTCGGCCAGGCCCAGAACCGGTTCTACAACGAGCTTGAGGAATGGTTGGCCGGGTTGACCCGCCTGAGCGGCGGAGGCCTGGCCTTCGAAGGTGAACACTCCGCCACCGCGTTTCAGCAGGCGTTAATGGAACAAACGGCGGAATCCCTCGACAAATTGCAACGCATCATGGCCCATGGCGAAGATGATCGGCGCGCCGCCAAAAACGCCCTGTTCACGCTGGTCGACAAGCTCAACGATCTGACCGACAAACTCGATGGCGACCGCGACTTCATGCTGCGGCTCGCGAGAGCGCAGGATGAGTTGCGTCCAGTGCTTGGCCGGTTGGCCGATGCCGCCGGAGGCGGGCGCGACGAGATCGTCCGCAGCCATCTGCGCAACATCGAGGCCTACATGGCCCGGCTGCTGGAGGACGGGGCGGCCGGACGGGCTCAAATGACCGAGGAGTTGCGAGGCGAAGTACGGTTGGTGGCACGAACAATCGCGGCCCTCGCTGAAGACGAGCGCTGAGACCACCGGTCCGATAGAGCGAGACCAGAGAGCAACCAATGTCCACCCTGGCCCGCCGACGCAATCACGACACCAATATCTGGCCCGGGTTTGTCGACGCGCTGGCCACGTTGTTGATGGTGATCATCTTCGTGCTGATGATCTTCATCGTGGCGCAGTTCTATTTGACCCAGATCCTGTCCGGTAAGGACGAGACCTTGGCGCGGTTGTCGCAGCAGGTCGCCGAGCTTAGCGACCTGCTGTCGCTGGAGCGCGAAGCCAGCGCCGAGCTGCGGCTGACCGTCGCCCAGTTATCGGCCGAGCTGCAGGGGTCGATTACCGAGCGGGATTCTCTCGCTGGGCAGGTCGGCCGGCTGTCGACGGTGCGAGACAGCTTGGAAGCACGGCTCGCCGCGCTGGTTGCCGAACGCGCGGTCCTGCAGCAACACTTGGACGAAGCGGCGGCCGATCGCCAGGGGCTGGACGCCCGACTGTTGGAGGTGCTGAAAGAGCGTGACGCCCTCATCGGCAAGCTCGCCAAGGTCGAGGACGAGGTCCGCGTCGCCGTCGCCGAGCGAACCGAATTGGCGGCAAACTTCGAGAACGCCCTGACCGTCATCGCGGCCAACCGCGAGACCATCGAGCTGCAATTGCGCGATTTGGAGCGCCTGCGCCGCGATATCGGCGCGTTGCGCGAGGTACGGGACGATCTGGAGTCCGATATCGCGCGCCTGATCGAGGCTCGCAACGCGCTGCGGGGGACGCTCACGGAAGTCGAAACCGAGCGTGAGGCCCTGCGTAACACCTTGAGCGAGGCTGAAACCGAGCGCGAGGCCCTGCGCGGTACCCTGAGAGAGACCGAAACCGAGCGCGAGGCCCTGCGCGGCACCCTGAGAGAGACCGAAACCGAACGCGATGCGGCGGGACAACGCATCACGATCCTGATCGGGCGGCTGGATGATGCGGCGAGCGCGATCACCCGCCTGGAGGATATGAACGCCGAAACGAGAGCGGAGATCGCCGACCTTCTCCAGAAGTTAGAGGCCGCCGGTACACGCATCGTGGATCTGAATGCCGCTCTTAGTGCCGAGCGCGACACCACCAAGAAGCTTGAAGCCTCGTTGGCCGAACAGACCGAACGCACCAGTCTGAAGCAAGTCGAGCTGGAACAACGCGACATCCGCCTGGAGGAACTGTTCAGCGAATACGAGGCGGTTCGGAGTTCACTCGACGACGAGAAGCAGGTTTCCAGCGACGCAAAACAACAGGTCGAGCTGTTGAATGCTCAACTCACGGCCCTACGTGATCAATTGGCGCGGATCGAGGCGGCTCTGGCGACGTCGGAAGCGTTAAACGCGGAGCAGAACACCCGGATTGTCGATCTGGGCCGGCGCCTGAATGCCGCGCTGGCCACCAAGGTGCAGGAACTGGCTCGCTTCCGTAGCGAGTTCTTCGGCCGCCTGCGCGAAGTGCTGTCCGACCGCGACGATATCCGCATTGTCGGCGACCGGTTCGTGTTCCAGTCCGAGGTGCTGTTCGCTTCCGGCTCGGCTGAGATCGGTACCGAGGGCCAGTTCAAACTCGCCCAGTTCGCTCATACCCTGACCGAAATCGCCGGCCGAATTCCGGGGAATATTGGCTGGATTCTCCAGGTCGAAGGGCATACCGACACGGTGCCCATCTTCAACGAGCAGTTCGCCAACAACTGGGAACTCTCCACCGGCCGAGCGATCTCGGTGGTTCAGTTCCTCATCACCCAAGGCATTCCGCCCGAACGATTGGCTGCCGCCGGCTACGGCGAACATCAGCCGATCGCGCCGGGCGCGCTGGAACGCAATCGTCGGATTGAGATGAAACTGACCCAGCGTTGAGCGGATCACCGTCGGCTGGTAACGCTTGCCTTACGGGCGGTGTTCCGCTATCCACTCGCTTTCTAAATTTAAGAGGTGCGCCGGCTCCGGCAACGGCGCCAATCGGAGAAACGCGATGAAGGCCGATATCCATCCCGACTATCACGAAATCAAGATCGTGATGACCGATGGGACCGAATACATGACCCGTTCCTGCTACGGCAAGGAAGGCGACGTGATCAAGCTTGAGATCGACCCGAAGTCGCACCCTGCCTGGACCGGTCAGCACCGCATCATGGATACCGGCGGTCAGGTGGCGCGGTTCAACAAGCGTTTCGGCGGCCTGGGAATCTAAACCCGGCTTCCTGGCTTATTTAGCGAGAAACTGACGGCGGTTCCGGGGCAAACCGGGGTCGCCGTTTTGTATTGCCCTCCGGCGCTTGCCGAACCTGGTGAACCGCGTCCAACCCAGCGTCGAGCCGCTTGACCTGGGCATAAATTCGGCGGCTACGCTCGAGCAGATCGCGCAATCCTTCGGGCGTGGCGGGGTCAGTCTCCCCTCCCTCCTGCTCGCAAACGACCACGCCATCGAGCCGGTTTTCCGGCCGTAGCGCCGCTTCCGGCGGCAATTCACCATGCTGGATTGCCTTCTGGAGCAGCAGCCACGCCAAGCACTGCGACAACCGGGTGGTAACCCGAAGCGCCTCGCAAGGGACCCGCAGGCCCTCGACCGAAATTAGGTGCCCGGACCCGTTGGCTGATGTCGGCGGCACCGGCCGCTTGGTCCGGTGTTTGGCGTAATCACGCGCCTGTTCAAGGAGACTGAGAACCTCCCGATAAGGCCCCTCGAAGGGCGTAACCGAAGCGTGGTTAATTTGTTCCGGCATCGCAATAAGTATGGGTGAGGAATCGGCAATTGCCAACCCCCAGGAGTGATTTTTCCTCCAGCACCTCCCCCTTGAACCGCCGGATACAGATAACTATCTGGAAAGTCGTCGGGATGCCCAGAGCGGGTTCCGGCAGTGACAAGCCCGGCCAAACGTGGCGGGTAAACCTAGAAACCACTTCGCTTCGAAGGAGGATGTGGCATGCGTACGGTCGACTACACTCCCATGTTCCGTTCCACCGTTGGCTTCGACCGGATGGCCCGTTTATTGGACCACGCGTTACGCGCGTCCGAAACCGGTAGCCAGCCGACATTCCCGCCTTACGACATCGAGAAACTGGGTGAGGACGACTACCGGATCACCATGGCGGTCGCCGGTTTCTCGGAGAGCGACATCGACATCACCGTCGAGAACGGCACGCTCACCCTTTCCGGCCGGATCGAAAAGCCGGGGGCTGAAGGACAGGCTAAGGCCGAGCGCGCCTTCCTGCATCGCGGTATCGCGACCCGCGCGTTCGAACGGCGTTTCGACTTGGCGGATCACATTCGGGTCGGTGGCGCGTCGTTGGAGAACGGCCTGCTCCATGTCGACTTGGTCCGCGAAGTGCCGGAAGCGATGAAGCCGCGCAAGATCGCCATTGGCGGCGCGGAAGCCAAGGCTCTCGAGGCCAAGAAGGCCGCTTAACGCCCGACTGCCATACGGTAGTGGAACGGAGGCCGGTCCCAAACGGGGCCGGCCTTCTTACATTTTAATCGCTTCCATCGCCGCCCGCGCCCGCTCCGGGATAGGCACCGGCTTGCCGGACGCCTTGTCGACATAGACATGAACGAAGTGACCGAAGGCGCGGATCGCCTCGTGGCCGTCGATGAACAAACCCACCTCGTAGGTCACCGACGACGTGCCGATGCGCGCCACCCGGATGCCGGCCTCCACCACGTCGGGAAAGGCGATCGGGCGTTTGTAGGAACACCGGGTCTCGACCACGAACCCCACGGTCTCGCCGTTCCGGTAATCCAAGCCGCCATGGACCATCATGTAATGGTTCACGACGGTATCGAAATACGAGTAGTACTCGACGTTGTTCACATGGCCATAGACGTCGTTGTCCATCCACCGGGTCGGAATCGACAGGAAATGGCGGTAGTCGGCTCGGGTTAACTCAACGGCTTCCGGCTCGGCCGTCCCGCGCGCGCTCATACGGCCTTGCCTCTCAGGAAATCACGCATCGCATCCAGCGTCTCATCCGGGCGTTCCAGCGACATCATGTGACCGGTCGCCGGCAACACCGTCAGACGGGCGTCGACCAGCGCCTCGATCAGTGGGCCGACACCCTTGGATGGGGTCATGCGATCATCGTCGCCGGCGATCACAAGTGCCGGGCAGCGCACGCCCGCCGCCGCTTCAAGCGCCCGGCCGTAGCCGTTCGAGGCCCGCAGATCGATGCCCAGCGGACCGCGCAGACCGCGCTCCAGCACCCGTAATCCCGCGCCCGACACCCACGATCCCGGCGCCCGGTTGCCGCCGATCTGCGCCGGCCGGCCGAAGCCCCAACCGATCATGGTTTCAACCGCGCGGTGATCACCGGCATCCGCCGCCGCTTGCAGATCCGGGTGCACCCCCATGACCGGCACCACACCCAGCATGATCAGCGCCAGCGCCGCCTCACCGGCCAAGGCGGCGGCTTCCAGGGCCACCAATGCTCCCATGGAATGCCCGACGAAGGCCGCCCGCGTGCCCGCCACCGCCGCAAGCGCCCGGCTGCTCCAGGCGGCCATGTCCAGCACCGTCTGCAGCGCCGGGCCGGCGCTCTCGCCATGGCCCGGCAGGTCGAGCGCCAGCACCGACCAGCCATGGTGGGCGAAGTAGCGGGTCTGCAGTGTCCAGACCGTGTGATCCATCCCCGCGCCATGGATGAAGACCATCGCCGGTCGCGCCGGATCGAAGGGCCGCCCACCGGTCGCGGCGAACGCGGCCTTGCCGTCGACGTCGAACCGCATGGATTAGTCGTCCCCGCCCGCCGCCGACCCGACAGCACCGATCCGGGTGGTGCGGGTGGCCGCCCGCAACGCCTGCTTCAAGTCCTCGATCAGATCCTTCGGGTCTTCCAGACCAACCGACAGCCGCACCAGATCCTCGGTCAAACCGGCCGCCTCCATGGTTTTGGCGTCCAGTTGCTGGTGGGTCGTGCTGGCCGGATGCAGGACCAGGGATTTGGCGTCACCGACATTGGCCAGATGCGACCACAGCCGCAGCCCCTCGATGAACACGCGGCCGGCCTCGCGCCCACCCTTGATCCCGAAGGCGATCATCGAGCCGGCTCCCTTCGGCAACAGCCGGTCGGCGATCGCCTTATCGGGGTGATCCTCCAGCTCGGGATAGGCGACCCACGCGACCTCCTCGGCGCCGCGCAGGAAATCGACCACCGCCCGAGCGTTCGCCACGTGCCGGTCCATGCGCAGCGGCAAGGTTTCGATCCCCTGAAGAATGTAGAATGCGTTGGCCGGGCTCATGCTGGCGCCAAAGTCGCGCAAGCCCTCGGCCCGCGCGCGCATCAGAAAGGCCTGGGGGCCATACTCCTCGGCGAAATCGAGGCCGTGATAGCCGGCGTAGGGTTCGGTCAGGGTTGGAAACTTGCCCGAGGCTTCCCAATCGAAGGTACCGCCGTCAACCATCACACCGCCCAGCGCCACACCGTGCCCGCCCAGCCATTTGGTGGCCGAATGCATGACCAGATCGGCACCGTGATCGATCGGCCGGCAGAGATGCGGGGTGGCGAAGGTGCTGTCGACCATCAGCGGCACGCCGGCCTGGTGGGCGATTTCGGCCATGGCGGGAATGTCCATCACCTCCAAGCCGGGATTGCCGATGGTTTCGCCGAAGAGCATCCGGGTGTCCGGCCGGATCGCCCTGCGGAAGCCGTCCAGGTCGCGCGGATGAACCTTGGTGGTCTCGATCCCGAACCGCGGCAGGGTATGGCTGAACAGGTTGTGGCTGCCGCCATACAGCGCCGAGGAAGATACAATGTGTCCGCCCTGGCCCATCAGGGTCGCGATTCCGAGGAACAGCGCCGCGTGCCCACTGGCCGTGGCGATCGCACCGACCCCGCCTTCCAGCGCCGCCACCCGCTCTTCCAGGACGGCGACGGTCGGGTTGGAAATCCGCGAGTAGATGTGGCCCGCGCGTTCCAGGTTGAACAGCGAGGCGGCGTGTTCCACATCACGAAACACATAGGAGGTGGTCTGGTAGATCGGCACCGCGCGCGCCCCCGTGGCGGGGTCCGGTTGCTGGCCGGCATGCAGGCTTAGGGTGTCGAAGCCGAAGACGTTCCCATCCGAGCTCATGGCGACGATCCTCCGAAGTGAACGAAATTGTCCCGACGCGACATAAACATTCCTGATCGGGTCGATGGTCGTCAGTGTAGTCGATCCAACCTGGACACGTCGCGGCAAACCGGGAGGGTTATTTTTCTGAAAATTCAAACGGTTACGGGGCCACGCATTACCGCGACCCCGTCCGTTCTTGCGCGTGAGGCTCCCTGCCCAACTTGCTTTGGGCGGACGCTAGCGAGGCCTACCGGGGTCGTCAAGCGGAGTCATGCGGCCAATTCATCACATTTGCCGGATGTTCAAAATTCGACATCGCGACTCTATTTCTTGAACAATGCGTCCGCCGCCGACGCGACACCGCGCTTCTGTTCAATCATCGCGCGGGCGCGGCCGATCTCGGCCTCCATCGCCGTGATATAGAGCTCCAGGTCCTCGACGTTCCACGTTGACAGATCCTTGGGTTTTTTCGGCTTCTTACCAGGCTCCAGCTCCTCCAGGTCCATCGATCGTCTCCCAGATAGTCGTCATCGCGCTACGATACGAAAACCGCCCGACCGGATCGAGACCCATGATCGAGACCCATGTACGTGCTGGCCGAGTTTCACGTTGCCGACGAACCGCTTCTGACTATATATGACCTGAATTCCTTCTTTAGGGTCCGAGTTTGATACGCGGCCATGCGCATGGCGACATGGCCGAAGGGAGAAAGTAATGGCGCACCCATTGATGCCAAAGGCCACCGCTGTTTGGCTGATCGACAACACCGCGCTCACCTTCGAGCAGATCGCCGATTTTTGCGAACTCCATGTGCTGGAGATTCAGGCCATCGCCGACGGCGAGGTGAACGGCGGGATTCAAGGTTTCGACCCGATACTCAACGGTCAGATCACCCGCGAGGAACTGGAGCGCTGCCAGAAAGATTCGTCGGCCCGGCTCGAAATGGCCACGAACAATCTGCCGAAACCGGCCTCGAAGACCAAGGGACCGCGGTACATCCCAGTCGCCAAGCGCGGGGACAAGCCGGACGCCATCGCCTGGTTGTTGAAGCACCATCATGAGCTCAAGGATGTGCAGATCGCGCGGCTGATCGGCACCACCAAGGACACCATCAACAAGGTGCGCGACCGCAGCCATTGGAACAGCCCGCAAATTCAGGCGCGCCATCCGGTGATCCTGGGGCTGTGCTCGCAGAAGGATCTGGACGCAGCGGTCGAGAAATCGGGCGGCACCCAGGTGGCGGTCGAAGCGCAGATCCAGTCGGTGGACGAGTTGCCGGACCGGATTCGCACGAATTTCTAGCGCACGATCAACGTAATCTGAATCACATCATGATCCAGATTACGTTGTGAATCCGGCTCTAGGCGCCCGGTTGCACCAGCGCCGCGCGGGTAAGCTCGGACAGGCTTATCCGCTGCCGCCCCTCGGCATCGAAGTTGGCGGAGTCGAGCCAGGTCTCGAACGCCGTCTTCAGCGCCGGCCACTCGGTATCGAGAATCGAATACCACGCTGTGTCGCGGTTGCGGCCCTTATAGATCGTGGCTTGGCGGAACAATCCCTCGTAGGAAAACCCCAAACGTTTCGCCGCCGCGTTCGACGGCGCGTTCAGGTTGTCGCATTTCCACTCGTAGCGGCGATAGCCAAGCGCGTCGAACACCCGCGCCATCATCAGGAACATGGTCTCGGTCGCCATCACCGTGCGCTGTAGCGCTGGTGAGAAAGTAATGAACCCCACCTCGATCACGCCCACCTTGGGCTCGATCCGCAGGTAGCTGGCGACGCCCAACGCCGTGCCGTTCGTCTGATCGATCGCCGTGAAGAACAGCGGATCGGCGCTGGCTTCGCACCCTTTGAGCCAAGCATCAAAACCCGGCCGGTCGTCGTTGAACGGCCCGGCCGGCAGATAGGTCCACAGCCGGCCCTCGGCATCGGCGCCATACGCCGCGAACAGATCACCGCCATGCGCCGCTGCGTCGAGTGGCTCCAAGCGCACCGTCCGCCCCTGCATCGGGGTGCGCGCCGGCGGAGTGGCGCCGGTCCAACCCGGCACCGGGAAGCCGATCGGCTGATCAAGGTGGTTGGTTCGGACGGTCATGCGCGGTCTCCAAGCAGCAAAGTTTGGTCCTACTGATTATTCAGCCGCGCGCAATACCCGTAGAGCCAACGCCCCCTGTGCAAGCCGGACCAAGTTTAGCCACCGGTCTTCGGCACCACCTGGCTGAGCGCCAGACGGCCGCCGTCGGGATAGATGGTCTGGCCGGTCATGTAGCTGGCGTCGTCGGAGGCGAGGAACAGCGCGCAGGCGGCGATCTCCGCCGGTTCGGCCGGACGGCCAAGCGGCGTGCGCGCCTTGACCCGATCCATCGCCCCGGGGTCGGTCAGGATGGCGGAGCGGAACATGTCCGTCGCCACGCTGCCGGGGCCGATGGCGTTGACCCGGATGCCGTGCGGCGCGAGTTCGATCGCCATGGTCTTGGTCAGTTGGCCCACCCCGCCCTTGGAGGCGTTATAGGCGGCGAGTCCGTAGGGCACGATCACCGCGTTGACCGAGGCGGTGTTGACGATCACCCCCGGGATGCCACGCTCGACCATGCGCCGGGCCGCCTCTTGCCCGGTCAGGAACACACCTTTCAAGTTGACCGCGATCACCCGGTCGAAGGTGGCGTCGTCCAGCTCCAGGAACGGGGTGTTGTGAATGATCCCGGCGTTGGCGGCGACAATGTCGAGCGAGCCGTAGGACTCCAGCGCCCGATCCATCAATGCCGTGACCTGGGACCGGTCGGTCACATCACAGGCGACGAACCGTGCCTCGCCACCCGCGGTCTTGATCCGGCCGACCGTTTCATCGCCCGCCATCGGATCGGTATCGGCGACCACCACCTTCGCACCCTCGGCGGCGAACCGCTCAGCCATGGCGGCACCGATCCCGCGCGCCGCCCCGGTGATGACGGCGACCTTGCCTTGCAAGCGCATGAGTTCAGCCTTTCTTCGCGTAGCCGATGGCCAGGAGCGACTCTCTGATCTCGTCCAGGATCGCGGGATCGTCGATCGTCGCCGGCATGTTGAAGCTCTCGCCGTCGGCGATCTTCTGCATGGTCGCGCGCAGAATCTTGCCGGACCGGGTTTTCGGCAGGCGGGGCACCACGGTCGCCTGTTTGAAGGCGGCCACAGGGCCGATCCGGTCGCGGACCATTTGCACCACATCCTTGATGATCGCGTCGTGCGCGCGGGTGACCCCGTCCTTCAGGATCAAAAACCCGAGCGGCACCTGACCCTTCAGGTCGTCGGCCACGCCGATGACGGCGCATTCCGCCACATCCTGGTGGTTGGCCAGCACCTCCTCCATGCCGCCCGTGGACAGCCGGTGGCCGGCCACGTTGATGATGTCGTCGGTGCGCGACATCACGTGGATGTAGCCGTCGGAGTCGACGATCCCGGCGTCGCCGGTCTGGTAGTAGCCGGGATATTCCGCCATGTAGCTGTCGACGAAACGCTGATCGTTGTGCCACAGGGTCGGCAGCGCGGCCGGCGCCATCGGCAGCTTGATCGCCAACGCGCCGATCTCGCCCGGCGGCATCTCGGCCCCCTCCGGCGACAGGGCGTGAACCTCGTAACCCGGCACCGGCCGCGTCGGCGAGCCCGGCTTGAACGGCAGCAGCTCGATCCCCAGACAGTTCGACGCGATGGGCGAGCCGGTCTCGGTCTGCCACCAATTGTCGATCACCGGCACCTTCAACATGTTCTGCGCCCAGGCCAGGGTGTCCGGGTCGCAGCGCTCGCCCGCCAGGAATTGCGCCTTGAAGTGGGACATGTCGTATTGCGCCAGCAGCTTGCCCTCGGGGTCTTCCTTCTTGATCGCGCGCAGGGCGGTGGGGGCGGTGAACATGCCCTTGACCTTGTGCTGGCTGATCACACGCCAGAACGCGCCGGCATCCGGCGTGCCGACCGGCTTGCCCTCGTACAGCACGGTGGTGCAGCCGTGGAACAGCGGCGCGTAGACGATGTAGGAATGGCCGACCACCCAACCAACGTCGGAGGCCGCCCAGTACACATCCCCCGGCTGCATGCCGTAGATGTTCGGCATCGTCCATTTCAGGGTCACCAGATGGCCGCCGGTCGCCCGCACCACGCCTTTTGGAATCCCCGTCGTGCCGGAGGTGTAGAGGATATAGGCCGGGTCGGTCGCCTTGACCGGCACGCACTCGGCCGGCTCAACGGTGGCCTCGGCGTCCTCCCACAGCAGGTCGCGGCCCGCGACCATCGTCGCCTCGGCCTGCGGCCGCTGCTTGATGATGCAGCGGTCCGGCTTGTGGGTCGCCAGCCCGATCGCCGAGTCCAACAGCGATTTGTACGGGATCACCCGCTGACCCTCGATACCGCAGGAGGCGGAGACGATGACCTTGGGTGTGGCGTCGTCGATCCGGGTCGCCAGCTCCTTGGCCGCGAAACCGCCGAACACCACCGAATGAACCGCCCCGATCCGGGTACACGCCAGCATCGCCACCACCGCCTCGGGGATCATCGGCATGTACAGGATCACCCGGTCGCCATAGCCGACGCCCTGCGCCGCCAACGCCCCGGCGAACCGCGCAACCCGGTCCTTCAACTCGGCGTAGGTAATCGTGGCGACGGTTTCGGTGACCGGGCTGTCGTAGATGATCGCCGGCCGCTCGCCATGCCCCTCGTCCACGTGCCGATCGACCGCGTTGTAGCAGGTGTTGATCTCGCCGCCCTCGAACCAGCGGTAGAACGGCGGGGTGTCGTCGTTCAGCACCCGGTCCCAGCGTTTGGTCCAGACCACGTCCTCCGCCGCCTCGGCCCAGAACGCGTGCGGGTCCGCCTGCCAGCGGCCGTAGACCTCGTCGAACCGGCCCATCGATCATCCTCCCTCTTGGCGGCCCGTTCTACGCGAGCCCGCGTACAGTGGTCGTTGAGGACTCTAGGGGTTTGCGGGATGCTTTGTTAAGCCTTCAATACGCGGCATGACCAAGCTTGCGCGCGTTGCCCTTCCGGTCCGCCGTCGTTAGGTTTCGCCGGTGGGAGGGACAAGCGCGTGATGACGACCAATCCGTTCGAGACCGATCTGGACAAATCCGCCGGCAACTACGTGCCGCTGACGCCGTTGAGCTTTCTCGACCGCACGGCGGCGGTGTTCCCTTCCCGGTTGGCGGTGGCGCACGGCAAGCGGCGCTACACCTGGGCCGAGACGGCGGAACGCTCGCGACGGCTGGGCTCGGCGTTGGCGGCGCGGGGCATCGGCAAGGGTGACACGGTGGCCGCGTTGCTGGCCAACACGCCGGAGGGGGTGGAAGCCGCCCACGGCGTGCCGATGACCGGCGGCGTGTTGAACATGCTGAACACCCGGCTGGATGCCGAAGCCATCGCCTTCATGCTTGAGCATGGCGAGGCCAAGGTGTTGCTGGCCGACACCGAGTTCGCGCCGACCGTCAAGGCCGCCCTGGCGTTGACCAACGTCACGCCGATCATGATCGATGTCGATGACAGCGAGGGGCCGGGCGGCGAGCGGTTGGGCGCCATGGATTACGAGAGCTTCCTCGCCGCCGGCGATCCGAGCTATCGCGGGGTGCGGCCGGATGACGAGTGGGATGCGATTTCGCTGAACTACACCTCGGGCACCACCGGCGATCCCAAGGGCGTGGTCTACCATCACCGGGGTGCGTATCTGAACGCGCTGGGCAACATCCTGGTCTGGGGCATGAAGATGCATCCGGTCTATCTCTGGACGTTGCCGATGTTCCACTGCAACGGCTGGTGCTTTCCGTGGACCATCACCGCGCAGGCGGGCACCCATGTCTGTCTGCGCAAGGTGGAGGCCGGCGCGATCTACGACGCCTTCGCCGACGAGGGGGTCGACCATCTGTGCGGCGCGCCGATCATCATGTCGATGCTGTTGAACGCGCCGGACGATCAGAAGCGCGATTTCCCCCAGCGGGTGCGGATGATGACCGCTGCCTCACCGCCGCCGGCCACGGTGCTTGCGGGGATGGAACGCTTGGGCATCGACGTCACCCATGTCTACGGCCTGACCGAGGTGTATGGCCCGGCCGTGGTCTGCGCCTGGCACGACGACTGGTCGATCAAGCCGGTCGACGAGCAGGCGGTGCTGAAATCCCGGCAGGGGGTGCGTTATCCCTCGTTGGAGGGGCTGATGGTGGCCGACGCCGAGACGCTGGAGCCGGTGCCGGCGGACGCCGAAACCCTGGGCGAGGTGTTCATGCGCGGCAACGTGGTGATGAAGGGCTACCTGAAGAACAAGACCGCGACCGACAAGGCATTGGTCGGTGGTTGGTTCCATACCGGCGACCTTGGGGTGATGCACCCGGACGGCTACATCGAGCTGAAGGACCGATCGAAGGACATCATCATCTCCGGCGGCGAGAACATCTCGACCATCGAAGTCGAGGGTGTGCTGTACAAGCACCCAGCCGTGCTGGAAGCCGCCGTGGTCGCGCGTCCGGACGAGACATGGGGCGAGACGCCCTGCGCCTTCATCACCCTGCGCCCGGGGACAGCGGCAACCGACACCGAGATCATCGCCTTCTGCCGCGACAACCTGGCCCATTACAAATGCCCGAAGACCGTGGTGTTCGGCGAGCTGCCCAAGACCTCCACCGGCAAGGTACAGAAGTTCATCTTGCGGGATCGGGCCAGGGCGCTCTGACGGCCGTCGCGTCATCCGCGTCACCGGCATAACAAAGCCCGCCTTTCAGCGCGGAAAGGCGGGCGTCGGAGCCGGCTCGGACGGGGTGCCCCGGTACGGGGTCACACTCCCGCGGGGCCAGTGATCCGGGGATTGCCCCGGCGTACGAACCGGCGAACTTGGCCGGGTGGTTTGGCCTCTACTATACGCGCTCCAGGCGCGCAATCTCGTCCTTGATCGCCAGTTTCTGGCGTTTCAACTCGTGCAAAGTGGCTTCGTCCGGCAGCGGTCTGTTGACCTCTTGATCAAGTTTGCTATCCAGATTTGCATGCCGATCACGCAGGGTATCTATTCTATCGGTGGCTGTCATAGGCACCTCCTTTTCCGTCCTGGAATCGCGAAAATCCACGGACCTAAATGGTACAATTCTAAGCGGCAGGCGCAAAGCCTTTTGCGCAAATCCCATGAAAACAGAAACTTAATTACCCCATTTAATCGGCGCGAAACAGCGACTCAGCCCCCGCCGCGATGTCCAGAACCGCGTCGTCGGCCATCGTCTCACCCATGATCATCAGCCCCACCGGGGCCTCGCCCGGTGCCTGAATCGGAATCGTCGCGGCACACCGGTCAAGGAAGTTTCCAACCGAACAATTTCGCAACATCAACAGGTTGGCGGCGCCGTACGCCCCATCATCAGCCTCAAGTTCGGCGATCGGTGGGGCGACGCGGGCGGTGGTCGGCATCAGGACCGCGTCGAACGCCAGGGTGACGGCGCGGCACGCCGCCTCGATCTCGGCCCGCCGTGCCAGCAAGGTGACGTAATTCGAGCCATTTTGTTCGCCCGCGCGTTTGATTCGCGACAGCACGCGGGGGTCGAACGCCTCGGGGTTGCCGTCCACATGGCGCCGGTGAACCGCATAGCACTCAACCGCCGCGAACCCGCCCTTGGCGTTCGCTTCGGGGATCGCCAGAAGCTCGGGCATCGGGCGCTGAACGATATGGGCGCCCGCCTCCGACAAACGGCTCAACGCCGCCTCGAAGGCCGTGGCCGTTGGCACGTCGAGGTCGTCGAGCACGATGGTCTCCGGCACCAGGAAGCGTAGACCGGCAACCGGGCGCGGAGAAACCGGCCGCACCGCCTCGCCGGCCAGCACATGGTGCACACGGGCACAGCAATCGATGGTCGGCGCCAGCGGGCCGATCGAATCCAGCGAGGTCGCCAGCGCCACCGCCCCGTCGATCGGTACCCGCCGCTGGGTCGGCTTAAACCCGGCAAGACCGCACAACCCGCTCGGAATCCGCACCGACCCCCCAGTGTCGGTCCCAAGCCCGACCACCGCCATGCCGTCGGTCACGCTGACGGCGGCTCCCGCGGACGACCCGCCGGGAACCCGCCGCGTGGTCCGATCCCAGGGATTAGCCGGGGTGCCGTAATGCGGGTTGATGCCCAAGCCGGAATAGGCGAATTCGGTCATGTTGGTGCGCCCGACCAGTACCGCCCCGGCGGCCCGCAGCCGCGCGATTACCGGCGCGTCGGCCGTGGCTGGCGGCTCGCCCGCCAGCACCTTCGAGCCCGCCGTCGTCACCTGCCCCTTGACGTCGAACAAGTCCTTGATCGAGATCGGCAGGCCCTCCAACGGCCGGGACGGCACCCCAGCGGCCCGCAACCGATCGCTTGCCTCGGCCTCGGCCCCGGCCGTGTCGGCCATCGAGCGTAGAAACACCCGGCGGCCCTCGCCGGATGGATCGGAGGCCCGCTCCAGCGCGGTTGCCAACAAGGCGGAGGCGGAGGTGGTTCCCGCTTCCAGGTTGGCCAAAATATCGGCGATCGGGGTTTTCGGCGCGAAGGTCATGGGCTCAATTCACCACCGGGAGGGTTTCGATGTCGTAGGCATGGGCGATCGCGCGCCCGGTCGATGGATCGGTCAAACGCATGGCGAAGCGATCGGCCGGGCGGATGCCACCCTCGACCGGCACGGTGCCGCACAGCATCACCGTGCCGGGTTTCAAGCCGCCATAGGTCGCGACCAGCTCCTTCAGCGGCCGGATCAGCGCCAGGGTCGCGGCCTGATAGACCACCTCGGTTCCGTCGATCACCGCACGGCTTTCCAGCGTCAAAGCGTCAAGATCATCGTCCAACGACACCGACCAGGCGTGACGGCCGAGGATTTTCGGGCACATCTGCTTGGAGACCGCGATCGAATAGCTTTCCACCTTCCGGTCGGTGTGATCCGAGCCGACGGTTAGCAGAAAGCCGTTCTCGGTCGCGATCAGCACCGGTTCGACCTCGCCGGAGCTGTCGCCGCCCAGCACTTGGACATGGCTCGCCTGAGTCACCATGTCGATGCCGCAGCGGTAGTACAACGGCACGGTGCTCGGGCCGGGAATGCCCAACTCGGCCAGCTCGTCGATATGATGCTGAAGCCCCGCCGCGTCGCGTCCGGTCCAGCCGGCGATCACGCAGTTGGCCACCGGCACGTCGACGGTGCCGCCGGGTGTCTCGAAGCTCAGGATGATCTCGGTCATGTTCACTCCTCGGATTGCCACGCGACAGTAACGCCCCGGATCGCGCCGGCATAGGGTGGCCGAGCCTGCCATGCCCGCTACCGGGAATGGTTTTCAATTCGCCGCGATCGGCACTAGGCTCGAACCATGCCCACCGAACCGGCCGTCTCCACCGCGGCGTCCCGACAATCCCAAGACACCCTCCGCGCCATCCTGTTCATGGCGCTGGCGATTAATCTGTTTCCGTTCATGAACGTGGCCGCGAAATTTCTGTCAGCCGACTATCCAACCGTCCAAATCGTTTGGGCGCGTTACGCCGGGCACTTGGTGTTCGTGCTGCTGATGTTCATGCCCCGGCGCGGCCTCGCGCTGCTCAGGGCCAGCCGGCCCGGCGTGCACATCGGCCGGTCGCTGCTGATGTTCGTATCGACGGTATGTTTTTTCTCGGCCCTGCGCTGGATCGAGGTGCCGACGGCGAGCGCCATCAACTTCACCTCGCCGCTGATCGTGACGGCCCTGGCGGCGCCGCTGTTGGGCGAGGTGGTCGGCATCCGCCGTTGGGGCGCAGTGATGGTCGGCTTCGTCGGTGCGCTGGTCATCATCCGGCCCGGCGGCGGCGAAACCCATTGGGCGATGTTCCTGATACTAGGCACGGCGCTCTCCTACGCCGGCTATCAGATCGCAACCCGCAAATTCGCCACCGCCGATCCGCCGGAAACCTCGATCACCTACATCTCGTTTGTCGGTGCCGCCCTGGCGTCGCTGGCCCTGCCGTTCGAGTGGGTGACGCCGCACTCGATCCGTGATGCGCTGCTGTTCGCCCTGTTGGGGGTGATCGGCGGGCTCGGTCACTACTTCGTCATTCGCGCCTTCCAGCTTGGCGAGGCGTCGATGCTGTCACCGTTCAACTACGGCCAGCTGATCATGGCGACCGTACTGAGCCTGTTCGTGTTCGGCACTTTTCCCGACACCTGGACCCTGATTGGCGCCAGCGTGATCGTGGCCAGCGGACTTTACATCACCTATCGGGAAAGCCGCCGCGACGTGGCACTCACCCGGGATCAGACCGCCTCCGACACCTGATGCCAAGGTTCACGGATAGAGACCCATGGTATGATGCCATCGGTCTCTATCCATGCGCCTTGGTATCAGCGATCCACTCGGTGAGCGCCGCCTTCACCTGCTCCAACAGAGGTGCCCAAGGTTCGGTCTGGTTCTTGGCGAAACCGCGTACGGTTGGGAATCCGGGAAACCGGTTGGTGCCAAGTTCAAGATAGGTCGGTGCGTTGTGCGGCTCCCAGACCGTCGCCCCAATCGATGCCGCGAGCCAGACCAGCGTGCTGGACGGACAGATCACCAGATCGAGGGCGGCGATCAACGCCAACACCCCATCAAGATCGTTGGTCGTGTCGAGGTCATCGATGATAGCGACCGGCATCTCCGCTAGCTCATCGCGCCAGCCATCGCCGTACTGCAACGAGACGAAATGAGCACCCTCGACCGCGAGCACCGGCGCCATCGCCGCAAGCCCGGGGTAGTGAATTCCGCGAAATCCGCGAACGTTCAGGCTGCGCCAGGAGATGCCAATCTTCGGGCCAGAGCCGAGCGCGGCGATGCGTTCTCGCATCTCGACCACCCGCCCGGGGTCGGGAGCCAGCCAGGTTCGCTCGGCCGCGTCGCACGCCGCAAGCGTGCGCCGGAAACGCGGCATCAAGGCGTTACCCTCAAGCCAACAATCCGGCTGACGATCGGCCGGTATCCAATCGTAGTGATGCACGGCTCGGCCGCCGTCGAACCGCCGATCGAAGCCATGGATCAATGCCTTCGGCCAGCGCCGCGCCAGCGGGGCGACAAGGCGCGGGTCGCACTCCACGATCAGATCGCCGCTGGCATCGTTCACGGCATCCACCAGCTCCGGCAGACAGCTCGAAAACAGAACCTCGTCACCCACACCCTGCTCGGCCAAGACCAATAGCCGGCTGCCATCGAGCGGCCCATCATGCCAACGCCGCGCCGGGTCGAGCCCATCGCGGCGTATTCCGTCCGGCATGCACCACAAGCAGTCATGCAGATACCACCCGCGCTCCAGCCGGCCGGCGGCCAGCACATACAGGCTGACGCGGAAGCGCAGCGCCATATCACCGGGCGCGTGCGACAGCGCCCGTTCGCCATGTTCGATCGCACGATCAAGCTCGCCGGCGATGAACGCCGCCTCGGCCCGCCCACGGTGCGCCGAGGCGAGATCGGATCGTACGACCAGGGCGCGGCGGAACAACCGATCCGCGGCGCTGAGATCCAGATCGCCCAACGCGAGAAACCCAAGATGGTTCAACGGCTCCGCTTTACCGGGCGTAAGCGCCATCACACGGCGCAGAGCGGGCGCGGCTTGGTCAAACGTTCCCATGTCCAGCAACACCGAGGCGAGCCCACTCCAGCGCTCCGTGTCGCTCGGCGTCACCGCCAGCGCACGACGATACCAGCCAATCGCCGTCATCCGGTCGTCATGCCGCATTGCTTGAGACGCGCGCGCCGCCAGGGCATCGGCGAGTGCCGGAGCAACGACCATGGCGCGGCGCACAAGAGAGTCGCCTTCATTCGCCCGTGCCGGTGGCAGGCTGGTTGCCAAGTTCACCAGGGCGTCGACCGCCATGGGATCAATGCGCAGAGCCGCTTCGAAACACTTCAGCGCGTCCGCCGTCTTGCCGAGCGCGCGCTTGGCCAAGCCCAAGATGTTGAGGATGTCGGGGTCGGCACGCTTGAGCGAGGCCGCGATGGTCGCCAACTGCTCGGCCCGCTCGAAGGCGCCAAATCGAAAGCACGCCAGCCCCATGAGATACAGCACATCGGGATCACGCGGCGCATGCTCCAACGCCTGTCCAAACCGACGAACCGCCTGCTGGAACTGGCCGAGGTCCATCAGCTCCAGGCCACGTTTGACGAAGCTCGCCGCCTTCGGTGTCCAGGTCACGAAGCCAGACCGCCCTCGATCATGTCGACCGCCAACGGTTCGCCGCGTTTCAGCGGCCGTGACGCGCGGCGCCCAAGCACCCGGTCGAGATACTTCGGCGGCAACCCGTTCGACGGCCGGATCGACCGCACGTTGCTTTCGGTCAGCGGCTCGCCCGCCGCCACATCCGCGATCACGTACAGCGACCGGCGGAACGGCAGCCCCGCCGCCTCCGACGGCGTCGGACGGTACGCGGGCGACCCCAGCGCCGCGCGCGCCATTCGAGTATCGCGCACCAGCCGCGCCAACTCGTCGGGCTCCAGCGAGAAGGCACTGTCGACACCGCCGTCGGCCCGCGCCAGGGTGAAATGCTTTTCAATCACCGACGCACCGAGCCCGACCGCCACGGTGGCCACGCCGGTATCCATCGTATGATCGGATAACCCGACCACGGTGCCGAGTCGCGCCGCCAGATCGGGAATCGTCGAGAGATTGGCCTCCTCCGGCGGAGTCGGATAGGCGCTCACGCAATGCAGGACGACGATTTCGGTGGCGCCATTGTCCCGCGCGGCGGACACCGCCTCGTCGATTTCCTCGAACGAGGCCATGCCGGTGGAGATGATCATCGGCTTGCCGGTGCGCGCCACCCGCCGCACCAGAGGGATGTCGACGATCTCGGGCGAGGCGATCTTGTAGGCCGGCGCGTCAAGCGCCTCCAGCAGCTCGACCGCCGTCGGATCGAACGGCGCCGAGAACACCGTGATGCCAAGCGCCCGGGCCTTGGCGAAGATCGGGCCGTGCCATTCCCACGGGGTGTGCGCCTCGTCATACAGCTCGTAGAGCCGGCGGCCATCCCACAACCCGCCCTTGACCAGGAACTCCGGGCCGTCATGGTCGATGGTGATGGTGTCGGCGCGGTAGGTCTGCAGCTTGACGGCGTCGGCACCGGCTTCCTTCGCCATCTCCAGGATGCGGAACGCCCGTTCGATGTCGCCATTGTGGTTGCCCGACATCTCCGCGATCACATAGGGCGGATGATCCGGGCCGATTTTCCGACCGTCAATCGTTATACTAGGCGTCATGATGTCGTCTCACCCGGGGTCGTTCGATGCCCCAAAATAGCACCGCCCCCAGCATACCGCACCTGCATGGTCGCCGCTTGACGATCCGCGCCGATGCCGGGCCGACGATCGGCACCGGCCATGTCATGCGCTGCCTCGCCCTGGCCGAAGGGTGGCGAGAGGCGGGTGGCGCGGTGACGTTGGCCAGCCGCGACCTCCCCGGCGGCCTGATCACGCGCGCCGAAAACCTGGGCGTCACGCTGGAACCAGCCGGCGACGACAGCGATGGGGCCTGGGCCGAGGGGGCGGATCTCGCGGTGATCGACGGCTGGGCGTTCACGGCCGGGCACCTCGCCGCCGCCAAAGCGCGCGCGCCGTTGTTGGTGATCGACGATACCGCCGAACGATCGTCGATCCCCGCTGATCTGCTGCTGAACCCGAACGTCTACGCCGAGGCCGGCGCCTATGTCGGTCGCACCGAGGGGCGCCTGCTGATCGGCCCGGCCTTCGCCCTGCTGCGCGGCGAGTTTACCGAACCACCGCCCGAACGCGCCTATCCCCCGGTCGCCCGGCACCTGCTGTTGCTGCTAGGTGGCGCCGACCCGATCGGGGCGTCGACAGCCGCCCTGGCGGCCGCCCGTGCCGCGCGAGCAACGGAACCGGGGATCCAGCGAATCACTCTGGTGGTCGGGGCCGCCAATCCGGCGCGCGCGCAACTCACCACCCAGACCGCCGATGATCCGGCAGCCGACGATCCGGCCGTCGACGATCCGGCCATCGTGGTCCGGTATGACGTGACCGCTATGGCGCCGCTGATGGACACCGCCGACCTTGTGGTATCGGCCGGTGGATCGACCGTGCTGGAGTTGGCGGCACGCGGGGTGCCGATGCTGTTGGGCGCCTTGATCGCCGAGGAGGAACCGGTGATCACCACCATGCAGGCGCTGGGCGCCGCCCGGGCGCTCGGTCGGTTCGACAGCTTTGACGCAACACGCATGAGCGACGCCATCCTCGCCTTGGCCCGCGATCGGGCGGCGCGCCGTGCCTTGTCCGAGGTGGCACGGACCATCGTCGACGGTCGCGGCGTAGAACGGGTGATCGCCGCCTGCGTGGAGACGCCGCCATGAGCCCTCCGCGCACGGTCGCCGTGATCCAAGCGCGCATGACCTCACGCCGGTTGCCGGGCAAGGTCTTGCTGGAGGTGCTGGGCCGCCCCCTGCTCGGCCATCAGATCGACCGGGTGGGCCGGGCCACGCGGGTCGACGCGGTGGTCATCGCCACCACCGCCAACCCGACCGACGATCCGATCGCCGCCCTGGCTAAGACCCTCGGCATCGGCTGTCATCGTGGTTCGGAAACCGATGTCCTGGGCCGGGTGACCGACGCGGCGGAACAAGTCGGCGCCACGGTGATGGTGCGCCTGACCGGCGATTGCCCGCTAATCGACCCGGACCTATTGGACGCGGCGCTCGGATGCTTGATCGAGAGCGATCCGCCGCTCGACTACGTCACCAACGACCCGCCGCGCACCTGGCCGATCGGGCTCGATGTCGAAGTGATGCGCATGACGGCCCTGCGCGCCGCCGCGGCCGAGGCGACCGACCCCTACGACCGGGAACATGTCACCCCGTTCCTCTATACCCGGCCGGAGCGGTTCCGGCTCGACAGCATCCGCTGTCCCGAGGATTTGTCGCACCATCGCTGGACCCTGGACGAGCCGGCGGATTTCGAGCTGATCAAGCGCATTCTCGAAGCGCTGTTGCCCGTGAAACCCGATTTCGGCTGGCGCGACGTTCTGGCGCTGGTCGAGGCGCATCCGGAGTGGCGCGCCTTGAACCGGGATGTGCAACAGACGGCGCGGCCGGGAATCGATTGAAGTCGACTCAAGCCGTCACGGTTTGCGGAACAGCCACCAGGTGGCGTCGTCGAACCCGGTGGTCTGGCTCCAGAAGAAGCCGACGTCGACGGTAATCAGCCCGGGGTGGCGCTCCAGCATCGCCTTGCCGAAATCCCGTTTCCACAACAGATCGTCGCGCCCGCGATAGGGGATGGTCTCCGGCTTCTGGCTGAAATACTCGATCATCATCAGGTATTTCGAGCTGACCCGGTGCATCTCGTCGAGTGCCGTGGGCAGATTGTCGGGATGGACGTGGATCAGCACGCCCGAGGTGAAGACGAACTCCATGGCGCCGGCATCGAACGGCAGGGCGCCAAGGGTCGCCTCCTTCAAATGCTCGGTGTCCAGCACGCCCTGGGACAGCACGATCTCCCGCGCCTTGGCGTTGGGTTCGATCGCGAACAGCTCGGCGCCCAGGAACCGTCGGAACGCGCGGGTGTTGAGACCGATGTTGCAGCCACACTCCAGAATGGTCTTTGGCGGATCGCCATCCAGACAGCGGAAGATTTCGGTCAACGCCCGCATGCGGATGCGGATCTGATCCTCGGTCGCGGCGTTGCGATCGACATATTCGTTGCCGAACTCGCTGGTCCACTGCTCCAGCTGGGGGGTGTCAGCCGCCATCGTCGTCATCCGTCAAAGTGGCAAGAAACGCGCTCGCGGGGATCGCCGCCCGCCGGCCGGAGCGCAGGATCGATCCCGCCGCCGACCCGGTGTTGAGCAGCAAATCTATCACGCTGGCATGGGATTGAAACGCACCGTGGCCTTGGGGGTAGGTCGGATGCTCGTAGGCTTGGAACATCAACGCCACACCGGCGGCGCGAAACGCCGCCACGCCGTCACGCAGGTAGTTGGCCGCGCCCGGCGGCGACAGGTAGGTATCGGCGTCTAACTCCCGGCACAGCGCCACCAACCGCTCGATCCGATCATCGGCATCGCCCAGCGCGGAGGCGCGAACACGCGGCGTGTCGATGCCGAGGCGTTCGCACGCCCGTTCGATGAAATCGATGTTGGTCGCGGCCAAGGAGCGGCCCGGTTCGAGATCGGCGAGCCAGGTGTCGATCCAGCCCAACTCCAGCTCGACGGCCGCGGCCTTGGCATAAGCCTGAGCCAGGGTCGCGCGCCATTTCCGCACCGCATCGACCGGGCCAACCGTGGCATCGGCGACGGTCGTGTGCTCGGTTTTCGAGGCTTGGACCGGCAGGCTCAACCACATCGGGCCGTTGGCGGTCTTGATGCGGTTGCGCTGCTGCCAGCTTTGCTTGGAGAACTCGACGGTATCCAGATAGACGAAGCGGTCGACCCGGTCGATCAGGTCGAAATAACCGATCCACGGCAGGAAGGTCGGCTGCATGACGGCAATCGTGGTCATCCGTCCCCTGTTTTCGCGGCGACCACGAACAAGCAGCGACCCATCCCGGCCTGAGCGAACGCCTGATACAGCCGCCGCCGGGTCGCCACCGGCAACGCCCGCTCGAACGCCACCCGGCGGTGGTGGCAGTCACCACCCAGGCTCTTGTCGGTGATGTAGTCGGAGCCGAGCAGCAGGAACAACTCCATCGGAAAGTCCGACTGCCGGTAGCGGGGCGACAGCCCGACCGACCGCATCATCGCCTCGACCGCGTCGTAGGACAGATAGTGAATATGCTCCGGCGCCGATATCCACCAACGCGGCATGCCCAGCGCGTCCACCGCCGCCGTCTGCAGCGGGTTGAAGTCGTTGCCGGATCGGACGATCACCACACCGCCGGGCGCCAGGGCCTTGGCCGCCGCCGCCAAATTCGCCGCCGGATCGAAGGTCTGCTCCAGCACGTTGACGAACAGCACCGCATCCACACTGCCCGGCACGATGGTCCCGGCGGACACCAATTCATCGAACGCGCCGGCGTGGGCGGTGAAGCCGCGTTCCCGCACCGCTTCGACGGCGGCGGTGGCGAGGTCGACGCCGAGCGGCTCGAACCCCCGATCCGCCAGATCGGCCAGCAACCCGCCAAGGCCGCACCCGACCTCCAGCACCCGCTTGCCGCCATTGCCGTGCTCTTGGATGGCGTCGGTGATGTCGCGGTGCAGGGTCTCGGACAACCAGCGCGCCTGATCGTCGGCCTCCTCCCCGCCGCGCCGGGAACGGGCGATGTCGGCGGCGCGGCGTCCCTCGTCGATCAGCGTGTAGTAGGTGTCACGATAGAACGCCTCCAACTCCTCCTGGGTCGGCATCGGGTCGAGGACACGATGGCCGAAGCGCGCATCCAGCCGTGTCGAATGCTCCGTCACGTCACCCCTCCCATCCCGCGAGCCGCTGGTCGATCTCGCGCACGCTGCCGGATTTGCCGAAGTTGAACTCATCGGCGACCAGAAGCCCCGGCATCGCCGCGGCGCGGGTCCGGACCGGCGCGACGGCGGTCTCGAAATCGCGCGCCGGAAACCGGTATGAGGCCGGTGTGGTCAGGGTCTTCACCCGCTCGGGCAGCGGCCCCGTCGCCACCCCAAGCGCGGTCACCTCGGCCCAGATCGCCTCGGCTTGTGCGGCCGGATCGGTGAACATCGCGCTGTCCATCGCTGTCGGAACTTCAGCGCAAACATAGTGGCGGCCGTCAGGGGCGGTGTCCGGGCCGAACAGGCTGGGCACCGAGGCGCGGAACACCCGGTGGTCGTTGTCGAAATCATGCACCCAGTGATAGGTCCCCGCCGCTCCGGCCGGGATGTCGAAATAGAACAATGCCATGGGCACCGGCCGGATCGCGGCGGATACGGAAGCCGCATCCTCCCCCAGCGCCGAGGCCAGCGGCGTCCAGCCCGAGGTCCAGACCAGCACGTCCGCGTCGAACGTACGACCGTCGGCCAGCGTCAACCGCGTGGTCTGGCCATGCAGCGCCAGCGACGCGATCTCGGCCTCAAGCGTCAATTCGACTCCCACCTCCATGAGACGCGCGGTCGCCGTCGCGGCGAACCCGCCCATGCCGCCGGTCGTGGGATAGAGCGCCCGGGCCTCGAACCCGCTCGCACGGTCGCGTAGGAACCGCATCGGATCGTCGGCGTTGGATCGCAGGATCACCGCGTCGAAGGCCGGTACCTGCTTCAGCAGTGCCGCCGTCGCGTCGTCGGTCACCTTGAGGCGACGGGCCGGCAGGGCGGAATACGCGGCGGCGGACAACTCTCCGGGCGGCGCCTGCAGCATCTTGGCGAACACCTCGCCCAGCACATCGGCCGCCGACGCTCCGAACAGATCGACCAAATGCGCGGCCAAACTCCGGGTCGGATCGATGCCCGGCACCGGCGCGTCGCCGCGTTCGGCGGCCCGTTCCAACACGCCGGCGAGAACGGCTCCCCGCCGATCATCCGGCAGCCGTGTCAGGTCCGGGTATTCGATGCCGTCGGTGCGAACGCCCGCCAGTACCGAGGCGACGGCGGGGGTGATCGGCCGTGCCTCACCCCCCATCAGGTCGAGCAGCAACGCCGTCGTCGCATCGTCCTCGTTGCCGAACAGGTGGCAACCGATGTCGAGGCTGAAGCCATCCCAGGGGATTGAGCTGTGAACGCCGCCCAACCGCTTCGCCCGGTCGACCAAAGTCACGCGGCAGCCACGGTCGACCAACCGTCGGGCGGCGACGATTCCCTTCAGCCCGGCTCCGACGACGACCGCGTGTTGCATTCTGGGTGGCACATATCTTGTGATCGGCACACCACCTTACCACAAGATGCCGCTCAAATGATCTCGAAGTAACGCGCCATCTGCCAGTCGGTAATTGCCTTCCGATGTTCGCGCTCCTCCCACTCGCGGGTGGTGACGAAATGCTCGACGAACCCGTCGCCGAACAGCGCCCGCGCCGCTTTCGAGCGCCGCAGCCGACCAGCTGCCTCTCCCAGGGTGCGCGGCAAGGCGAGGCGGGCAGGGAACCGCTTGTCGTAGGCGTTGCCCTCGACCGCCGGCGCCGGCTCGATCCGGTTCTCGATCCCCCACAGGCCGGAGCCCAGGGCCGCCGCCATGGTCAGGTAGGGGTTGGCGTCGGCCGCGGCGACACGATACTCGACCCGTTGCGCCTTGGGCGAGCCGACGATGACACGCAACGCCGTGGTCCGGTTCTCCACCCCCCAGGTCGAGTCGGTCGGCGCCCAGAAGCCGGGGATCAGCCGGGTGTAGGAATTCACCGTCGACGCCGTCATCGCCAGCAACTCGGGCATCAGCTTCTGCTGGCCGCCGACAAACCAGCGCATGACGTCGGCCATGCCGTGCTCTTTCGCCGCGTCGTGGAACACCGGCGTGCCGGCGCTATCGGTCAACGACAGATGGATGTGGCCCGACTGACCGGGATAGTCTTTCGACCATTTCGCCATGAACGTCGCCATCAGGTCATGACGCTGGAAGAACACCTTGGCGAAGGTCTTGAACAGCGCCGCCCGGTCGGCCGCCATCAGCGCGTCGGACACGGTGATCGCCGCCTCCATCACCCCGGGGCCGGTCTCGGTGTGCAGACCCTCGATCGGAATGTCCATCGCCTCCATGGTCTCGATGAACATCAGGTGCAGGTCGGCATGCACCGTCGAGCGCAAGGTGGAGTACCCGAAGAACCCGGGGGTCAGGGTCACCAAATCGCGGTAGTTCTTGGCCCGCGCACTGTCCGGGGTCTCGTTGAACAGGAAGAACTCATACTCCGCCGCCGCCTTCACGCCGAAGCCCATGGCCGCCGCCTTGTCGATCATCCGGCGCAAGGCCGCACGCGGGCACACGTCCTCCCACTTGCCGGCGAACTCGCCCAGCACGAACACCATGTCCGGCTCGAATGGCATCTCCCGGCAGGTCTCGGGCAACAACCGCACCGCCGCGTCGGGATAGGCGGTATGCCAGCCGGTGACGTCCACGCCGGGGTCCTCGTAGAGCCGGTCATGCAGATCCCAGCCAAGCACCACGTCGCAGAAGCCGAAACCGCCGTCCAAAGCGCTTGCCAGCTTGTCACGCGCCATCCACTTGCCGCGCAGCACGCCATCGATGTCGACCACCCCCACCTTGACGTGGCTCAATCGCCGCTCGTCGACCAGCGTCAGAAGATCCCCAGCTGTTTTGACCTCGTTCGCGTCCATGCGTCACACTCCCCAATCCGACCGGCTGCGGCCCCCCGCGACCGGCGTCACTCTAACGACAACGACGGCGCTGTCGAAGTACCTGCAACGGAGACATTCATGGCCACCCTCGCCGACCGTCTAGAAGCCTGTTACGCCAGTGCCGTGCACGATGTGCTGCGCGCCATGGGATACGGCAACCAGGTGCTGCCGCCCAGCATCCGCGCGCTCGACCCGACCAAGAAGATCGCCGGCGAGATCTATACGATTTCCGGCCACATCGACCAGACCCTCTCGCGGCATGAGACCCTGCTGCGCTGGAGCCAGGTGCTGTCCCGGGTGCCCGGCGGCAAGGTGCTGGTCTGTCAGCCGAACACCAAGGCGATCGCGCTGATGGGCGAGCTGTCGGCCCAGGCGTTGCGGGTCAAGAACACGCGCGGCTACGTGGTCGACGGTCATTGCCGCGACACCGACTTCATCCTGGACATGGGGTTTCCGGTGTTCTGCGAGGCCAACACCCCGGCCGACATCGTCGAGCGTTGGACCTACGACGCCTTGGGTGAGCCGATCACCATCGGCACCGTCACCATCCGCTCCGGCGACTGGCTGTTGGCCGATCGCGACGGCGTGGTGATCATCCCCCAGGAGATCGCCGAGGAAGCGACCACCGAGACCGAGAAGGTGGTGTCCACCGAGGGCGACATGCGCAAGGCGATCCTCGACGGCATGGACGCGGAGCAGGCGTACCTCAAGTTCGGGAAGTTCTGAAACGAGACCGTCACGCAGCCGCCAATCGGGCGGCATCGGCGCGCAGACGGATCGCGGCGAAGTCAAGGAACGTCCGGGTCTTGGCCGGCGCGCGGCGGCCATCCGCGTGCACCAGTTGGACCGGCATCTCCCGGTCGTCGCAACCGCGCAGCACCTCGACCAACCGGCCGTCGGCAAGGGCGTCGGCGACTTGGTAGGACAGCACGCGGGTCACGCCCCAGCCGGCAACCGCGGCGTCGATGGCGGCGGTCAGGGAATTGGTGGTCAATCGGGGCATGATACGCGCCGTCCGCACACTGCCCCGCGCGTGGTAGGGCCAGCCCTGAGGCCCGTTCAGGTCACTCGGGTTGATGATCCGATGATCGGCGAGATCCATGGGCGTTCGCGGTGTTCCGCGCGCCTCCAGATAACGCGGCGCCGCCACGGTCACCCGACGCACCGTGCCGACCCGCACGGCGGACAAGGACGAGTCGGGCAGCGCGCCAATCCGCAACGCCACGTCGATGCCTTCATCGACCAGATGCACGACCCGATCGACGAACAGCGTCACCGCCGTCACCTCGGGATGGGTGTCGAGAAAATCCCTGAGAATCGGCATGACGTAGCGCTGGCCGAACAGCACCGGTGCCGTCACCCGGAGCAACCCGCGCGGTATTTGATGCGTGCCGGCGGTGACCGCCTCGGCGGCCTCCAGATCACTCAGGATGTGGCCGGCGTGCTCCAGCAGCCGCGCACCCGCCTCGGTCAACACCACACTGCGCGTCGTGCGGGTGAACAACCGCGCGCCAATTCGCTGCTCCAGGCCGTTCACCAGCCGTGTCACCACCGAGGGCGAGAGGGTCAACCGCCGTGCCGCCGCGTTGAAGGCGCCCGCCTCGGCAACAGCGACGAAGGTGGAGAGTTCGCGGAACCGATCCATTCATTGTGAAAATCACAATAATATATTCCAGTAAAGGAAGATTGTTGTTTTAACCCAAAGCATTCATCTCAAGGGCACGGGCCGCCGAGCCCCCCGCCGCACCGGAGGATCCCATGACCAAGGCCTTTGCCGAGATCGCGTTCACCCCCGCCGTCCGCGCGATGCAGACCAAACAAGGCTCCGCCCAAGGTTACGAGAAATTCTTAGCGGCGGAGGCGGAGCGCAGTGATCGCCTGAGCGAGCAGGAAGCCGCGTTCATTGCCGCGCGCGACGGCTTCTACCAAGCCACGGTCTCGGAAACCGGCTGGCCCTATGTCCAGTTTCGTGGCGGGCCGGTCGGTTTTCTCAAGGTCCTGGATGCCAAAACCATCGCCTTCGCCGATTTTCGCGGTAACCGGCAATACATCAGCGCCGGCAACCTGACGACGAACGATCGGATCGCGCTGATCCTGATGGATTATCCCAACCGGCGCCGGCTCAAACTCTGGGGCCGGGTTCGGCTGATTGACGCCAAGCAAGACCCGGCGCTGATCGGCGCGCTGCGTGAGGAAGGCTACCGCGCCCTGCCGGAACGCGCCATGGTCATCACCGTCGAGGCGTTAGACTGGAACTGCCCGCAGCACATCCCGCAGCGCTTCACGATCGAGGAAATCGGTGAAAGCCTTGAGTTGCTGCGGGCGGAAAACGCCCAACTTCACCGCGAGGCCACCCGCCTTCGCGAGGAGGTCGCACGCCTGCGGACGGCGCCGGCCAGTGACGGGGTTTCCTGACTCGCGATGGGTTAGGGTTGCGTGCCGAAGATCCGGTCGCCGGCATCGCCGAGGCCCGGAACGATATAGGCCTTCTCATTCAAATGATCATCCAGGGCGGCGGTGTAGATCGGCACCAGTGGATGGTCCCGGTGAAACCGGCGCACACCCTCCGGCGCGGCGACCAGCACCATGAAGCGGATACGCTCGTCCGGCACGCCGTGCTTGTTCAACACATCGGCGGCGTGGGACGCCGAGTTCCCCGTCGCCAGCATCGGATCGACCAGCACGAACATCCGTTCCTCGGCCGCCGGCAACTTCACCAGATACTCCACCGGCTCCTTGGTCACCGGATCGCGATAGAGGCCGATATGCCCCTCGTAAGCGGTCGGCAGCAGCTCGCGCAGGCCATCGACCATGCCCAGCCCAGCGCGCAGGATACCGACGATCACCAGACGCACCTCGGCCAAGGACGGTGCCTCCATCGGCGCCACCGGCGTCTCGATCTTGCGCATAACGGTTTGCAGCGGACGGGTTACCTCGTAGCCGAGCAGCAGCGCGATCTCCTTGAGCAACACCCGAAATTTGGAGCTCGACGTGCTCTTATCCCGCATGATGGTCAACTTGTGCTTGATCAACGGATGGTCGACGACGAACAGGTTTGGAAAGTCCGGGTGGGCGTCCATCGACCCTCTCCATCATGCGGGTGGTTGCAACCGGCCGAGCCTAACCTCGACATCGACCAAGGAAAACGATCGCGGACACGAAAACGCCCGCCATGGGGCGGGCGCCTCGAAACACGATCTAGCGTGGCGTCACGCGGCCGACGCGGCCTTCTTGGCTTCGGCCTTCTCGATCCGCTTCTTCAGCCGCAGTGCCTCCGGCGGCAATGCCGACACGCGGGTCGTCTTCAGGAAGGCGTCGAGCCCGCCATTGTGTTCCACCGTGCGAATCGCATGGGTCGACAGCCGCAGGCGCACCATCTCACCCAGCACGTCCGACAGCAGCGAGGTATTCTGCAGGTTCGGCAGAAAGCGCCGACGGGTCCGGTTGTTCGCGTGGCTGACGTTGTTACCGGTCAGCACTGCCTTGCCAGTGAGTGCGCAGCGTCGCGCCATGGGTCTGCTCCTTCGTGGCATCCCGCGGCTCAGTCCGCATAACGGTCCGGCGCGAGACCATAAAAAACGTCCGCCGCCCACCGGGCGGCACGGAAACGGGGATATACGCGAGGGCGAAACCCCGGTCAAGCGTCGCGCCCGGCTTCGCACCACCGGCTTCGCAGCCTTGGAAACCTAGCTTAGCATGGGCTGGATCGCTCACGTCCGCCCAGGTGACCCCGATGCCTCTCCATGCCAACGCCCAACGCATCCAGGATCTGCTGATCGAGCGTGGGTTTCCCCTCGACGTCATCGAGATGCCGGGATCGACCCGCACCGCCGGAGACGCGGCGGCCGCCTGCGGCTGCACGCTGGCGCAGATCGGCAAATCACTGGTGTTCCGCGCCAAGCCGTCGAACCGTCCCGTCCTGGTGGTGGCGAGTGGCGTCAACCGTGTGGACGAGAAGAAGATTGCCTCGGCATTACGCGAATCCATCGTTCGCGCGGATCCGGAATTCGTACGCGCCAGCACCGGCTTCGCCGTCGGTGGTGTGCCGCCGATTGGCCATGCGGTCGCGCCGGTGGTCTATCTGGACGCCGAGTTGATGGCCTTGGAACGGATTTGGTGCGCCGCCGGCACGCCGCGCGCGGTGTTCGCGCTAACCCCCCAGGACCTACGAACACTCACCGGCGGCATGGTGTTGGACGTCAAGCAAACCTAGTTTTCTGACCTGGTGGGGCGATTAGTGTTCACCCGGTCTCATCGAGCGTGATCGGCGGCTGTTGCGGGCCGACCCGCACGCTGGGCCCCGCCATTACCATCTTCGACTTGACCGGTGAGGACAGCACGATCGACGTTGTGGTTTCGCCATAGGTGCGTAGCTGCGCGATCACGTGCTCAAGGTGCACCATTGAGGACACCACGACCTTGATCATGTAGCTGTCCTGCCCGGTGACGTGATGGCACTCCTGCACCTCGGCCAGCGTATGGGCGACCGTGGCGATCCGGCCATGGTGATCTCCCGTGGTCTTGAGGTGCACGAAGGCCATCGTTGGATAACCCAGTCGCGAGGGGTCGATCATGGCGCGGTAGCCCGAGATGATACCGCTGTCCTCCATCCGGCGAACCCGCTCCGCCACCGCCGGGGAAGACAAGCCAACCCGGCGCCCCAGCTCGCTGTACGACAACCGAGCGTCTTCCTGGAGCACCCGCAGCAACTGCCATCCGACCTTGTCGAGCTGGCTGTCAACATCCATCGCCATAAGTATTTCCTCGTGAAATCAGGGCTTTGACAACGATACGCCGAAATGCCGTCCGTCACAACCCGCCGCCAAGACCTTCTTAAATGAGAAACATCCTCTTATCCGGGTAATTCACGAAAAAATTTGTACTCGCGGTAGCGCCATGCGATCGTGAGTCCATTGTACGCTCTTGTGTGTAACGGGTTATGCAATCGTTCGGACTGTGGACGTTCAGACAGCGAGCATGGGGAAGTGGTCGGTGGGGAGGGAGAAGAGCCTCAATCGGTTGCGCAAGAACGTGACGCTCGGGCGGCGTCGCACCAGCGTGAGCCTGGAAGAGCAGGTCTGGAACGGGTTGATCGACATCTGTCGGCGCGAGAACATCGGCATCGATGAACTCTGTGCCGCGGTCGAGCAACGCCGTGTCGGCTCCTCGATGTCCTCCGCGCTCAGGGTCTTCCTGCTGACCTATTTCCGATCGATTGCCGAGGCCTTGGAAGAGGGTGCGGGCATCGACGATATCGCGACCCTCACGGCGGTTCTCGATCGGTTTCATACCGAACAGGCCCAGGCGGCGGGTGCCACAAGCGACTGACGCATAGACCCCCACGCCTCAGGCGGTCCAACGAAGCCGTGTGTCAACCCAACGCGGCGCCGGTCCTGGTTCATCCAGAAAGGCCATGACCGACGGCCGATCCAGCACATCACCCACCAGCAACCGGTCCCGGTGCATTCCGTCGGCGAGCAGCAGGGAATCCATACCCTCGGCAAGCGCGCCGGCGATATCGGTCGCCCGGTTATCGCCGACCATCAAGGTGCGCTCGGGCGCGGTGCCGAGAACCTCCAGCGCGCGGTGAAACACCGGAGCATGCGGTTTGCCGTGATAGTGCACCGTACCGCCCAACGCCTCGTAGCGCGCTGCCAGCGCGCCCGCATGGACCTTGCGCACCCCTTGATCGTAGACCGCATGATCCGGATTGGCGCACAGCATCGGCAAGCCGCGTTCAGCCGCCACGCGCAGCCGTGCCTCGTAGGTGTCAACCGTGTCGAGCAGACCTTCGGGCCCGGCGTTCAGGACCCAATCCGCCGTCTCCAGACCCGGCACCAGTTGAAACCGGGTGCCGGGAAGGATGTCGTCAAACCGGGTGGGCGCGAAATTATGCACCCGGGGGCCAAGGCTGGCATGGAACGGATCCGCGCGTTCAACAAGGTGACGATGGCTTTCACCGCCGGAGGTGATGACTTCACGGTACAGCGTGGGCGCGATACCGAGCCCCTTCAGCCGAGCCGCCACCGCGGCGGCAAGACGCGGCGAGTTCGACAACACAACCACTGCCGCGCCACGCGCCGCCAGCCGTTGCAGAACATCGAGGGCGCCGGGAAACACCACGTCGCCGTCGTACACTGTTCCCCAGATATCGAAAATCCAGCCGTCATAGCGCTCGGCCAGTTCCGTCACGCCATCGATGACGTCGGTTTCGCTCATACGATCATGCTCGTGGGGGATGTGCTGCTCATCGAGTGCCGGATCACCCGCCTTGGGCGATGGGTCGCGGCTCACCGAACAGGTAACCCTGTCCGAAATCGACGCGCAGTTCCAAAAGGTCCAGCAACATTTCCTCGCTCTCGATCTTCTCGACGATCAGATCCATGGCGTTGCGGTCGAGCGCCCCCTTGAACGCGCGCATGTCCAGCACCGGCGTGTCGCCGCGCGCCAATTCATGCAGCATATGGGCGTTCACCTTGATGTAGCGGAAGCCCTGCTCCGCCAGATCCTCCAGGTTCAAGTTCATATCCGTGACCTGATCGAGCGAGAACCGATAGCCGCAGCCGCGCAACCGCTGCAGGTTGAGGCGGGTGTCGTAATTCTCCGATGCGATGCTGGCCTGATCGAACTCGAAGATCAGCGTCTCGGCCAACGGCCGGTTCTCGGCCATGAACGCGATGAAGTCCTGGAAGAAATCGACGTCGGTCAGTGACGCGTTGGAGATGTTGCAGAAGAAACCGACATCCAGGTGATCGCGTCGGGCCCGGCGCACCAGTTGTACGCAGCGCACCAGCAACAGGTTATCGATGGCGTCGACCAGTCCCTCGCGTTCGGCGACCGGAATGTACTGTTCCGGCGTAATGACCGAACCAGCCGGCGTGGTGATGCGTGAGAAACACTCATAGAACCGGCGCTTGCGCTGCGGCAGGCTGACCACGGGTTGCAGGTACAACTCGACCCGCTCCTCGCGCAGGCCGGTCTCGATCGCATCCAGCAACTCGGAATCGCTCAGCGGGACGGTCTCCTTGCTGGCCTTCACAATGCCGTCGCGCGGGACCGGCGCGGCGTCCTTGGTCTTTGGCGCCGCGATCGCCTTACCGCCGCCAGCGGCGTCCTTGCGTTCCGACAATTGCTTGAGCAAGCCCTGCAACACCCGCAACTCGTTCGAGAGTTTCTCGGCATCCGGCAGATCGTCGACCCGGACGCGCAACGTCTCGATTTCGGCGCGGTTGGTCTTGGTCTCGCCCTGCAGCTCGTTCACCTGATGTGTCAGTTCCCGTACCCGACGCTCCAGTGCCCGGGCGCGGCCCCTCTGAGCCATGGTGATATGCAGCGCCACTGCCAGGGCGGCAATCACCACCCCGGTCGTCGGCGCCGGCGCCACTTGGAAGTACGACGCCGCGACGCCGCCCGCCGCCGCGAGAGCCAGATACAGAACGGCGATCACCAAATGGCCGAGAATGGAACAACTCCTCCGAACGCGTCAGTCGCCTACAAGTCGCTCGGCGTCGAGCCCGACGGCTTCCTCGACCCGCTCGATACCGTCGACCGCCAGATGCGCCGCGATATCATCGCGGATGCGCCGAAACAACCCGGGACCGTTATACACCAGCGCCGTGTAAAGCTGCACCAGACGCGCGCCGGCACGGATCTTGGCGTAGGCCGACGCACCATCCTCTACCCCGCCGACGCCGACCAGCGGCAGCCGGTTTCCGGCGATCCGGTAGGCGCGGGCGAGCAGCCGGGTCGACGGCCCGAACAACGGCCGGCCGGACAGGCCACCGGCCTCCCCGCGCGCCGTGCCGCGCAGCGACTCGGGACGCGCGACCGTGGTGTTGCTGATGATCAAGCCCGCGATACCGGCCGTGATCGCGGTCTCGACGATCGCCTCCAGCTGTCCCTCGGCGAGATCGGGTGCGATCTTCAGCAGCACCGGCGGGCGGGCGCCGGCCCCGTCACATGCCGCCATCACCGCCGCCAACAAGCGGCCGAGCGATCCCTCCCCCTGCAAGTCCCGCAACCCCGGCGTGTTGGGCGAGGATATGTTGATGGTGAGGTAATCCGCCAGCGGCGCGAAGGCCAGTACGCCGGTAACGTAATCCTCGACCGGGTCGGCGGTGTCCTTGTTGGCGCCGATGTTCACGCCGACCACGCCAAGGCCTCGATCCCGCCCCGCCAAACGGACAACCGCCGCCGCCAAACCATCGTTGTTGAAGCCGTTGCGGTTGATCACCGCCGCGTCCTCCGGCAACCGGAACAACCGCGGACGCGGGTTGCCCGCCTGCGGCCGTGGGGTGATGGTGCCGACCTCGACCGCGCCGACACCAAGCCGCTGCAAGCCACGCCAGCATTCGGCGCTTTTGTCGAACCCGGCGGCGAGACAGACCGGATGCGGAAAATCGAGACCGAACACGGATTGCGCCAGCGACGACGGCACCGAACTCCGATCCACCGGACCGAAACCGGTGGCGAGCGCCCGCACCGTAATCCGGTGTGCCGTCTCCGGATCCAACAGCCGCAGCGCCGGTAGGGCCAAGTCGAAGATGTTCATGGCGGCGGACCGTAATCGGGGGTCGGCGCGTCGGCAAGCGGCACGCAACAGGGGCGCAGCAAGGGCATTAAGGCTTTATTGACGAATTATCGTTAACTGGTGGCCACCACCGGCCTCAAGAGGGACACATGACCGCCACCGCCCGCGCACCCGTCGCTTTCTCGTCGTCGTCCAATGACGATGTAGCCAACCTGATCGAGGGACTTGAAGGTGATCTCGCGTTGATTCGCGACGTCGCCGCGAAGATCGGCAAGATCGCCAGCCAGACCAACCTGCTGGCCCTGAACGCCACCATCGAAGCGGCGCGCGCCGGCGAAGCCGGCAAGGGCTTCGCGGTGGTGGCCTCCGAGGTTAAATCCTTGTCGGTCAACACCAAGTCGGCGACCGATCAGATCTCGGACGTAATCGCCTCCGTCACCGATCGGGTGGCGCGGGTGAAGCAGGCGCTGCACGCACCCGGTTAAGGCAACCACCCGCGAGCATTACGTCAGACGCCAGCCATCGCGCACCCTTGGCGCGTCGTGGTGGTGACGCTAAGGTCGGATCGACTGATGATCGATCCGACCTGAAGCGGAGCCTCCCCATGAAGGCATTCACCTACGTCGACGATGGCACCTGGCACGAGGGTAACCCTCTGGTACTGGGGCCGATGACCCAATCCACTTGGCTGGGGTCGCTGGTGTTCGACGGCGCCCGCGCGTTCGAGGGCACCATCCCCGACATCGAGCGGCATTGCGCCCGGGCGTGTGAAAGCGCGCGCAAGATGATGCTGGAGCCCAAGATCCGGCCGGAGGAGATCGTCGAACTGGTCAAGGAGGGCGTGGCCAAGCATTCCGGCGACACCGCGCTCTACATCAAGCCGATGTTCTGGGCCGACGGCGGCTGGATCTATCCCGACCCGGCGACCACGCGCTTCCTGCTGAACATCTTCGAGAGCCCGCTGCCCGACTGGTCGGGGTTCGGCGTCACCGTCTCCTCCAAGCGCCGGCCGGCCCCGGATCAGGCGCCGACCGACGCCAAGGCCGCCTGTCTCTACGCCAACGCCGGCCGGGCGCTGAAAGAGGCGAACGACAAGGGTTTCGATAACGCGGTCGTTCTCGATCCGATCGGCAACGTCGCCGAGTTCGCCACCGCCAATCTGTTCTACGCCAAGGATGGCGAGGTCCACACGCCGATTCCGAACGGCACCTTCCTGAACGGTGTCACCCGCCAACGTGTCATCGGCCTGCTGCGCAAGGCCGGCTACACGGTGCACGAACGGACGGTGACGGTGCTGGATCTGATGGAGGCCGACGAAATTTTCTCCTCGGGCAACCACGGCAAGGTGCAACCCGTGAACAAGATCGAGACCCGCAACCTGCAACCCGGCCCGGTCGCCGCCAAGGCCAAGGAGATGTACTGGGCCTTCGCCCACGGCGACACGTAGCCTGCACGAGAACCGCGCGGTGACCTTCTCGATCGCCGGACGCTGTGGCCGCACCGGACAATTCGGCGTGGCCCTGGCCACCTCATCAATCGGCGCCGGCGGCCGCTGCGCCCATCTCCGGCCCGGCGTCGGCGCGTTCCTGACCCAGGCGCGCACCGATCCGCGTCTCGGCCCGGTCGGGCTTGAGTTGATGGCGGCCGGACGGTCGGCACCCGAGACCGTGGCCGCCGTCGTCGCCTCGACCGAGCACCGATCCTGGCGACAGATCGCCGCCCTCACCCCCGATGGTGATGGCGCGTTCTGGACCGGCGAGGACGTTGCTCCGCCGGCCGACGGGCTGTTGTTGGGTGACGCGGTGGTGATCGGCAATTGGGTCGCCAGCGAGGCGGTGATCGCCGCCATCGGCGCCGGGTTCGAGGTCGATCCACTGGCGGCGTTGGCGGATCGGCTGATCCAGGCGCTGGAATCCGGCGAGGAGGCGGGCGGCGAGCTCGACCCGCTGCAATCCGCCGCCGTCATCGTCTGCGACCCGTTGTACAGCTTCCCGATCATCGACCTGCGGGTGGATCGTGCGGCCCAGCCAATCGCCGATCTGCGCGACGCCTGGGAGCGCTGGGCGCCGATCATGGACGGCTATCTGCGGCGTGCCCTCGACCCGGCCTCGGCCCCGGCGACCGAGGACCTTGAGGGGCATCGGTGAGAGCCATAGCCGCCGCCATTGTGCTCGCGCTGACCGTCGCGGGCTGCGCCGGTCTCGACAGCGCCCGCCGCATGACCGCCGGGGAGATCGCCGCCAAACCCGATCCCTGGGTGTGCAGCCGCCTCGCGTCGTTCGCCTATCGCGGTCGGATGCCCGACGCCTGGGCCGCCGAGGCCGGGCGGCGCGGGCTCGCCCACTGCATCGACAACGGCCTGAAAAAACGCGCCGAGGAACAGGAGCGCGCCAAACGGCCGATCTTCTGCGACCACCTGGGACAAACCCAGGATTCGAGGTGTTGGTAGACACTCGCTTCATCGAGAGAAGCGGCTCATTCGCGTAACACTGAGTAGCCTAATCGACGAAATCGCGCCCGCACCAAACCGTTCCACTCGATTCAGCATCTGACGTTTGGCTTAGCACCGAGAACCCGCGCGCTTCCCAAAAGCGCATCGCACGTTCGTTGGATGCATTGACGCCGATGTGTACGGCTTGTGCTCCACGTCGGTAGGCGTTCGACATCCACAGATTCAGCAGGCGCGTGCCAATACCTCGCCCTTGCATTCGCGGGAGCAGATTCATGTGAAGGTGAGCCGGGTGGGACTCGACAACATGGTCGGGCGCCGTTCTGGGGTGATGGATCATGAAGCACCGATATTGGTCCGCGTTCCACCCCGAAGGGTCGCCTGTGGGTTCCAAATAGCGCCGTCTCAAGTTAGGCCACCAGTCCTTTACCAAGCGGTCTTCAAACTCCCTGGTATCCAAGGTTCCGACGGCAAAACCGGCAACACCATCCTCGTCTTCGGCGACGAAGCAATCTTGCGGGCAGAGATCCGCATAGGGAGCGGAGTAGATATGTCCGAGCATCCGCCAGTCATGATACAGATGTGAAGCGTCTTCTCCGCGATCTCCGGTCGCCAACGAGATGGCGTAGAGTTGCTCAACGTCGGACGATGTAATCGGTCGAAGCTCGGTCATTGTCGTCAGCGTGCCAGCCTCAGCTCCCTACGCCGCCATGTCCTCGCCACGCAGCGCCTTGTCGATCAACGCGATGCTCTCCCGCAGGCCGTACAGCGCCACGAAGGACCCGAAACGCGGGCCCTGGGACTGGCCCAGCAGAACCTCATACAGCGCCTTGAACCAGTCGCGCAGAGTCTCAAACGCGTGGCGCTTGCCGACCTCGTAGACCTCGGTCTGGATGTCCTCGGCCGAGGTGCCGGCGGCCAATCCGGCCAGCACGCCTTTCAAATCCTCCAGCGCCGCGCGCTCGGTGTCGCTGGGCGCGCGGTAGGTCTTGGCCGGGCGCACGAAATCCTGGTAGTAGCGCACCGCGTAGCCGACCAACTGATCGAGCAGCGGGTTGGCCTCCGGACTCGCTGCCGGGGCGTAGCGGGCGACATAACCCCACACCACGTCCTTGTCCTCGGCGTGGCAGACGCTGGCCAGGTTGAGCAGCAGCGAGAAGCTCAACCCCGAGGTCTCCGGTGCCGGCGGTTGGCCGCGATGGATGTGCCAGACCGGGTTCTCCAGCCGCTTGTCGACGTCCTCGTCCGGGAATTTGGCGAGGAAGCTCAGGTAGTCGTCCACCGTCTTGGGGATGACGTCGAAATACAACCGCTTGGCCCGTCGCGGCTGCTGAAACATGTACAGCGCCAAGCTGTCCGGCGGGCCGTAGGTCAGCCATTCCTCGACCGACAAGCCGTTGCCCTTGGACTTGGAAATCTTCTGCCCCCCGGCATCGAGGAACAGCTCGTAGCTGAAGCCTTCGGGCGGAGTGCCGCCGAAAATTTTCACGATGCGCGAGGACAGCTTGACCGAATCGATCAGATCCTTGCCGGCCATCTCGTAATCGATGCCGAGCGCGTACCAGCGCATCGCCCAGTCGCACTTCCATTGCAGCTTGCAGGCACCGCCGGTGACGGCAACGGTCATCCGCTCGCCGGTCTCGGGGTCGTCGTAGGACACCGTGCCGGCCTCGACATCGCGGTCGACGATCGGCACCTGCAACACCACGCCGGTGCGCGGGCAGACCGGCAGGAACGGCGAATAAGTCGCCCGCCGCTCCGGCCCCAGGGTCGGCAACACCACGTCGATCACCGCATCGTAGTGCCGAAGCACCTGCCGCAGCGCCGCGTCGAACCGGCCCGAGGTGTAGCAATCGGTCGCCGACATGAATTCGTACTCGAAGCCGAAATTGTCCAGAAAGCCCCGCAACCGGGCATTGTTGTGCTGACCGAAACTCTCATGGGTGCCGAACGGGTCGGGCACCCGGGTCAGCGGTCTCCCCAGATGCTGAGCCAGAAGCTCCTGGTTCGGCACGTTGTCCGGCACCTTGCGCAGGCCGTCCATGTCGTCGGAGAAGGCGATCAGCTTGGTCGGCATGCCGGTCAGCGTCTCGAACGCGCGGCGCACCATGGTGGTGCGCGCCACCTCGCCGAAGGTGCCGATGTGCGGCAGGCCGGACGGGCCGTAGCCGGTCTCCAGCAGCACATATCCTTTACCCGGTGTCTTGCCCTGATAGCGCTCGACCAGTTTGCGCGCTTCCTCGAACGGCCAGGCGCGGGCGTTCTCGGCGAGCGTGCGCAGCGGATCGGCGGGCATGACGGCCTCCCAATGGAAAATCGGGTGGACGCTAGTCGCGCCAACGTTCCACGTCAACGCGGAGCAGCCAACGACAACGGCCCATGCCAGGCGTTACTGCTCCATAATCCCCGGCGGAAAGCCGCTACGCATGAAGGTGACGATCTTCCATATCTGGTCTTCCGTCAGGGTATCCTTGAACGCGGGCATGGCCGTGCCGAACGCCGTCCCGCCATCGGACACGGCCCACAGCAGGTACTCATCGACCACCATCGGCATCTGAATCAGATACGCCAGCAACGCCGGCGAGGGGTTGAGCGCCCGGCCCACCTCACCGTCGGCCAAACCCTCTTTGCCATGGCATCGCACGCAGTTCTGTTGATAGAGCGCGCGGCCTTCGGTGATCGTCTCGGTGTCCGCCGAATACGGGTTCAAGGCGCCGCGATACTCGGTTGGCGCGCCTTGGTTCATGAAGGTCCAATGCCGGGACATCCTCTGACGAATGTCGGTGTCCATCTGGCCGCGCCCCCACATATCACGCTGCATCCAGGGCGGGTTCCACATATCCCACCAGCTTCTCGGAGCGCTCCGATCAGACGATTGCGCCAGCGCCACGAAACCCGTGGCCGCTATGACGATCAAAGCCAGAACCACGGATACAAAGCCGGCTCGAACGCGCGCCGTCGTTCCCATGCGCATGGTGGCCTCCTCGGTTGACATGCCACCTCCCTCGGGGAGGCGATATCGCGAAGGCTACCGTCATGCCGCGCTGCCTTCGTTGACCGAGATCAACCGACGGCGGAGCCGATGGCGGAGACGGACTGGATGGTACCGGCCACCTTACAGCAACCCTACGCCACGGGTGATCGCGGTCACGCCGAAGCCGATGATCGCCGCCCCGGCGGCCCGGTTGACCCAGACCAGCATCCCGGGCGTCAGGCGGTGGCGCAGCACGCCCGCCACCCCCCCCGCCAGCACCAGCCACCAGCCGGCCGAACCAAGGAACACGCCCACCACCAGCGCCGTCGCCGCCGTCCAGCCGGCGTCCTCCCCCACCATCACACCAAGCCCGGCGAACAGCGCCACGAAGGTCAGCACGGTCTGCGGGTTGGCAACGGTCAGCAGTGCTGTCTGGGCGAACGCGGCCAAGGGGCGACGCGCCCGGCTCTGTGTCGCCGCCGGATCGGACGGCGGCCGACGCCACGCACCGATGCCGAGCCAGATCAGAAACGCCCCTCCGGCCAGCGCCAGCGGCGTCTGCCACGCCAACAGGAAGGCCGACACCGCCGTTAGTCCAAACGCCGCGACAGCGCCGTAACCGGCATCCGCCACCGCCGCCCCCAACCCGGTGGCGAAGCCGATCGTGAAGCCATCCTCCAGCGAGCGGCGAATGCACAACAGCCCGATCGGGCCAACCGGCACGGCAAGCGCCAAACCGAAGGCCAATCCCTGGAGAAATTCAGCGCCCGGCATCAACCGTCACCGGCGGCCGTCCGCTTTTCTCTGGGCGCGACAACGCGATGGACGATCACCGGCTCACTCACCCCGCGCAGACGGCGCGCGCCAAGCGGCTCCAATCGATCGTCTTGGGCGCGTTCGGCAAACACGCCCGAGGCCAAGATACGCTCTCCCGACGAACTACACAGGGCTTCGATCCGGCTGGCCTCGTTCACGGCGGGACCGATTACGGTGAACGCCTGGCGTCCGGCGGCACCCATATTGCCGTAACGTACGGCGCCCAGGTGCAGCACGGTGTCCGCCAACAGGGACGGCAAGCCATCCGACATCAGCGGCCCCGCCAAGGCCGTGGTCCCGTCGCGGATCGCGATCGCGGCATCGAGAGCCGTCCGGCAGGCGCCGGATGGGTCATCCCCGGTTTCGAAAACCGCCAGGAACCCGTCACCGAGGAACGCCAGAATCTCACCGCCATGCTCGATCACCGGTGGCACCATGGCATCCATGTGACGGTTCAGCATGTCGACCATGCGGTCGGCGGGCACCGTATCGCTTGCCTTGGTGAAACCGGCGAGATCGGTGAACAGAATCACCGCGTCGATCGTAACCGTGTCACCCCGCTGAATGGCGCCGTCCAGAACCCGCGCGCCGGATCGCGGGCCGATATAGGCATCCAGCAGGTTGCGCGCGATCACCCGCTCCTGCCCCGGCAGCACGGCCGCGCCCAGTCGATCCGCCAGTCGGTCGAGCAAGGCGACATCGTCGTCGCGAAAGCCATCGGGGTGCCGTGTCAGCCACCGCAACACCATTCCACCCTCAAGCCCACGGCCCCGGTCCTCACCGAACGGGACCAGGATCACGACGTAATCAGCAAACCCATCGGCCCGCAGATCGTCGAGCACGGAGAAATCCCGGATCACCTTCGCCCCCGTCAAGCGCCGTCTGAGCAACCGGCCGCGGCTCGAAATAAGGTGATAGAGCGGGCTGCGCCGCCATTGTTCGTCATCGGATTCGGTGTGCGCGAACATGTTGTGATCGACGATCGCACCAGCGGCCCAGGTCGCGCCAAAGGCATCGATTGTTGGATGCAGCGTTCGAATCCCGATGCGCGCTTCGTCGATCGGCACACCCGCCGCGACCAAGGCATGGCAGCTCGCTTCCAGAACGGCATCAACGGACGCCCGGCGCAACGCCAGGCGGACCAGATCGTCGTCAAGCGCCTTAAGGATGGAGTCGCGACTCGTATGGTTCATCATGGCCTTGCCCGATCGTGACCGAACGCGCTCGATCTTCCCTTGTTCGGGTTCCGGTTTCAAACCTCGATGTGGCTTGCTACACCGACCACATGCGTTCTCCCGTCGCCGCCGATCTCTCGACCCTTGACGCCTTGCACGCCTCGCCCCTGGGCGCGGCGTGGCGTGGCGGCGATGGCGTGGTCGACCGGTTGACCTTCTCGCAGGCGGCGATCCGCAGCCACGACACCCCGCCGGTCGTCTGCCACGCCCGGTCGATCGCCCGGCGGTTGGGGCTCGATGGCATCGCCGCCTACGACGTGCTGGAGCTGTTCGCCTTTGTCCGTCCGGCGGCCTTTTGCTTGCCCACCCCGCGCGGGCTGGCCGACACCATGGAGTTGGAGATCCCACGCGCCCTCGACGCCATGCCGGCGACGCTGATCGCCGTTGCCGACGCGCTGCTGGCCGAGATGGTCGAGCGGGAAGCGCTGGGCGAGCGTGACCGCTGGGCGCGACCGATCGCCCAGGTCATGCACAATGGCGGCTGGCCCTGGGGACGGTTGGTGCTCAAGGCGCTCGGCGAGGCCGACCCGGGACCGCCGGGCCCGATCAAACCCGGGTTGATGGATATCTGGCGCGATCTGCAGGAATGGTCGGAGCACGCGCCGCCACCGCCGGCCGGACATCGGCCGGTGACCGAGGCCGAGGCGCGCGAGAAACTGGCGAGCTTCCTCGATGGCGGGTCCGAGGCGCGGCCGTCCCAGGCCGACTACGCCGCCGCCGTCGCCGCCGCGTTCCACCCGCGTGAGCGGGAGGGCGAACCGACCGTGGTGCTGGCCGAGGCGGGTACCGGTGTCGGCAAGACCTTGGGTTACCTCGCCCCGGCCTCGATCTGGGCGGAAAAAAACGAGGGCGCAGTCTGGATCTCGACCTACACCCGCAACCTGCAGCATCAGATCGATGACGAGCTTGACCGGGTCTATCCGGACCCTATTTCGAAGACGTTGAAGGTCGTGGTTCGCAAGGGACGAGAAAATTACCTCTGCCTCCTGAATCTGGAGGAGGCCAGCCGCACCCTGCCGATGCAACCGCAATACGCCACCGCCCTCGGGCTGATGGCGCGGTGGGCGCGGGCGACCCGGGACGGCGATCTGCAGGGTGGGGATTTTCCGTCCTGGCTGGCCGATATCCTGGGACGTGGGCGGACCCTGGGGTTGGCCGACCGGCGCGGCGAGTGCGTCTATTCCGCCTGCCCGCACTACCACAAATGCTTCATCGAAAAGTCGGTCCGCCGGGCTCGGCGGGCGCGAGTGGTGGTCGCCAACCATGCGCTGGTGATGATCCAGGCGGCGTTGGGCGGACTCGACGACGGCACGGTACCGACCCGCTACGTGTTCGACGAGGGTCACCATGTGTTCGACGCCGCCGACGGGGCGTTCGCCGCCCATTTGTCGGCGCTGGAGACGGTGGAGCTGCGCCGCTGGCTGTTGGGCGCCGAAAGCCGCCGCGCCGGTCGGGTACGCGGCCTGCGCCGCCGGGTCGAGGAGCTGGTGGCCGGTGACAACGCCGCGCTTGCCTTGGTCGATCAGGTGGAAGACGCGGCCCGTGCCCTGCCCGGTGAAGGTTGGACCGCCCGGCTGGCGGAGGAACAGCCGCGCGGCGTCGCCGAACACTTCCTGGTGCTGATCCGCCGACAGGTCTACGCCCGGGTGTCCGATCCCGGCAGTCCCTACGGCCTGGAATGCGACGCCAAGCCACCGCTGGACGGGTTGGCCGACGCGGCCCGCGCGCTGGACACGGCGCTGAAACGCCTGAGCGAGCCGATGCTGGCCCTGCGCAAGATTTTGCTGGCCCGGCTCGACGACGAAGCCGACGAGTTGGACACCAACACCCGGCTGCGGATCGAGGCGGTGGCCCGCTCGATCACCCGGCGCGGCGAGGGCATGATCGGCGGCTGGCGCGCCATGCTGAAGAGCCTCGACGCCGACACGCCGGCCGAGTTCGTCGATTGGATGGCGATCGACCGGATCGAGGGGCGTGATTTGGATGTCGGCCTGCACCGGCACTGGGTCGACCCGACACTGCCGTTCACCGAGGCCGTCGTCAAACCCGCCCACGGCTTGGTCGTGACCTCGGCCACCCTGCGCGACGGCTCGGGCGATGCCGAGGCCGATTGGGTGGCCGCCGAGGCTCGTACCGGCGCCGCTCACCTGTCGAGCCCGGCGATCCGCGCCGCCGTCACCTCGCCCTTCGATTACCCGGCGCAAACCCGGGTGTTCATCATCAACGACGTGCGCAAGGACGATCTGGATCAAGTGGCCGCCGCCTACCGCGCGCTGTTCCAGGCGGCCGGTGGCGGGGCGCTCGGCCTGTTCACCGCGATCAGCCGGCTGCGGGCGGTGCATCAGCGCATCGCCGCACCGTTGGACGAAGCCGGCCTGCCGCTGTACGCCCAGCACGTCGACGGCATGAACCTGTCGACCCTGATCGACATCTTCCGGGCCGAGGAACCGTCCTGCCTGCTGGGCACCGACGCGGTGCGCGACGGGGTCGACGTGCCCGGCCGGTCGCTGCGGTTGATCGTGTTCGACCGGGTGCCGTGGCCGCGCCCCGATATTCTGTACAAAGCGCGGCGGGCGGCGTTCGGCGGCAACGTCTACACCGACATGCTTACCCGGCTGCGCCTGAAGCAAGCGTTCGGCCGGCTGGTTCGCCGCGCCGACGACCACGGAGTGTTCGTGCTGCTCGATCCGATGATGCCAAGCCGCCTGCTCGGCGCCTTTCCCGACGGGGTGGCGGTCAACCGCTGCGGCCTGGCCGAGGCGGTGGCCGAGACCGCGGCCTTTCTCGGAGGATCGCGCGATGGCTGAGACACACATCCGCCGGGCACGACCGGACGAGGCCGGGGCGTTGACCGCCATCGCCCTGCGCGCCAAGGCGCATTGGCCCTATGACGAGCGTCACATGGCGGTATTCCGCCGCACCATCGCGATCACCGCCGAGAACATCGCGGCGCATTTCGTGTTGGTGCACGACACCGACGGCACCGTTGATGGTGTCGGCCTGCTCATGGCGCACGGCGATGATGCCGAACTCGACCATCTCTGGGTCGATCCCCCGGCCATCGGACGCGGCGTCGGCAAACGCCTGTTCCTGGCATTCGCGGAAGAAGCGCGGAGGTGGGGGACGGACCGGATCGTGCTCAATTCGGACCCGTACGCCGAGGCCTTCTATCTTCGTTTGGGTGCAATCCGGATCGGCGACCATCCCGTACCGGAAATCCCCGGGCGAATGCTGCCGCGCCTGGCGTTCAGCCTCGCCGCAGACCGAACAATGTCCACACCGCCAGGCTGAACAATGCCACCGCCCCGCCCTGGTGCAGCGCGCCGAGCCAGACCGGCACCACCGCCAGCAGCGTCCAGATACCAAGCCCGACCTGCGCTAGCACCATGACCCCCAGCAAAGCCAGCGGCGGGCGCGCCGCTCCCGGCGCATTCGGTCGCGCCCAGAGCACGAAGCCGAGGGTCAGCACCGCCGTTGCCACGGCGATCCAGCGGTGGTGGAACTGCACGGCGGGCACGTGCTCGAACACTGTGCGCCACCCGAGTTCCGGCGCCCAATACCCGGGCGGCACGAACCCGCCGTCCATCAGCGGGAAGCTGTTGTAGGCATAGCCGGCATCGGTGCCCGCGACGAAGACGCCGGCGACGATGGTGAGAGCGATCGCGGCGAGGACATGGCTCGCGCCAACGTGGAGGGATTTGGCGGTCTTCTCCCTCTCCGCATCCCCGGCCGAAGAGCCGGGGTCCAGACGCGCGTTAAGACTGGATCCCGGTTCGCTACGCGTCCGGGAATGCGAGGAAGAAGATGAGGCTCGGTCGCGGGAAACCAAACCCAGCGCCGTCCACAGCAGCAGGCCGAGAATCAGGAACGCCATCGAGAGGTGGACCGCCAGCCGGTAGGGACTGACCCGAGGCTCGTCGGCCAGACCGGAGGTCACCATCCACCAGCCGATCGCCCCTTGAGCCGCACCGAGCGCGAACAGCACCACGAGACGCGGCACCAGCGCCCGCTCAATCCGGCCTGTCAGAACAAACACCGCGAACGGCAGCGCGAACACCACGCCGATCAACCGGCCCCAGACCCGATGGGCATACTCCCAGAAGAAGATCGTCTTGAACGCCGGCAGATCCATCCAAGAATTCACCCGCTGGAACTCCGGGCTCTTTTGGTACAGCGCGAACACCCGGTCCCATTCGGCGTCGCCGAGCGGCGGGATCCAGCCGATCAGCGGCCGCCACTCGACCATCGACAACCCGCTCTCGGTCAGCCGGGTAATGCCGCCGATCACGATCATCGCCGCCACCATGAAAGCCGAGGCGAACAGCCACGCGGCAACGGTGGGCCGGGCGCGGGCGGCTTTCGAGATGAGGGGACGTTCGGCATCGGTCATGGGTGGGATATGACGCGGCCAGTGCGGCGGGTCAAATCAACGGCCGGGTTACGGCGTGCGGCGTGGTGTCGCTTCGAGCCGGCAATCGCACTCTTGCCAACCCCGGCGAGCCGGATGTATACACCCGCCCGTCGGGGTGATGCGGTCTCCCGGCAGCCCAAGGCCCTGGTGACGCGAGTCTCCCGGCCCAAGCACCGCTTGATACTCCCAATGCGAGGAGATCAAGCTATGCGCCTTGGCTCAAAAACCATTTCTTGCGAACAGCTCATCAAACGCGTCGGCTCCGCCGACTATCTCGTCGTGGTCGACGTGCGCCGCCGCGCCGCTTTCGAGGCGGATGACGTGACCCTGCCGGCCGCCCTGTGGCGCGACCATACGCGGGTCGAAAATTGGCTCGCCGATATGCCGATGGATCGGCCGGTGGTGGTTTATTGCGTGCACGGCCATCAGGTCAGTCGAAGCGCCGTCTCCGCGCTGCGGCTGCACGGCGTCGACGCCTCGATTCTCGATGGCGGCATCGACGCCTACCGGGCGGCCGGTGGTCCTGTCGTCCGGCAATCGCCCGTTGCTCCGGCGGATGCCGCCGTCTCCAGCCGCTGGGTCACCCGCGAGCGGCCGAAAATCGATCGTGTTGCCTGTCCGTGGTTCATTCGCCGGTTCGTCGACGCGAGAGCCGAGATCCACTACGTCCATGCCGATTGGGTGATTGGCGTCGCCGAGGAACTCGGCGGCGTGCCGTTCGACGTGCCGGATGTCGATTTCACCCACGACGGCGACCGCTGCAGCTTTGATGCGTTTCTCGACCATTTTGGCGTCGACGATCCGAGCCTGCGGCAACTGGCCGAGATCGTGCGCGGCGCCGACACCGCCCGGCTTGATCTCGCGCCGCAAGCCGCCGGGTTGCTGGCCATGGCGTTGGGCATGTCCGCCGCCAACGCGGATGATCACGCGACCATGGAAAAGGGCTTCGTGCTGTATGATGCACTCTACGCCTGGCTGCGTTTCGCCAGCGACGAAACCCACAACTGGCCGGTGGTCGCGGCGGGAGTCGCTCCATGAACGCCCCCGATCACCGAGGCAGCGGTGTCTCATTGCGCGAGGCGACCGGGATTTGGTTTAAGATCGGCCTGCTGAGCTTCGGCGGGCCGGCCGGCCAGATCGCGTTGATGCACCGGCTGGTGGTTGACGAGAAGCGATGGCTCGACGAGCCGCGGTTCCTGCACGCGCTGAACTACTGCATGCTGCTACCGGGTCCTGAGGCACAGCAACTGGCCATTTACATCGGCTGGCTGATGAACCGCACGGCGGGCGGGCTGATGGCGGGAGCGTTGTTCGTGCTGCCCGGCTTCCTGGCGATTATGGGCCTCAGCATCATCTATACCTTGTTCGGGTCGCTCGGGCCGGTCGCCGCGCTGTTCTTTGGATTGAAAGCCGCCGTCCTGGTGGTGGTGGTGCAGGCGGTGATCCGGGTCGGCAGCCGGGCCTTAAAAAATTCGGTGAAGAAGGGGCTGGCCGCTGCGGCCTTCATCGGCATCTACGCC